>DOTV01000114.1:0-853 GCA_003520925.1 Bacteroidales bacterium | reverse complement strand
GCCGCCCTCCAGCTCTGCCAGCTGACAGTTAACAGTGCTATTGAAATTGCTGACAGACCTGCAAGCCCAAAGATCCACCAGCTCAGCTCAGCCCTGTATGCAAACCTTTCCAGCCACTTTGAAAAAAGATAAATGGATGCCGGTACTGCAATAACTATTGATACCAGCACCCATTTGATAAAATCAACATTCAGCATCAGCAAGACTTCAGCTATTGATGCACCATTGACCTTCCTGATCCCGATCTCTTTTTTCCTTTTTGAGATGGTGATCAAGGAGATCCCGAACAAACCCATCACTGCAAGGATTGCTGCGAGTGCCGAAAATGCAGTAATGATCCGTGACTGGTTGCTTTCCTGTCCATAAAAATTCTCTATATCGTCAGTAAGATAACTGGTTTCAAATATTTCATCCGGTGATATTTGGTTATATAATTCTCTGAGCCTCTTTATTATTGCTTCATCATTATTTCCACTTGTCTTAATAGCTATAAGTCCCATCCTGTCGGGATTCTGCTGAAGAATGACCATTGGCTGGATAAGAGTGTGAAGGGAATGGGCATGAAAATCCCTTACAATTCCTTTGACCCTGAAAGCAAGAAAATTGTCCCCTGCTTTTACATTATGAATTTTTGCGGAAGATTCATTAAACAGAACTTCTGGAGGTCCAGGCTTGTATGGGCCAAATGAAGATCCATCAATGACTTCAATACCAAGGAGTTCAATCATCCCCTCACCCATTATGAGACCGTCGAATCTTTCTTTTTTACCTTCAGGTGTTGCCAGGTTTACAGGCAGATAATTGCCAAAAGGAGGGATAAATGTGCCACCGGCAATTCTTTCAACACCAGGAA
>DOTV01000049.1:1766-8896 GCA_003520925.1 Bacteroidales bacterium | reverse complement strand
TTTCTTTTCACCTGTTGAGGTCTTCACCATTATTGTCTCCACAGTAAAGTTGTCTTTTGGGAACAAAAGTGGATCTATAGTCTGGCTGCCAGCGGTCTCCCATAAGAAGAAACATACGGCTGTAAATGCAAATGAAATCTGACGACTTTTAAACATTGATTCTTTATTTCATGGATCATCCTAAAATACGACTATTTTAAAAATAAGAGAAGTATAATCGAAAAGACAAATCCTGTCAGTACAAAATAGATACCTTTCCGAAATATTTTCGATTTTGTGCTGAACATCCATAATGACGAAATAGCCATAAAAAGCATAAGCACACCAAAGAACAGAGTAAACCAGTGAAATGGATTTTTGCTTGGTGTTTTGTGAAGTGCTGTAAGCTTGTTAAACGGGAAAATAAGTTCTTTTACCGAATATATAGCCTCACCGGTTACCGTATTGAATGATCCCCCCTGAAAATAAATTACATCCCCTTCGGTTTTGAGGATCTTAAAATCCCTTAATTTAAGAGCCGGACCAATCTCGGTGGGTTTAGTTTCAACAGGCAGGTTTACCTTTATTGTTCTCTCATGTTTCAAAAAATCAGAATCTCTGTAAATAAGAGTCATTCCGCTTATTGCATAAATTAGAACAAATCCCAGTATAAAGAATCCTATATTCCTGTGCAGAATTCGAATGGATTGATTTATTGACTTTTTTTCTATGTTTTCCATACCAAATAAATGTTACTAATTAATATTTGTATCCCATCATCGGTTCTACATATACTGGCTGTGCTTTATCCTATATATCGTTAAGAAAATAATTGAGCCAAATGTTTTGAACAATTTCATTCCGGTAGTTTTTGAAATACGCGGTAAATCTATTTAAACAGCAATAATTTTCCGGATAAAATCTAGTGAACCTGCCATTTTAGGTACTGAAGTGTCAAAAAGTATATGTAAAATGTCATGCAGTTCCCGCAAAGCAGGATTTACACTGGGGAGGTCTCTTCGGTCGGTTGACTGCGCCGGGCTTTACTTTGCTCCGGTTACTCACTTCGTACGTCAACTTGAGGTATAAAAATATTTATTTTATCTGGTATACCATTAAAACCTCGCCATGCCTGATATAAAGCTTACCCTTGTTAATGACAGGGTGAGCCCAGAAAGGTCCTTCTCCTTTTGTGATCTGAAACTCGCTTACTATGTCAAGCTTTGAGGGATCGGGTCTCACAAGGGCAACATGACCCGACTTTTCCTCAAATAAATACAGCATTCCATCGGCAGAAATTACAGAGCCTCTTGAGTACCATTTTGCAGTCCATAGTGTTTTACCCGTTGTCCAGTCGACACATGTCCACATATCAACCGGTTTTGACATATGTGTTGTTCCGTAAATATTATTACCCAAAAGAACAGTTCCTCCAAGCTGCGGGTCAAAATTCCTGTTTTCCCAGACAATGCTTACAGAATTGCCATCTGCTGAAAGCTTAAGTTTCAATGCAACCCAGTTGTAACCGTTTGCGATAAGGATATTCCCGTCCCTGAAAACAGGTGTCATTGCATGATTTTTCATTACCCTCCCGGTTGCCGCATTAATACCTGTATAGTTTAATTTCCACATTATCTTACCATCTTTTGCATTTACTGCAAATATCTGTGTACCCATTACGGTAACAATTATTTTCTTTCCGGCATATTCAATAAGCTTGGGATTTATATACTGTGGTTCCTGATCAAGGGGTTCTGCTTCCCACATTACTTTACCATCATTAATATTGAAGGCTACCAGCGATGCTTTCTTCCCTCCAGGAGAAGCAATAACCATATTATCGGCAACCAGAGGAGATTCGGAAATTCCGAATTGTATCGGTTTACTTTCATATAACCTGTAATGGTTTTTTGACCATTTTATTTTCCCGTCCGATCCGACGCAGACAATATCACCGCTGCCGCTTATAAGGAATATTTTCCCGTTATAATATGTTGGAGTACATCTCGATCCGGTATGGTTGGCCAGCCAGGCCTTGCCATAAACAACTTCCCATTTCTTCTTTCCATCAAGAGTAAGGGCAGTCAGGATATCTGAACTGTCTCTTCTTCCAGTAACATAGATAGCGTCATCGGTTACAGTCGGAGAGGAATAGCCATCACCCATTTTATCAGCTTCCCAGAGGAGCTGTGGGCCGCCTGCCGGCCACTTTTTAAGCAATCCGGTTTCATTGTAAATTCCACTCCGCTCAGGTCCGCGCCATTCATAAAGCTGACTCTTACCTGAGATTACAAACAGAAATAAAAATATAAGTACTGAGGATGATTTTATCAAGCTCTGTTTCATAAAGTCTTATTTTTTAAGTTTTGAAATTAACTTCTTCTTTTATCACGTTTGCAAAAGTGGCATTTTTTTTGACTACCAAAGAGGTGTAAAGTGTTAAAATATTGTAAATTAGTCAATATCCTCAAACATATCCTCGCAACGAGCCCTCTCGCCACTGAAGTGGCGGTATGTGAATAACCTCCGGTGAAACCGGAGGTAAGCAACCCTCAACAAAATCCAGCTCTGAAAGAAATGAATAAAAACCCTATCCTGTACTTTCAGAGTTCCGGATCAGTTTCCCATTTCTCCGTCGGATCAGACAGACCATTTTGTCAGTATAAATTGCAATAACCGTAAATGCTGCAAATACAGCCAGAAACCATTTCACATTCCGGATATTTATTTTTTTGCCACCCGGGAACTCACCTCTTCCATGGCCTTCACTGTTTCTAAATCCTCCATCATTTGAACCTCTTCCTATCCGTTCCCCACTTCGTGGTCCGAATTGTTGCCGAATGCTGTCAGGCATATTCATCTCTCTCATTCCCTGACCGGGACGACCTTCCCTTGATTCGAATCTCTCCCTTATGCTGTCGGGCAGTTCGCGCATTTCAGGTCTGATAAAGCCTTCCCTGCCTTCCGGACCTCTGCCCTGTCTTCCTTCAAAAGGAGTATCCGAACTGTACTTAAATATCCTGACACTTCTGTTCCAGTAGCCTAGTTTACCAAATGCAATAATCCCTATAACCATTATCGCAACTGATAAAATCAGGAAGCTAATTTTCTTTACCATTTTTTGACTTTTTTAAGTGTAACCTCACCAGAACCCAGTTCCAGTGCAAACCCAGATGAATGCCGAACAGTGCAAGGGTAATGAATGAAGAACTTGTATGCATCACTCTCCAGAACATCCTTGAACCTCCCAGGTTCAGCCATGAAAAATCAATGGTCCGGGCTATTGCAATTCCGCTCAGAATCATAAGGGTGATACCTGCCAGCAGCATTACATCAAGGATATAATTAAACCTGGCTCTGCCCGGACATTTTCTGAAAAAACCCACAGTAACTTTCTTTATCCAGCCCCAGTTAAGGATCTTATGAAGAATAAAAAATATTCCGATCACCAATCCGGCCCATTCATGAAATGCCAGACCATAGAAGGATCTCGGATCCATCAGCAAAAGCATTGCAATTGTGATTATAAGACTTAGAAAGAATTTGGAGATGTTCATTATTACTAAATTACAGGATTAATATTTCTTTAGGAAAGACACCATGAACACATGAAATATTTCACATAATTCTGCTATTAACAATACATTAACAAGAATTATAAAATAAATGTGTGGGTGTATTTGACCATTACAGTCTTATTGAAGAAGGAGGGCTTCTCAGGTACCACATACCTGTTATTATCAATACCCCTGAAATCATTAAAAACGAGGTAGAAATCATTACCCTCGCGTGGATTATACCTTAGTCTGAAATTAGAGATCAGTTCATCCTCGGTATTTACATATTGTACGAACAAGGTCGCTGAGAACTTTGTGCTGAACATATATAGAGCTTTCAGATTCACTGAATGAATATTCAGCGAATTATTGGTGGCCCTGTCAGGAAACCTGATTGCATTAAATTCATATCCTGCAGCTAATGTCAGACTGGATGATACATTAATGTTGGGTTCCACCCTGAATCCGATCCTTTTTCCATCGTAAAACTGTCCGATGCTTGCCTCTGAACGCATAGAGATCTTTCTTGCCTGTGATGTTCCCAGGCTAATCTCCGAGCCTGTAAATGAATAATTCCCAGCGTGAATCTTAATGCTGTCGGAAAGATTAAAATCTTCCATGACACCTTCACTCTGTAACTCCAGTGAGAATTCGGCATGAATACCCTTTTTTGTATTGAACTCAAAGCCCGGAGATATTATTCCCGATTCAAGTTTGCCGTCTTCCAGCCTTGTATACCTCTCACCTCTTACATTTATACTATAATTGAATAGTTTTGATTTATCACCTGGTATCCAGCCGTAAATCAAACCTCCGTTCAGCCCCTGGACCCCGTTGCGCATCACAAATCCTGCACCAGGAGTAAATTCTCGTCCGGCATAGGTATAATTCAGATTGTATGCAAATCCTTCTTCTGATCGTCTTTCCCAGTTTAGAAGAATAAATGACGGGTCGAGGGAATTCATTTTATTGCCAATCTTACTGTCGTAGGTCTGGGCCCATTTTACATTCAGGTAATCATCACCAAAGAGGCGGAATATACCATCGACACCATAGGCCAGATTCTGGTTGCCATTCATTCCAAGCCTTGATGTCATAATTCCTCCTACATAGCTATTCTGGTTGATAACCTGTCTGCGCATCCTGAGGACACCGAAATTCTCCCCAGGGGTCTCTTCCTGTTCTGCAGTCTGCATATCGAGGAAACCCATGTCCCATTTCCCTAATCTTCCTGTCAGCCTTGCCCCTCCGTATATCCTTGTAGGTTCTCCCCGGGAGATACCTATGTTCCTGCTGTAAAACAGGTTATCAGCGTGTCCTCCAAGACTGAAATCAAACAGGCTTGACCTTTCCTGGAAGAACATCCTCTTTTCGGGAAAGAAAAGTGAATATCTTGTCAGGTTCACCTGCTGATCATCAGCTTCCACCTGTGCAAAATCGGTATTTGCCGTAAGATCGAGAGTAAGGTTGCTGTTGATATTATATTTTATATCGAGACCCGCATTATATTCAGGATCATCCTGCCTTATATAGTCAGTCTCCTCCTCATTGATTGAATAGTCTCTTGAAAATCCTCCGATTATATATGGTGACACATAAACTGGTTTTAACGGTCTTGCCCCTTCGATTGCCACTTCCTGTGCCAGAGATGGTTTATTAACTGCCATGAATCCGTACTTCGGATCGATCGCAGGATAAGTGTCTGTCTCATTGTTTGCACTTATAATACGGGTTATTATCAGGCCCATTGTTGCAATATTGTTTTCCGGTTTGAATTTCAGGCTTGAAAAAGGGATCCTCATTTCGACATACCATCCTTTGTCGTCCCTGGTTGTTTTTACATCCCAGAAGGTGTTCCAGCTTAAATTCATTCCCGGAGGGCCTCCGGGTCCACCTTGTCCTGCTGCATCATTTGAGATTGTGTAATCGGTCCTGAGACCTGTCGGGGCAGTAAAAAATCCCAGGCCGTTCTCATTGTCGTTATATGTGTCCAGGACTACTCCAAAAGCGTCATAGTCAAATAGTTCCTCATCCCTCTTCTTCGTTACAGCAAAGATTTTCGAGGCATCCTGCATATAAAGAGAAGCACCGATCCAGAGAAATTCATCATCGTATCCGATCCTGACTTCACTTTTCTCTGAAGGCTGAGTTCCGAAATTCGGCCTGTGCATGGTCAATGAAAAAATATCAAGGGATTGCCATGCTGACTCCTGCGGCAAGCCGTCAAATTCGACAGGAACAGTTATCCTTTTAATTTTAACGGCATCCTGGCCAATAATATTAATCTGAATCCAGAATAATAATACAACCATTAAAAAACGATGGAACTTGTTATTCACTACTTGTTTTCTTCGCATAATTTAAATTTTTTTTATTTCCCGAACCAGTTTTTGAATTCACCAATACGGGCTTTACTTATAAGGATTTTATCCGGAACAGGTATTTTAAGGTTCACCGACAGACGGCTGTTGAACCAGAGGTCGATATCAATTATTGCTGTCCTTGAAATTATATATTGACGGTTGGCACGGAAAAACATGTCAGGATCGAGCATTTCTTCAAGTTCCTCGAGGGTGTAATCAAAGGTGTAAGATTTGCCTTCAGATGAGAATGCTTTGACCACGCCTGCATTTATGCAGAAGCATGCAAGGTCGCTTGTCTGGACCGGGATCAGTTTGTCTCCCTTTGAAGGTATAAGAAAATGCTTCCTGTATTTAGAAGTTTTTCCGTAGGAAGTAATGAAATTGTCAAAGGCTGATTTCACACTTTCAGAACCTGAGAGTTCCTTTAGTTTCTTCAATGCAGCCTTTACATCGGCCGGCTCAATCGGTTTAAGGAGGTAATCGATGCTGTTAACTTTAAATGCCTTCATGGCATACTCATCATAAGCAGTAGTAAATATGATCGGACAGGAAATATCTGCGTGTTTGAATATCTCAAAAGCAGACCCGTCAGCCAGATGAATATCCATAAATGCAATATCCGGCTGAGGATTACTTCTGAACCATTCTACTGTTTCAGCTATCGAATCAAGAACCGCAATAACCGAAATATCACCGACCTCCTCAAGCACCCGGAGCAGATGTTTTGATGCAAGAATTTCATCTTCAATTACTAGCGCCTTCATTTTTACTGCCTGATTAATGGTACTTCAACACTAAACATATTATTTTCGTTACGTATAATAATTTCTTTGTTTACGATCAGTTGAAATTGCTTTGAAAGGTTTATCAGACCTATCCCGGTTCCTTCTTCAGAGGTGATTTTCTTCTGAAATCCGTTAGCAATTATAAGGCTCTCGTATTCGGTGGTGAGAATACTGATCGTGAGCGGATGCAGTTTACTGATCTCGTTATGTTTGATTGCATTTTCAACAAGAGTCTGGATTGTAAGGGGAGGCAGATTATATGACAAAAGATTTTCATTTATGGTCGTCTGAACAGTAAGATTACTGCCAAACCTCATCCTGATCAGGAACAAATAAGATTCCATAAACTCCATTTCCTCTTTCAGCGTGACAAGTTGTTTTTCATTGCTTTTCAAGGTATACCGGAGAGCCCTTGAAAGGCTGTTGACATAATTCTGAGCGGTATC
>DOTV01000049.1:0-1449 GCA_003520925.1 Bacteroidales bacterium | reverse complement strand
GGGCTCAGTTGATTCTTCAATGACTCGTACTGACTTTGAAGAGATTCCCGCTTTAGTTCTTCATTTTCGAGTGTGATAGTTTGTTTCTGAAAGATCAGCCTGATTATCAGTACACAGCCAATAACAAGCCCTGAAACAAAGAAGTTGGTATAATCAAACTCATCCCGGCGTCCTCTTCCCCTGGGACGGGGAGAGGTATCAATTTTGTCCAGGATTGAAAATAGCAAATCATTCAATATATAGACAGAAATTACTGTCAGTGTAACAGCAATAACTATATGCAATGGCTTAAGGCTTCCATGCTTTCCTGAAGGATTCAGGATGAAGAAATTCAGGGTGAACATCAGAAGTGCCACAATATAGGTTATAAAGAGATGCCCTATAATATGGGCAAATCCCGGGGTAAATCCGTGTCCGGGTCTGCCTCCCCCCTCATCTCCGAAGAAGTAATTCAATACCACAGGGAAATGGATTGTCAATGCTATTGCGAATGACAGCAGAAATGCAATAATAAAAAACTGTTTTGCCGGGTTCGTTTTCATCAACTTTTTAAGCAGCTAATTTACATACTGATCTGCCCTGGGATCTCGGTTCCCAGAGTGAGAAAACAAATAACAATTGTAAAAAGCTTAAGGGCTTTCATATCCTTCAATTTTTTCAAAAATAATATTTAGTGAAGGATACAATTGAAAAAACTGCCTGAAACTGCAAAAAGGATTCCTGAACCTGCTCTACCGAGGGGTGAAATTCAGTGGAGTATAATCAGTTCATTATTGCATTGCTTTTACTGTCGCTCTCGATGTCGATTTTCTTATCGAGCTTTTTGACATTCTTCCCTTTGTTGAATTTAAATGAATACATGAACTGGATATAATTTGAAGCATCAAATCCTATAATATTTCTGGAGTAAAAAGCAGCCGTCTCGGTTTCGGTTCTGCTTAATCTTACATGTGTTGACAGGGGAAGGACCCATACCACCCCAATAGTGTGGTCCTTTATCTGTGTCTGAACACCAGGACCATAAAAAGGAATGCTGTATGTTTTAGACAGAGCATTAATGTTTACCCCCGTATAGCTCAAAAAAGCAAATGCAGTTGTTTTTTTGTTTTTACCAAAACTGCCATAGGCTGTGCTGGTTATACTCCAGGAGAAATAATTCCTCGAGGGTATTGATATTGTTTGCCCTGTGTATTCGTTTATATGTCCCTTAAAGATCCTTGCATTGATATTTATGTACCACAGCGTTGTATTAATGCCGCCGCCGAGCTCATATCCGCTGAGGAGGTTAAATGGTTTGGTGAAAGATGTCAATCTGTTATCGACAGGGGAATTGACTATCCTGTATTCGGTTCCCACCTTATCGGAATAATACTCTTTATAAACATAAGGAGAGAAATAATTGCTGCCAAAGTTCCAGGTATAGGTAAGCTGCAGCCGGTCGCGGTAATC
>DOTV01000006.1 GCA_003520925.1 Bacteroidales bacterium | reverse complement strand
TGTTTTTTTGTTTTTTTATAAAAACCGCTATCTTTGGCAGGTTAAATTCAAACCTAAAACTAATATCGTATGAAGAAACTATTACTGCTGATTGTACTGTTTGTGTTTGCAGGTGTTTCGACCCTGATGGCACAAACAAGAGTCATTACAGGTACGGTTACCTCTGCTGTAGAAGGGGAGGGAGCAATTCCCGGGGTAACTGTTCAGGTTAAGGGGACCACTATCGGTGCTCTTACTGATCTGAATGGAAAATATTCGGTTACAGTACCGACAACAGCCCAGACACTTGTATTCTCCTATGTGGGGATGGCCACAAAAGAGATTCCGATTGCAGGACAGGCTGTTATCAACGTAGCTCTGGAATCCAGTCTTATTGGATTACAGGAAGTTGTTGTAACAAGTGGGTATGGCATAAAAAGGGCTCCTAAGGGATCTGTTTCTCTGAACCAGGTGGTATCGGGCGATAAACTGACTGAAGTACGGCAGGTTAACGTCAATAATGCACTTGCCGGTAAAGTTTCCGGTATTCAGTTCAGGGGTCAGTCTGCTGCAGCACTTGGCCGTACTGGTGAGATAAGGTTACGCGGTTCAGGTGGTTTCTCGACCGGGACCAGCGTATTATATGTGGTTGACGGAACAATTCTGCCAAACTCAAATGATATTAACATGGATGATGTTGAAGACATCAGTGTGCTTTCGGGACCAGCTGCATCTGCAATACTTGGTTCACAGGGTGCCAACGGTGCAATCATCATTACTACCAAGAAAGCAAAAATGAGTGGCGGAAGATCAATGGGTGTTGAAGTCAATTCAGGTGTTATGGCATCTTCAGTTTATATTCTGCCAAACTATCAGAATGATTATGCCGGAGGTAACGTATCCGATATGTACAGATATTCCTACAGACCAGGCATTGACCCTGTTGAATGGCAGCCACTTGATGGCAAGTATTATCCTGATTATTCCGACGATGCCAGCTGGGGCCCCAGAATGGCCGGACAGGAATATATCCCGTGGTATTCATGGTATCCGGGTTCGAAATACACAGGCACAACCGCGCGATTAACACCTCAGCCTTCTAACTCCAGGGATTTTTATGATACTGGTATGACATACAATAATAATGTGGCATTTTCAAAGCTTGGTGAAAATTATAGCATCCGTGCAATTGTTGGTAATATTTATGTGAAAGGTAATATTCCAACCACATATCTTAACAAAACGACTTTTGCCATTAAAACCACATACGATTTAACAAAGAGACTGACTTTCGCTGCAAATGTAAACTTCTTTGACACAAAGATCAGCGGGGAATTTGATGACCAGTATTCCAACCAGACTACAGGTTCCTTCAACCAGTGGTTCCACAGGGACCTTGATATGAATAAAATGAAGGAACTGAAAGACCTGAGAACACCTGATGGTATCTGGGCAAGCTGGAACCATAATAACCCGACTTCTTATGACCCGACTAATCCAAGATTATTTTATGCAGGTAACTACTGGTATAATTTCTATAAATGGTTCGACCTTGTAAAAATGCCATCAACAGCCGACCGTTTATTTGGAGATGTCTCACTTAATTACAAAATTATTGAAGGGCTGAACGCTAAAGTCACTTACCGCAGGCAGCAGAACAATACCTGGTCGGAAAGAATGTACAGTACTGATTTAAATGACAGCGGTACACAGACAACCGGTAATACTCCTGAGGCTAAGGGTTACTATTACACAGGAACAACCTTCTCAGCCCGCGAAAACTATGAAGCTCTTTTATCATATACAAAGCAGATAGGCAGTGATTTCAAAATCAATGCAAACGCCGGAACTGACTTTTTCCAGTCCACTTATAAAGCAAACTCCGCTAATACAGTTAATGGTTTTAATATAAAGAATCTCTATTCCATTAGCAACTCCAAAGATCAGCCGAGCATATCCAACTCAAGAGAAAAGGAAAAATACAGGGCAGCATTTGTAAGAGGTGATATCGGGTACAAGGATTTCCTGTTCGCAGAATTCACTTTGAGAAATGACTGGTACTCTGTTCTTCCTCCTGCCAATAACTCTATCTTGTCAAAAAGTTTCGGAGGTTCATTTGTTTTCAGTGATCTCCTGAAAATCGATTTTCTGAATTTTGCCAAATTAAGGGCTTCCTGGGGAGAGATCCCGACAGTTATCGGAATCTTTGATTATCCTGGTTTTGCATATGGTGTCGGCTCGTATCAGTGGAACGGAAACTTTCTTATGGGAACACCTGATCAGCTTGTCGACCCGAATATTAGAGGTGCTGTAAAAACTCAAAAAGAACTTGGTCTGGAATTGAGGTTCTTTAACAGCAGAGTAGGAATTACAGCAACTTACTGGGATGGTACTGAAAAAGATATCCCTCTTGCAGTTTCCATAGCTAACTATAGCGGATTTACCTCAAAATATCTCAATACAGGTGAGATTGCAAAAAAAGGTATTGACATCGCATTAAATCTGAGACCGTTATCAATGGCAAATCTTACATGGGATTTTAATACAACTTTCGCATACCTGATTGAGAATAAGGTTGTCAAGATTGCCGAAGGAATCGATCAGATTGTGGCAGTAGATGGAATGTGGGATACACCTAATATGGTGCATGCAATCGGCCAGCCATGGGGTGAGCTTTATGGAAACGGAATTGCCGAGTTCGAGGGCAAGCCTTTATTGACTACTGATGGATTATATGTTAATGACCCAAATAAATACTATGGCAACGTACTTCCGAAATTTACCGGGGGTGTTCAGAACTCCTTCAGGATAATGAAAGACATAACCGTGAATGTAAACTTAGACTATCAGATTGGTGGTAAATTCTTTTCTCTGTCTGATATGTGGGGAACATTCTCAGGTCTTACAGCAAAGACTTCAGGTCTTAATGACAAGGGGATCCCAATTCGTGACCCTGTAGCTGACGGTGGTGGTGTTCATGTTTTTGGAGTTGATGAGACTGATCACTCTGCAGTTGATTATTATGTAGAGGCACAGGATTATTGGCATGGCTTCTATAATAACAGTGTCTATGATGAGTTTGTTTACGACCTTACCTTTGTTAAGCTTCGTGAACTGAGCGTTGGTTACAATATTCCTGTTAGTAAAATTGGAATCAACAAATATGTTCAGGGAGCTATCATTTCTGTCGTTGCCCAGAACCCATGGCTGATCTATTCCTCAACAAAGGATTTTGATCCCTCAGAAATTTCAGGTTCATCAGGTGAAAACGGACAGTTCCCGGGTATGCGCTCTGTAGGGGTGAACCTTAAACTCAACTTCTAGTTTAGCGATTAGAAACTTTAAAAAATTATTACGATGAAAAAAACAATTTATATAATTACTCTCGCCCTGGCGATAGTTTATTCCTCAGGGTGCAGCAAGCTGGAAGATTTTGGGACAACGAATGTCAATCCGGCAGCTACCAACACACCGATTACTGCAGCATTACTCACAAATGTGCTGTCAGGTATTGGCGGTTATGGCGCAATTACCCTTCCGGCATTGTATTGCCAGTATTTCTCGGAAACTCAATATCCCGATGCATCATGTTATTCCCTGAATATGGCATCTCCTATGGGGACTTATTCGGGAGTTTTGTACGATCTTGAGAATATCATAATCAATAACACTGATGAAGCAACGAAAGCTACAGCTGCCCTGAACGGTGCAAATGAAAATCAGATTGCAATTGCCCGTATCTTAAAAGCATATATTTTCTGGACATTGACTGACCGCTGGGGTGATATTCCTTACACTGATGCCCTCAAGGGTGATCCAAATGTTACATTTGATACTCAGGAGGTTATCTACAAAGCCGTGATTAAGGAAATGACCGAAGC
>DOTV01000011.1:8708-15239 GCA_003520925.1 Bacteroidales bacterium | reverse complement strand
ATCGTGTGTCGTAAAAAGTTGAATATTTCTGATTTATGATAATACTTTTTCTTACCAGCGGTCTATTCCTGGGCTGGTCCCTGGGGGCAAATGATGCTGCCAATATATTTGGCTCCGCGGTAGGGTCAAAGATGCTGAGTTTCAGAAAGGCAGCAATTATAGCTTCTGTATTTGTTATTCTTGGAGCAGTGATTCAGGGTGCAGGCGCCTCCGGAACCCTAGGGAAACTTGGAGCTGTAAATGCAATCGGAGGGTCATTTACCGTTGCCCTTGCCGCAGCTATTACGGTTTACCTGATGACCAGGTTTGCATTACCGGTTTCGACAACTCAGGCAATTGTAGGAGCAATTATAGGATGGAACCTTTTCACCGGAAACCATACCGATGGAAAAGTACTGACACAGATAGTCACGACCTGGTTATCGGGTCCGGTGCTCGGAGCTGTTTTTGCAATACTTTTATATATAATCCTGAAAACAATAAAGAAGAAATCTTCAATTCACCTTATCCGGTTCGAATCATATATAAGAACCGGTCTTATAATTGTAGGTGCATTTGGTGCTTTCAGTCTGGGTGCAAATAATATCGCCAATGTCGTCGGGGTTTTTATTCCGGCATTTGAACTACAGCCGCTTGATCTTGGGATATTCTCACTTTCATCGTCACAACAGCTGTTTCTTCTGGGAAGTCTGGCAATTGCAGGCGGGATCCTGACATATTCAAATCGTGTTATGGAGTCGGTCGGAACCAGCATAATGGAGCTTTCATCAGAAGCGGCGCTTGTGGTTGTTCTTTCTCAGGCACTGGTTCTTTTTATTTTCTCATCATCAGGATTTTCTTTGTTTTTAAATAAAATCGGCCTGCCTCCTGTTCCAATGGTTCCTGTTTCAAGCACGCAGGTAGTGATTGGCAGCGTGATTGGTATAGGACTTTACAAGGGAGCAAGGAATATCAATTTCAGGATTATTGGTGAAATTGCTGCAGGCTGGATTGTAACACCTTTGTTTTCAGGACTTCTTGGGTTTTTTGCATTGTTCTTTGTCAGAAATATTTTCGGAATTGATGTCGGAAGTAAAATCGTGGGCACCGGCGATCAGACAATAAAGAATGTACAGGTACCGCTTGCCGGAAGGCACATTTCGGAAATTGTTCAGTATATTATTCTTAGTCTGCTTATTACTGGGATAGTCGCGGTCCTGTTTTTCTATTTCCTTGAAAGAAAAAAGAAGAATGAACTCAGGAAATCAGAGGAGAGGTTCTGGAAAAACATAAAATAAGGTACTGGATTTTTGGGGGTATTGAAAAGCTGGTGTACACCCCCCAACCCCCCAAGGGGGGCTTTTTTAACAGCCTCAAATTGTTGACATAACTTGATTAATTAAAATTTAATTTATGAACCCATATTATCTTGGAATTGATATCGGAGGAACCAAATGTGCAGTTATTGCAGGAACAGTGAAGATGGAGATACTTAAAAAAGCTTCTTTTCCTACCGAAACCGGTAAAGGTCCGGGTCATGCAATAAACCTGCTGATGAAGACTGCATCCGAAACCACCGATGCCCTCGGACCGGAGCAGCTAAAAGCTATCGG
Source organism: Bacteroidales bacterium (assembly GCA_003520925.1). Lineage (GTDB taxonomy): Bacteria > Bacteroidota > Bacteroidia > Bacteroidales > VadinHA17 > LD21. Next base: position 13,647 of record DOTV01000011.1, on the reverse strand, counting down.
AATAAGTTGCGGAGGTCCCCTAGACAGTATAAAGGGAATTGTTCAGTCACCCCCCAACCTGCCCGGATGGAACGATATTCCTATAGTTGACCTGTTCAGGGATAAGTTCAATGTCCCGGTTTTTCTCCAGAATGATGCAAACGCCTGTGCCCTTGCTGAATGGAAATTCGGGGCAGGCAGGGGCACACGGAATATGGTGTTTTTGACTTTCGGTACCGGAATGGGCGGAGGAATAATTATTAACAGCAGGCTCTATTCAGGGACTAATGATCTTGCCGGTGAAGTCGGGCATATACGCCTGGCGGAAGATGGCCCCAGGGCCTACGGGAAAAAAGGCTCCTTTGAAGCTTTCTGCAGCGGAACGGGGATAACTCTTCTGGCAAGACAAATAGTCAGCGAAAAATTTGCACTGAAACAGCCCGTCTCCTTCTGTAATAATCCTGAAAATATCGACAAAATATCAGCAAAGGATGTTGCTGATGCAGCTTTCTCAGGCGATAAGACCGCTATAAAGATCCTTGAAATCTCGGGCGAGTATCTCGGCAAGGGACTTTCGATTCTGATAGATATTCTTAATCCTCAGAAGATAGTTATTGGAAGCATATATTCGCGTTGCAGGCAATTTATCGAGCCTGCATGTCTTGAGATCATCAAACAGGAAGCCCTGGCACCTGCAAGGGATGTTTGCAGTATTGTGCCTGCGGCCCTTGGCGAAGAGGTTGGTGATTATGCCAGTTTGAGCGTAGCAATGGTTCAAAATGAAGAATAGATATGTCAGAAAAAAGAAAAATCATTACACGGAGGAAATTCTTAAACAGAGCGGCATCCGGGACAGCAGGTATTGCTTTTGTTCCGCTTATGAACAGTAAGCTTATGTTTAAGCAACAGACCGGTAAATGGCCTTCTGATGCCGGAAATTATCGATTTCACCTTATCGGGCAGGCACATATCGATCCGGTATGGCTCTGGCCGTGGTCCGAAGGGCTTGCGGTGGTTCACAGCACATTCAGGTCAGCACTGGACCGGATGAATGAGACCCCCGACTTTACTTTTACTGCAAGCTCAGCCCAATTCTATCAATGGGTTTCAGAAAATGATCCTGATATGCTCATTGAAATAAGAAAACGTGTCGATGAGGGGCGCTGGAACGTTGTAGGCGGCTGGTGGGTGGAACCGGACATGAATATACCGTGCGGTGAAGCTATGGTCAGGCAGGGATTGTACGGACAGTTCACTCTTCAGAAACTCCTCGGACATCGTGCCACAGTTGCCTTTAACCCTGATTCATTCGGACATACCGGTACACTGCCACAGATTATAAAACTGCAGGGTATGGAGAATTATGTCTTCATGCGTCCTGGTGTAAAGGAAAAAACAATTTCTGCCGATATGTTCTGGTGGGAAAGCCCTGACGGATCCAGAGTTCTGACATATCGCATACCTGTAAGCTATACCGACAGCAGATCTGTTAGAACACGTGTCGAACAGGTCTTAAACCAGTTTAGGGGTCAGCCTTTCCGGACTTTCATGACTTACTACGGAGCTGGCGACCACGGAGGAGGTGCAACAAAAGAGAACATTGAATCAATAAAGGAAATCCAGACAGAAGATGGTGCGCCAAAAATTCTGTTCAGCACCCCTGAAAAGTATTTCAGCGAAATTCGCAACGAAAGCAACCTCAACCTGCCGGTCATCAAGGATGATCTTCAGCACCATGCAGTCGGATGCTATACCGCTGAGGCTGAAATAAAAAAATACAACAGGCTTTCTGAAGCTGCCCTAATAACAGCTGAGAAAATTTCTGCACTTGGATCAGTCATCTGGGGATTTAAATATCCGAAAGATGGATTTACTTCGGCATGGAAAAGAGTACTTTTCCTCCAGTTCCATGACAGCCTTGCCGGAACCTCAGTCCCTGAACACTCTATGACGACCAGGGAAGGTTTTGGTCATGCCCTTGATATAGCACATCAGGCACTTTTTACTGCGGTTCAGAAGCTCGAATGGCAGGTTCCTTCAGAGGACCCTTCTTCTCAATACCTTCTGGTATTCAATCCACATGCATGGGATATAAAGGCTAACCTGGAATATGATCTCAACTGGGATGCAAGGAAAATTTCTCAGGCAGAAGATGAAAAGGGTAACCTTGTCAGGCATCAATGGGGCTCCGGAACAACGGAGACCGGCAGTCGTAAGGGATTAGTAGTCAGAACATCTGTCCCTGCCTTTGGTTACAGGCAGATAAGGATCAAAGCAGTGGAAACAGGTGAAACTGAACCCGGGGTTACCCTTGAAAAAAACTCGATGGAAAATGAATTCCTCAAAGTGACAATCTCAGATTCGGGAACAATTGGAATATTTGATAAAGAAAATGGCAGGGAAGTATTTGAGGGAGGAAGCAAAGGCTGCATGGCGATAATAATAGAAGATCTGAGCGATACCTGGAGCCATGATATCAAGACATTCTCCAGGGAGATCGGTTCATTCGGGAACCCAACAATCAAAGTTCTGGAAAAGGGTGCATTGCGCAGTATAATAAGAGTTACCACCACTTATGGTTCTTCAGCACTTTCAATCGACTGGCTGCTTTATGCGGGGTCAAGGAGTATTGAATCGAGAGTCACCCTAAACTGGAACGAGCACCTGAAAATGGTCAAGTTCTCATTCCCTGTAAATATTGAATCTCCTGTTGCTACATATGAAACTCCCTATGGGTTCAAAGTACGGACAGCCAACGGGGATGAGGATCCGGGACAAAGGTGGATCGATGTCACAGGGATGAGCAAAGGGGCTAAATACGGTTTTACACTTATTAATGACGCAAAATATGGTTATAGTGTCCATGGCAATGATATTAGGCTCTCAGTAATCCGATCTGCTGTTTATGCTCACCATAATCCGAGGGTCCTTGATATGAATGCGGAACATATTTGGCAGGATCAGGGTATCCATACTTTCAGGATGCTGCTGGTGCCTCACCCGGATACATGGCAAGAAATGAATATTCCAAGGATGGCTGAAGAGTTCCTCTCCCCGGCTGTCATAATTTATCAGGGTATACATGGAGGGTCATTTCCAAAGGCCGGTTCGTTCCTTACGGTTGACAGTGAGAATATTATTATATCAGCAATAAAAAAATCAGAAGAGGGTGATGATCTGATAATAAGATGTATTGAAACCACTGGTTCAGAAACATCTGCAACTGTTGATTTTCCTTTTATTAAAAGAAAATGGACAGGTAGTTTCAGACCATGTGAGATAAAGAGTCTGAGGCTCAATTGCAGCACACGGGATGTGAAAGAAGTAAATCTGCTGGAGGAATGAATAAGATTGCTTCTCCGCCCCCTTGCGGATCGCAATGACGGTAATAAAAAAAATAATGAGTACAGAAATTGAAAAAATCAGGCAGGTATTAATATCAAATGCCGACGAGAAAACAAGGATCTCGGGTGAAAGGTTCTTTAAGGAATCTGTAAAGATTCACGGTCTAAAATCAGCAGTCACAGAAAAGATCGCAAAAGAGCATTTTGCCTCCATCAGGAGAAAGTCAAAATCAGAGATATTTGATTTGTGTGAAGAATTGTGGCAATCAGGCTATATGGAAGAATCTTTAATTGCCTGCATCTGGTCATATATTGTCAGCAAGGAATATGAACCGGATGACATAAGGGTATTTGAAAGATGGATCAGCAGTTATGTATCAAACTGGGCCACATGCGATACATTATGCAACCATACTGTGGGAACACTTGTTGAAATGTTCCCTGAAAAAATATCAGATCTTAAAAGATGGGCAAAACAGCCAGGCCGATGGCAGAAAAGAGCATCTGCAGTTACACTAATAGTTCCTGCAAGGAAGGGGTTGTTTCTCAACGATATATTAGAGATTGCAGATATTCTTTTGCTGGATAAAGATGATATGGTCCAGAAGGGATATGGGTGGATGCTTAAAGCTTCAAGTCAGGTTTATCAGAAAGAGATATTTGATTATGTGATCAGGAATAAGGCTGTGATGCCCAGAACCTCATTAAGATATGCCATCGAAAAGATGCCAAAGGAATTAAGGATAAAAGCAATGGAAAAATAGAACAGACTATAAAGAATCCATGAAATTATTTTTCTCTTTTGTCTTTACATCTGTCTGCATTTTAAATATCTACAGTCAGAAGAATCTGCTCAATAATGAAATACTTAAAACGGCAGATCAAATAAGTGACGAATATCAGGAAGTATACTTCTATCTTCATCAGAATCCAGAGCTTTCACTGATGGAGTCAAAAACTTCCGGGTTAATGGCTGATAATTTGCAAAAACTTGGCTTTGAAACTACAACAGGTATAGGAGGAAATGGAGTTGTCGGAATTTTCAGGAACGGAAAAGGAAAGACAATTATGCTGCGAACCGATATGGATGCCCTGCCTGTAAAGGAGAATACTGGTCTGCCATATGCAAGTAATATTGTAATGAAAGATTCCAGGGGGATTGAATATCCAGTGATGCATGCATGCGGCCATGACATTCATATGACTACTTGGCTGGGTACATTAAATACGCTTGTGGCTTTGAAGGACCGGTGGCATGGCACTCTGATAGCTGTCGGACAACCTGCTGAGGAGGGAATGTACGGCGCGCAGGCAATGATAGATGCTGGATTGTTTAAAAGATTTCCGGTACCTGATTATGTTCTGTGTTACCATGTCAGTCCGGATATGCAGGCAGGTACAATTGGCTATTATCCAGGACCAATCTTTGCTGGTACCAAACCAGCTGAGGTGACAGTCTACGGATTGGGTGGTCATGGTGCCACACCTCACAAAACTATCGACCCTGTTGTTATTGCAGCAAGAATAATAGTTGATTTGCAGACTATTGTAAGCAGGACCATCAACCCTCTGAAGCCTGCAGTTGTCACAGTCGGGTCAATTCATGGAGGAACCAG
>DOTV01000011.1:0-8384 GCA_003520925.1 Bacteroidales bacterium | reverse complement strand
CTGGAAACAATCAAGGAATCAGTGATAAGAATTTGCCGCGGAGCGGCCATTTCAGCAGGTCTGCCAGAGGAAAAAATGCCCCTTGTGGTATTTGATAAAAGCAATGACGGGCCTGTTGTAAATGATCCACTTCTTGTTATGGAAGGAGTTACTTCTATGAGAGAGATTCTGGGTGATTCAAATGTTATCCGGGTTGATCCGGCTTTAGTTGCTGAAGATTTTGCCAAGTACGGACAGACAGACGAAAAAATCCGAATAGCTCTATTCTGGCTGGGTGGGGTCGCACATGAAAAATATGATTCATTTCTGAAAAACGGTACAATTCTTTCTCCTCTCCATAGTTCAACATTTGCACCCGATTTCCCGGTTACATTCAGGACAGGAGTCTCAGCAATGGCCAGAAATGTTATAGATCTCTTCAGAACTGAAAATAACCATTGATTTATACAGCAGATTTGTAACTTTGTCGGATTAATCGAATATAAAAGATAATGAGGAGGTTTTCATCAATATTGTTTTTCGAAATGTTTCTAAATCTCTGCCTGCCTGCCCAGGACAGGGTAACAGGAAGGGATTTTGCTACAAGGTCGGAAGTAATTGCACAGAACGGTATGGCCGCAACCAGTCAGCCTCTGGCAACCCAGGTGGCACTTGACATTCTTAAAAAGGGTGGAAATGCGATTGATGCCGCCATTGCAGCAAATGCTGTCCTTGGGGTTGTAGAACCTACGGGATGCGGTGTGGGAGGCGATCTTTTTGCAATAATCTGGAGTGCCGAAAAGAAGAAGCTTTACGGGCTTAATGCCAGTGGAAGATCCCCCCGGTCGCTGAAACTTGAGTATCTTAAAAGCCAGGGCTACGAATTCATTCCTTCAACTGGTCCTCTGCCTGTCTCAGTCCCTGGGTGCGTGGACGGATGGTTTGAGATGCACGATATGTTTGGAAGGCTCGCGATGAGAGACATTTTACAACCGGCTATAACCTATGCAAGGGACGGTTTCCCGGTATCAGAAGTAATCGCGTACGCTCTCAACATTGGAACTCAATCTCTTAAGGATTTCCCAAACATAAAGGAAACTTATATGCCCGGAGGTAAGTCCCCTGCAAAGGGTGAAATATTCAGGAATCCGGGGCTGGCAAGTACTCTTGACAAAATAGCAAAAGGCGGAAGAAATGAATTCTACAGGGGAAGCATTGCTAAAGCAATTGATGCGTTTATGAAGTCGCATGGTGGATTCCTCTCCTATGACGACCTGTCGCGACATAATTCCGAATGGGTCGAACCGGTAAGTTCATCATACAGGGGATATGATGTATGGGAGCTCCCTCCAAACGGACAGGGAATAGCAACAATTCAGATACTTAATATACTCGAAGGATTTAATATCGAACAGATGGGATTTGGCTCAGCCGAATATATCCATATGTTTACAGAGGCTAAGAAGCTTGCATTCGAGGACAGGGCTAAGTATTATGCAGATCCGCGATACAGTGCCACACCAGTTGCGCAGCTTATCTCAAAAAAGTATGCCGCTGAACGCAGAAAGCTGATCAACCCGGGGAGGGCAGCTAAAATTTATGACCCGGGAAAAATAGAAGCCGGGAATACAATTTATCTGACGGTTGCCGATAAATATGGAAACATGGTTTCGCTGATTCAAAGTAATTACAGGGGTATGGGCTCCGGAATGTGCCCGACAGGACTTGGTTTTGTTCTCCAGGACCGCGGGGAAATGTTCAGTCTCGATAAAGGACATGCCAACGTATATGCACCGGGGAAAAGACCGTTTCACACTATTATACCTGGTTTTATTACCAGGAACGGTAAACCGTGGATCAGCTTCGGGGTAATGGGCGGAGATATGCAGCCCCAGGGCCATGCTCAGATAATAATTAACCTTATTGATTTCAGGATGAACCTTCAGGAAGCAGGAGATGCACCAAGGATTTATCATACCGGTTCGTCAGAACCGACAGGAGAACTGATGACAAATGGCGGAATACTCTGCCTTGAGAACGGATTCCGCTGGGAAGTAATTCAGAAACTGCTTTCGATGGGCCACAGGGTAGAATGGAACCTTGGAGGATACGGAGGGTATCAGGCTATAATGTGGGATGACAGGAACAAGGTATGGTACGGGGCTTCGGAATCACGTAAAGACGGGCAGGCTGCAGGGTATTAAAGTCTCAGAGCTCAGGGCGCAGGGCTCAGAGCGGGAACACAAACAAATTCCCCCTTTGAAGGGGGCCGAGCGTTAAGAAAACACCCAGTGGGTGTTTTTAGCGAAGGAGCCGGACTGCAGGGGAGATTTGTGGTGAGGGCAAGGGGGATGTAATTAATCAATGCCCAGCAGGTCCATTACCCCATTAATAAATGTAAGTGGATGCGCCGGATTTCCGGGAATATAAAGATCAATATGATGTTCTTCAATGAACTTCCTGTTCAAAGCCTGTGAATCGCTGAACATTCCGCCACTAATGGAATCGGTACCCACAAGAACTATTATTTTTGGATCAGGTACGGCTTCATAGCAGATATTCAACGCTTCAGCCATATTCTCCGAAACTGGCCCTGTTATTACAATTCCGTCAGCATGACGAGGAGAAGCGACAAACTCAATCCCGTAACGTCCAAAATCAAAATTTACATTTCCCGTAGCATTAAGCTCCATTTCGCAGGAGTTGTCTCCTCCGGCTGATACCTGTCTGAGCTTCAATGCATTTTTGAAAAGCTTTCTGACCTCTTTTCTGATACTGCTTTTATCGAGACGAACCGGTTTATCTTCTCCCGGCTTTATTATAAGATCCTCCCTCCTGTTGACTGCTATCCGGTAATCTTTAAGAAATTTCACCTTCTCAGGGAGACAAAATGAACATTCGCCGCAAAAAACACACTTTCCGATATCCAATGAACCGTCTCTATCATTGATGGCACTGACCGGGCAAATTGCCGAAATAATTTCTATATCTGATTCATTTATATCAGAGGAAATAACAGGTCTGCCCCTGAAACGATCTGAAACAGGCTGATTCCTCAGATCCTTTATATATTGCGATCCATGATGCGTTAATATTTTAAGTTCCCTGAACATCTGATTCTTAATTAATTTACAGGTCGTTTCCACAATAACTAAGGTTAAAGCTTTTATTGCATACCGGAAAATCCGAGATCTCCTGGTTGCGCACCGCCAGGGCAAGGGCCATCCAGTTATGAAAAGAGGGATCCTTAACTTTATAATGAATAATATTTCCATTTTCATCCGTTATTGCAGAATGACAAATCTCACCTCGCCAGCCTTCAGCCATTGATAAAGAGAAGCTTTCGGGCTTCAACAGATAATTATAGACAGGAGGATGTTCGAACTTTTTCTTTTCTTTCCAAAACCCTAAAAGTTCACGAATGATCCTTCCAGATTCACTTATTTCCTTTACTCTGAGCATTCCCCTGGCAAGTACATCACCGGTTTCATTTATCACCGGATTAAAATAAAGTTTCTTAAAATACTGAAATGGATGCGAACCTCTCAAATCACGGCCGATACCGCATGTTCTGGCAGCCATGCCTACTGATCCGGTTTTAAGTGCCTGATCCCTTGTAACCTGTCCAATATCTTCAAAACGGGCTAAAACACTTGGCATAGAATAAATGCGACCGGCAATTTCAGAGAATCTGGTCACTGCGTCATCAAGCATTTTAAGCATCTTATCTGCAATAATATCACTCATCGGGAAGTTGCTTCCCCCTGGACGCACAAGTCCCTTTCCAAAACGGTTACCACACCAGAATTGTGTTGTATTTATTATTTCTGTCCTGAGAGCTTCGCACACTACCTGTCCAAGCTGATAAGCAATATCACCGCAGAGGGCTGCTGTATCTCCAATATGAACAGCAATTCTTTCAAGTTCGAGACCTATACAGCGTTCAATCTGCAGTGAATCGCTGATTTCCAGATCGCCCATTGAATCGATAAGCTGGGAATGAGCAAGAGAATGCCCGACAGAAGTATCTCCTGCTATGCTTTCTGAAAGGATACATTTTTGTAAAGACCCCTTCTTATGTATAAATAACTTTTCGATTCCCCGGTGCTGGTATCCAAGCTGGATTTCGAGATGCAAAACCTTTTCCCCGTTACATATAAACCTGAAATGGCCGGGTTCTATCACACCTGCATGTACCGGACCTACTCCCACTTCATGGAGCTCCTCGCTTTCAATCTCATAGAAAGGATAATTATCCATCAAAGCGGATAGACTTTTCCTGTTGTAAGGATATCTGACAGGCTTAAGCCAGGGGTGTCCCTCAAATTCAACTCCAAAATTCTCATGAATTTCACGCTCGAAGATATGAAGCTGAGGGCAGGCTGATGTTAATGATTTCACAGATCTCTTTTCATTAATCAGATGTGTTGAGAAGATTCTGATACTGTGAGTTTTGTCATTGACAATACAGCAAATGAGCTTCAGATAACCCGGAACCTCAACACCATAATAAGCAACACAATGGTTCGCTTGATCACTAAGCATTCCAGAAATATTATTATAAAATACATCATAGTCAACTACCGGTATCTCTTTGATGCCGATTGTGAAAGGATTTTCAAATATCTCTGAATAGAGCTGATTCATTTTTATCTTATTATGGCAACAGCTTAATACTCTGATTTATAAGATCCACAAGGAAAGGAGGTTGATAAAAACACAATACTATGACAATCCCAAGAAAAACAAACTGGGGAACAGACTCAACCGGTTTGATACTTTCCGGTGCCTGGATATCAGGTTCCTTGCGAGGATTGGAGAAAATAATATGCATGAACCTGGTACTCATTGAATATACAACAAAGCAGAGGAGTATTATTGCAGCAATAAGTACGAGCCACTGATCATTATAAACCAATCCTTTGAATATCATGAATTCAGAAATAAAGAGCCCCGATGGCGGGATGGCAAGGATGCAGATCAGGCCAAGAATAAGTACCATTGCACCTGCAGGGTATAGCTTCATATATCTTCCGCAATCGTCAAGCTTAAAAGTATGGAGAACCCTCGACAACTGACCCATCTGATAAAACAGGCTCGATTTTGCAAGAGAATGGAGCACCAGAAGAAGAAGCGCCGCATAATAGCCGGTCCCTCCCACCCCGATAGCGATTGCTACCAGTCCCATATTTTCGAGGCTTGAGTAAGCGAGCATTCGCTTCAGATGTTTTGCCTTAAGCATGTATCCCGCAGCTACGAGCAGAGAGAGCAATCCGGCAATAATAAGAACGCTGTTCATGAAAAGTAAAATTGATGACGAGGAGAATAGCCTGTAAACCCTGAAAATTGCAAGAAATCCGACATTCATGAGGGTAGTTGAGATCAGGGCACTTACCGGCGGTGGCGCAACAGAGTGGGCATCAATTGTAACCGTATGCATTGGGAAGAGTCCCATTTTGGTACTGAACCCGATGAGGACGAATAAAAATGCTATCTTAAGATACATCGGGTTTGCCTGGTTGATTATTTCAGCAAGCGCAACAAACGAGAGGCTTGCTGCATCCTCCCGGCCATAAATAAATCCAAGGAAAAGTATACCTAAATATGCAAGTGCTATACCGGCAGAACAGATAAAGACATATTTCCAGGTAGCCTCCAGGGCTATTTCAGTGCGGTCGTGATATATAAGCAACCCGACGGCCAGGGTTGTTGCCTCCACAAAAATCCACAATACAGTCATCCCGTTTGCAAGGTATGCGCCAGACATAAACGTCATAAGAGCAATCAGCGCCACATGGTAAATATTAAACTTCCTTGTATCGTCGCCGGCCGAATAAATAAATCCATGATAAATTGTCGGAATTGTCATTATTGAAAGAACCGCAAGCAAAAGCACTCCGGTGCTGTTAAAAGTAAAATACCGTAGTTCGATGTCATTTAAATTTGCGTAGCAGTAAACTGTAAGTCCGATATGAAGGACTGCAAAACAAGCGGTCAGTGCCTTTGTAACCATCCTGTTATTCAGCAGGGCAATTGAAACACAGATCAGACCAGCCGCAATAAAAAAAGATAAGAGCATTTCAGTCTTTTAACATTGTTAATTCATTTGTATGTGGTTTGAGCCGTAATCCAAAAAATCCGAGGATCAGAACACCGACAAAGATGTCGAGCAGAATCCCTACATTTATAAGCATCGGCATCTCATTTCCCACAGCAAGAGAAAAGATAAAAACAGCATTCTCAATTATTAAAAATCCAATTAGATGTGAAATAATAAGTTTATGTGTAACAATCATCAGCAGCCCTGTAAATAATGTGAAGAGAGCAACTGTCATATAAATCGTATTTACGAAAGGGTTGACAAGTGACTGGGCAAGAATCACGCTTAACAAAAGGGCGATGGTTGAAAGGATAAGCAGGTAGAAACCCGGCATTGCCTGGCGATGTACTTTTGTTACGCCTGAAGCTTTGATAATTCTATTCAGAAGATAAGGAATCAGGAAGGCCTTGAAAACGATTGTCTCAGCCATAATAAAGATAAGGTTCGCAGTATTTACCTCACGTAGCTCAAATAGTGCGATCCCGCAAAGCAATACTCCCTGCATACCTGTCAGTCTGACATAATTAACGAGGCGTTCCGCTGAAGCGAAATAAACCAGTGTAACTGCAAATAGTACAATCAGATAATTAACCATATCTCTTTCAGATAATTCTGTTAGTCAGAATCAGAACAATTACAAAAGCTATCATTGCAATAGAGGAAACAGTTAAAATGAATTTAGGGTTTTTATTCATTTTATTCCTGGCCCTGAATGATTCAAGCATTCCGACGATGATCGCAAACAGCATCTGAACTGCCATAAAAATTGAAACCTGCAGAAAAAAATTCCAACCTGACGGAACAATAACATTATACATAAGTGATCCGTAGATTGCAAACTTCAGCCAGATCCCTATATGGATCAGGGCCTTATCAAAACCGCTGTTATCGAGGATCATCACCTCATGGATCATTGTAAGTTCAAGATGTGTTTTCGGATCATCGACAGGTAGCCTGCTGTTCTCAATAAGTGCTATCTGAATAAACAAATAAAAACCTATTATGCTGTATATTAACACATAATGGTTGCCGCTTATAAAAAAATTGCTGAAGATATCCGAAAATGAGGTGAAGCCTGTAAGCATCGAGAAAGTGGCCATTAAAATAAAGAAAGCTGGTTCAATCAGCATAGAGAAAAAAGCTTCACGGCTTGCACCCATTCCTTCAAAGCTGCTTCCTGTATCAAGAGCAGCAATTATAGAAAAGAACTTGCCGAGCGCCAGCATGTAAGAGAAGAAAACAAAATCACCTTCAAATGAGATTATAGCTTTCTGATTCGCGAAGGGTATTACCAGAACTGCACAGATAACTGCCGATAAAGAAATGACAGGAGCAATCTGGAATATTAATCCTGTCGTTTTGCTGAAAATACTTCCTTTCCTGAACAGTAATACAACATCCCTGAACGGTTGTAAGATACCGGGCCCCTTGCGGCCCGATGCAATACTTTTAGCGCGTAATATTATTCCGGGGAAAAAGAAAGCTGATATCAATATTAGAATAAAACCTGTCATTATCAGATAATATTGAACCAGGTTAATAATAAAACTACAAGCATGAAAACAAATGCGTACAGGATATAATGCTGTATCCTTCCGGTCTGCATAATTGCAATGTTCTTAAGAAGACCCGATACCCAGTTGACCGGCTTGTCGAGAAGGACCTTTCTGAAGAAATCGTCATTCCGCGATTTAAAACTCCTTTCGGAAGGGAAGATCTCATCCTCACCGATCTCATCCATCATTTTTTCATCCATCAAAACAGGTTTTGCCAGGTGATTGTAATTGTAGGCATATGAGGTTGATGTGTATTGCTGCTTTGGTCCGGGCGCGGTATATCCGCAACCCCAGGTGGGACCATATCTGACAACTTTAGACTTAAGATGGAGATGCCTGTAAATAAGCAAAATGACAACAGAAAGAACAAATATCCCGCCTAATAAACCGATCTGAGTCAGATCAGATAATGAAGAACCTGCTTCATTATTGACATTTGTCAATCCGAATCCTGCCGAAACTATCTCAAAAACAGGTCTGACAAACCAGACTGAAGCCAATCCGATCAAGACGATCAGGAAAACTGAAATAAATTGCGGGAGAATCATGTCTTTACTGACTTCCATGGCTGCAAATGCTTTTTCCGAGCGCGGTTCCCCCAGAAACACAATTCCGAAGGCCTTCGTAAAACAGAAAATTGCCAGTCCTCCGATGAGCGATAGTCCTACAATGGTTCCCAGGATGATAACTGACTGGTAAAGGCTTGCAGCAGAGAGGCTTTTGAACATACCCAGGTAAATGAGATATTC
>DOTV01000163.1:1425-3731 GCA_003520925.1 Bacteroidales bacterium | reverse complement strand
GATTGCCGGCTGGCGGTGAGCGGAATGGAAGCTATCGAAATTCTGAAACAGGAGAAATTTGACCTTCTATTTATGGATATGCGGATGCCGGGGATCGACGGACTGAAGACTACAAAGTTCATCCGTGATGAAATGAAAATCAGCTCTTCAGAAATGCCTGTAATACTGATCACTGCGGCCAGTTCAAATGAAGACTGGCAGAAATACAGGAAGGAAGGCCTTGATGGCATTCTTCAGAAACCATTTACTGAGGAGCAGTTGCTTTCGGCAGTACTTGAGGCAAAAGGTGGCAAAAACCCATCCGGACTTATTGATACAGTAAATAGCAGTCCGATGCCCGGTGATACCGGAAAGCTTGATCTGCAAAATCTTTATCATCTTTCGGGAGGAGATGAAAAGTTCGTGAAGCAGATGCTGGTTTCGTTTATTGATACTACCGGGAAAGGACTGAATGATTTGAAGGAAGCAGTCATAAAAAAACAATGGGGAAGTGTTGCTGACATTGCTCATAAAATTCAGCCTCCGTGCAGGCATTTGGGTGCGACGGATCTTTTCAACCTGCTCAGTAAAACTGAAAGAACAATAAGGAATAATGAGAACACCGATTCAGTTGAAACCATGGCTGAGAGCGCAATTGCAGAATTCGGAATTGTAATCCGTTTGATTAATGATCACATCACAAAAATGAGCTGAAACTCGTACAAATCGGCCAATATTTAGTATTTTGGTCTCTTTCAGTTTATCTGTATAAAAGCAATTTGGAGAAAATGACCGAGAGGCCTGTTAAGATATTCGTTGTTGAGGACAATGAATGGTACAATAAACTCCTGGTTTACACTTTGTCCTTAAATCCCGATTACGAGGTTAAGAGTTTCTTCAATGCCCGTGATTTCCTGAAATCCCTTGACGAATCACCTGATATTGTCACACTCGATTACAGGCTGCCTGATCTTTCGGGGCTTGATGTCCTTAAAAGGATCCGGCAGGAAAACGATAATATACAGGTAATTCTGATTTCCGAGCAGGAAGATATTGATCTTGTTGTGACTCTTCTGAAAATGGGGGCATATGATTACATAACCAAGTCGAATGATATAAAGGAACGTCTTCTTAATACAATTCAGAATCTGACGAAAGATCTCTCTCTTAAAAAGGAGATATCAACTTTGAAAAAGGAGGTCCAGAAGAAATATAGTTTCAGGCAGACAATCCTTGGAGAGAGTACTGCCATCAGAAACATTTATGAACTGGTTGACAGGGCTCTGGAAACAAATATCACTGTTATTATTTCTGGCGAAACCGGCACCGGCAAGGAACTGGTTGCAAAAGCAATTCATTACAATTCCAAACGTAAGGATAAACCGTTTGTGGCAGTAAATGTTCCGGCAATACCAACCGAACTGATTGAGAGTGAACTTTTCGGTCATGAGAAGGGATCTTTCACCGGAGCATCGTTCAGACGCATTGGCAGGTTTGAGGAGGCAAACGGCGGAACGCTGTTTCTGGATGAGATCGGTGAGATGGAACAAAATTTACAGACAAAATTGCTGAGGGTTTTACAGGAGAAAGAGATAGTAAGGGTAGGCAGCAATAAACCAATAAAAACCGACTGCCGGATTATAACCGCGACAAATAAAAACCTGAAAGAGGAGGTCAGGAAGGGTAGATTCAGGGAAGATCTCTATTACAGGCTTTTAGGATTACCAATAGAGCTGCCGCCTTTGCGTGAAAGGGCAAGTGATATTCTTATTCTCTCAAGGCATTTCATAGAGTCGTTTTGCAGGGAAAATAACATTCCGATAAAGCGGTTGACACAGGATGCACAAAAAAAGCTTATGAATTATAGATTCCCGGGAAATGTGAGGGAGCTGAAATCACTGGTTGAGCTTGCGGTTGCTCTTTCTGTAAAAGAGGAAATTGAGGCAGATGATTTCACAATCGATTCAGGCGAGTCTCCTTCACTGATTACGGATTCTGAAATGACAATGCATGAATATGAAATGAAAATACTCCGGGCAACCCTCAGAAAAAACAATAACGATATTAACCTGACAGCCAAAAAGCTGGATATTGGCGTTTCGACAATCTACAGATTACTCAGACAGGAAAAGGAATCCGGGAAATAAGTATTTCAAATCCATCAACCGCTAAGATCGCAAAGGAGTTCCGCCAGGTTCGCAAAGGCTAAAATTTAAATCTATTGCTTTGCGTGCTTTGCTTATGCCTTGCGAGCTTTGCGGTTAATATTTTTTCTCAAAATGAGAATCAGTCTCTCAAAATGAACATTTCTTCAACTTCAACCTTAA
>DOTV01000163.1:0-1041 GCA_003520925.1 Bacteroidales bacterium | reverse complement strand
AATGACCCCAAATTACCAAACGAAAATGCGGTCATTGCAACTAAAGTAAACAATGCCCGGAAGGACGGCATGTCAAAAGGTGTCCTGATTACTTCCATAATAAGCCTTATACTGCTTCTCGGACTGGGTATACTGGCTTATTCTCTTAACAAGCGCGATCATAACAATCAGCTTGCAGTACTTGAGAACCAGAGAGTAACATTCACTGAACAGCTTACGCAGCGTGATTCCATGTTAAATGACTGGCTGGCAACATTCGATGAAATAGAAGGAAATATCAGGGTGATAAAAGAAAAAGAAAAACTCATCACAGTAAATTCATCTAACTCAGAAGTGTCGAAAGACAGACGGCATCAGATCCTTGAGGACATTCAGAACATCAATGGACTCATTGAGCAGAATAAAAAGAAAATCGCACAGCTGAACGCACAGCTTAAGAAATCGGGAAATACAATTACCGGATTACAAACGAGAATCGCTTCGCTTGAAGAGTCCATGAAGATTTATGAAGGCGAAATAGCAGAGCTGAAAACGACTCTTGTAAACAAGGATTTCGAGATTGGACAACTTAATGGAAACTTGTACGCACTTAAGGATACTCTAACAGTAAAGGAAAGCAAGATCAGCACCCAGACAGGAAAACTTCACCAGGCATTTCTTATTTCCGGTACTTACAAGGATCTGAAGGCAAAAGGGCTTCTGACTAAAGAAGGCGGATTTATTGGTCTTGGAAGGAAAGAAGCTATTTTGGAAGATTTTTCCGACTCTCTGTTCCAGAAAATAGATATTACTGAAATTAAGACAATCCCGGTAAACTCAAAAAATGCAAAGCTTGTCACCGAGCATCCGTCAGGTTCATATGAAATGGTTAAGGAAAATGAAAAACAGGTTGCTTACATAGCAATAAAGGATCCTGATGAATTCTGGAGAATATCGAAGTATGCTGTTGTAGAGCTTATTAAATAGAATCAGTTAGGTTAGTTAGTATAGGATCAGGTTAGGGTGAGAGCTGTCTGCTAATACAAAGCAGACAGCTCTTTT
>DOTV01000043.1:9447-10857 GCA_003520925.1 Bacteroidales bacterium | reverse complement strand
TGCCAAGAAAATTACGTCTTGAGATACTTGATTTTTTCATATTAGATCAGATTAGATTATAAGAAATTAAATTCCAGGTTTCCAAGGATACAGATTGTAACCAAATGTAAATATAGGGAATTAAAAAACCAAAGATTAAAAGGAATTTAAAGTTTTTTAACAAAGGAAAGTCTCGACCCAAATACGTTCCGGAAATACATGTACTCACCCCCGTTATCCCCCTCTCTACTTCGTAAAGAGGGGGAACATCTTGTAGATAAATGTTTTAGCCCCCTCTTTGCGTCAGCAGAGAGGGGGTTGGGGGTGAGTACATGATTTAATGACAATTACCAAAAAGATGCTAAATTTGTGACTTCAATTTGAGGAGGTTGTCTTAAAAGCCCTTTGTGTCCTTAGTGAGACCCCTTGTGTACCTTGGTGGTTAAATTTAAATCATTGAACCACAAAGGATCACAAAGTAAAGCACAAAGTCACACCAAGGAAGAAAAATCCTTAATACTACTTTTAATACAGCATCAACAGTTAATGGACAGATCTTATGAGATTATTTTCAAAATACTATTTCTTTATATTAATTTTCATTACAGCCCTTTACAGCTGTACTGGCAGACCGGGAGGAAACATTGCCGAAACAGGCAAGCTTCCTTTAATTGATCCTGATTATTCAGGAGTAACAATTCCCCCCAACATTGCTCCTCTGAATTTCAAGATAACCGAAAAGGGTTCTTCATTCTTTGTAAGGTTTTCAGCTGATCCCGAAACCAGCTTTGAGATCAGGAGCAAAAACGGCATTATCAGTATTCCTGAGAGAAAATGGAAGAAATTCCTTGACAGTAACAAGGGAATGGATTTCAATATCGAGATATTCCTGAGAGATAAAAGAAACGGATGGTCAAAATTCAGCACCATCACAAACAAAATTGCTCCTGAGCCGATTGATCCTTATATTACATACCGTCTGCTGTACCCAGGCTACGAAAGCTGGAAAGAGATAGTAATAAAACAGCGCAATCTCGAAAGCTTCCGCGAAAAATCGATTATTGAAAACAGCCTTGTTGAAGAGAACTGCCTTAACTGCCACTCATATAATAACACAGGTAATTCAGACAATTTTATGTTCCATATGAGGGGCAGCCTCGGGGGCACTTATTTTTATTCAGCAGGAGATTTCAAAAAGGTAAATCTTAAAACTGCCGAGATGAAAAATGGAGCTGTCTACCCGCGCTGGCACCCTTCAGGAAGATTTGTTGCTTTCTCATCCAATAAAATAGTTCAACAATTTCATTCTGTTCTGAGCAAGAAAGTTGAGGTGAGTGACCTTGAATCATCACTCGTACTTTACGATGTTGAAAAAAATGAAATCATGGATATAAAACTTCCGGATAACGAGAAATATATGGATACATATCC
>DOTV01000043.1:0-9100 GCA_003520925.1 Bacteroidales bacterium | reverse complement strand
CTCTGCCGCGTATCCTTTGATCCTTCAACCCGTAAAACAGGTCCATTGGAACTTATCTTCAATGCTTCTGAAAATAACAAAAGTGCTTCCTTTCCAAGGATATCCCCCGATGGTAATTACATTGTAATTACGCTTCATAATTACGGATGTTTCCCGATATGGCATAAGGAAGCAGATCTCTATGAGATCGATCTCATATCCATGAAGCCTGTAGCGATGCATTTGAACAGTGATTTTACAGACAGTTATCACTCCTGGTCATCAAACAGCAGGTGGCTGGTCTTCAGCAGTAAACGGGACGACGGATTGACAGCAAGATTCTATATTTCACATATTGAAGAAAACGGAACCTCGGGCAAACCATTTATAATGCCTCAGAAGGATCCTGAATTTTACGGAAGGTTTATAAAGAGCTTCAACCTTCCGGAACTCTCGACACTGGAGGTGAATGTTAATCCCGGAAAAATCCTTGAAATTGCAAAAGGAAAAACATTGCAGGCAAAATGGGCAGAAAATTGACAGGATATAATTTACCCCCAACCCCCCAAGGGGGGCTATCAAAACAAAACAAATCAAAAAGTCCCCCCTGGGGGATTTAGGGGTAAAAACAGGAAGTTTAACTTTATAGCAAACAACTAGCAACCAGCAGGCAGCAACAAGCAATTTTAACTATTTATGATAAAATGAAGGTGAATAAAACAAATAGTGATCAGTTTCTGTATCTTCTTCCCGTTTTGATATTTTTCATAGGGTCGTTTTTATTCTTTGGATTTTTTGCTGACTATGTTGAGTATTACCAGGAAAAAACATCCCTCTTTGTATTTTCAACCGATTACCTTAAATCCAGTCTTACTCAACCCGGCTCATTGCTTCTCTTTCTTGGCAGGTTACTGACAACTTTTTACTATTATCCCTTGGCAGGAGCAATAATTATTTCACTGATAATTTGCATGATAATTTACATGATCTCAAAGATCATAAGTATTCTTACGTACAAAACATCAACCCTTTTTCCTGTTCTTTTTGGGACTGCATTTTTCATCCTGCAGACTGATTACCAGTACCTTTTATATAACAGCCTTGGTGTGCTTTTACAGCTTGTTCTGTTCTTTATCGTTCTAAGATATCTCAAGGGTTTTCTGCCTGTGATCCTATTCCCCTTTTGGTACTTAATAACAGGAGGATTTGCCTGGATCTTTGCACTGATGTATGCACTTCACATTATCCTGAAGTCAATAAGAAAGGAGTGGCCTAAAATATTCTTGCTGCTTGCAATAAGCTTTATTTTAATTTACCTGTTGAAAGAATTTTTCCTTTTTCAGCCTTTTAAAACGCTGATGATCTTTCCATTTTCAAAGGAAGATACGGGATCGCAGTTCAGATTGTTCATTCCGGTAATCGGGTTCATAATCCTTCTTCCCCTGATAGTAAAAATAAAAATAAACCTCCCTGCCAGATTCAGGCAAAAAGAGAATGTAAAAGCAATAATCCTTCCACTGCTTTCCCTGATACTGGTCAGCACAGTTATTTTATTGCGCTTTGACCGGGTCAACAAGGAGTATTTCCACGCAGAAAAACTCTTCAGCCAGGGAAGGTACAATGAAGTTACCAGGTATATTTCGGATCACCCCTCAAGGAACAGGCTCACCATATACCTTAACAATGTTGCTCTTTGTGAAACAGGAAGGCTTACCGACCAGCTTTTTCATTTTCCCCAGAGCCCCGATGGACAATCGCTGTTCCTGAAATGGGAGATGGTTGGTGAGGTTTTAAGGAGGGGAGCATATTTTTACTATTCAACAGGAATGATTAATGAAGCACAAAGGTGGGCTTTCGAGAATATGGTTATGAAAGGGATGACTCCTGAAGATCTCAGGATGCTTATCAAAACAGAAATAATCAACGGTAATTATAAGATTGCATCCAAGTATGTATCCATACTTAAGAAAACTCTATTTTACAGGAAGAAAGCCACAGGTTTTGAAAAATTGCTGTTCGATGAAAAATCAATTGAAACGGACCCTGAATTAGGAATTAAAAGAAAAGAAAAGATCGAACATGATTTTTTTTCAATTACGGATAACCCGTATATTAACATCGAGAGGGCATTTTCAGCAGATTCCCTGAACCGTAAATTGTTTGAATATAAGATGGCTTACCTGATGCTTAATGAAGATTATGCAGGTATAGCATCGGGGTTATCAAGGCTTGAAATCATGGGCTATAAGAAGATACCGGTTCATCTCCAGGAAGCCGCTCTTGCCTGCAGAATATCGGGTTTAACCCTTCCGGAAACAGGGAATCTGGGAATCGATCCTCAGGTTGAAACAAGGTTCAGCCAGTTTCTCCAGACATTTCAGTCATACGGAAACAATCTTAAAACAGCACAGCCGGTTCTGAAGCAGAAATTCGGGAATACATTCTGGTATTACGGGTTTTATCATTAGCCCCCCTGCCCCCCTAAAGGGGGGTTCTTATTTACTGACATTTTAGCCCCCCTTCAGGGGGGTTGGGGGGCACAAAATTAAAAAAGCCGGCCACTCCGGACCGGCTTTTAAAAATCATTTCAACTTTATAATTCCTGGTTATATATTAATAACCCGGTTGTGGCTGAAGGTTTGGTGCTTTGTTCATCTCTGCACGTGAGAGAGGGATCCAGTAGTACTTATCACTCGACCAGGTCCTGACATCTTCCTGATCGGTAAGATCATATTTCCACTCAACAGTACCATTAACCATCTGCTTGATCTTCATCCCATATACATTCTGAACGACGCTTCCATACGTCATCCAGCGGCGCAGATCATAAAAACGATGTCCTTCACCGAAGAACTCTATTGCTCTTTCCTGACGGATATATCCTCTTGCAACTGCCTGATCAGTAGTTACCCTGTCGGGTAATCCGGCACGGTTTCTGACCATGTTGAGTGCATTCAAACCATTCTGCAGGTCAGTGCCTCCAAGCTCAATACATGCCTCTGCATAGTTCAGCAGGATCTCAGCATAACGGAATTCAACCCAGGCAGTGGTATTTCTGAAAAATTGTCCTGCACTTGTCGGATCGAGGAATTTCTTGAGGTAGTAACCTGTTTTCGTTCCGTTCCAGGCTTCAACAGGACCCTGTCTTGTGTCAAAACCGCTCTTTATCAGCGTTGTTTCATTGTTCTCAAAGTATTGTCCGGTCTGAACTGTATTTAAGGGGTCGACAACATCAGTAGGACGTGTCTGCCATGGAGCACCATTATAGAGAACAATAGCATAAAAACGCGGTTCACGTCCATTGTAAGGGTTCCTTAAAGGATCAGCTGCCAACTCGGCGGCAGTTGCCCTGCGGATATACTGATCGCCGGGAGTATATTTATCCCAGACAAATGGAGTTCCGTCGGCCATTTCAAAACTTCTTACAGCAGGTTCTGTCGGGTCGTTGTTACCCCAGTTGTGATAACCACATGGCCCAAACCAGATATTTGCATTGTTAACATTCCCTCCTGTAAGAGGATATTGAATACCCCATATGGTTTCAGTGTTCCATTTACCTTTCTGAATAAAGATACTCTGGTAGTTCTCTGCATATGCTTTAACCTGTGCATCAGTCAGAGGCTGCACTGGTTCTGCAGTGCTTCCCTGAAGGGCAAAAGTACCGTAAGTTCCATCCATTACAGCTTTTGAAGCGTCTCTGGCTGCCTGTAGCAAAGCATTCTGGCTTCCGGCAGGGAAAGAAACAAGTGTATTGGATTCCTGTCCCGCATAACCACCATTTGTAAGTTTACTTGCACAGAAAAGCAGAACGCGTGATTTCAGAGCTGCTGCTGCTGCCGGGGTAGCACGACCCTGCTCTATTGAAAGACCAGTCAGAGTTGTAATGGCACTGGCAATATCAGCAAGGACAAAATCTTTGGTCTCTGCTATTGTGGAACGTTTCATTGTCTGAAAGTCCTGGTCAAGTGTGTTAGGTGTGCTTATCAATACAGCCCCGCCATAATTCATAAGGAGAGTTGCATACTCAAAGGCTCTTATAAAATAGGCTTCACCCTTGAGTCTCTTCTTCAGGGTTTCTTCAGCTGACGTAAGAGTCTTGACTGCATCAATATTTGCAATAATGGTATTTAGATTCTGAATATTTTCGTACATGTTTTCCCATCTCATGAATCCGGCATACCCATTATTTGCAAAGTATCCGAGGTTATCGGGACTCAGAGTCCCCTTCAGATTACCGTAGTTTGCAGGACGGTGAATACATAACGTCTGGTCGGTAGCTGATGAAAGAAGGTCCTCACGCATGCCGAGTACTCCGTTATCAGTATTGCCTCCCATCCTGTCGTAGCATTTGCCCAGATATGATTTCACAACATTTATGTCGGAGAAAACCACATCCTGGTTAAAGGTATTAACTGACTGCTGTTCCAGAACGTCGGTACATGACGTAGCTGTTAAAAGCAGTACCGCAAAGGCAATTATATAATTAGATATTTTTTTCATATTATACTCTTTAACAATTTCTTAATTGATTAAAACCCAATATTCGCACCTATGGCAATTGTCTTCATGGTCGGATATACACCGGGATTGAGTGCTTCAGGATCCCAGACCCTCTTATTGGCTGTCCAAAGCAGAGCAAGGTTATTGCCAGATAGATAGATGCTTGCATTTGCGATTCCAAGTTTCGAGTAGATGCTAGATGGAATAGTATATGTCAGAACAAGACTCTTTAACCTGCAATATGCAACGTTTGCAAGCCAGTAAGTATTCATCTGAACATCAGGTGACCAATAATAGTCATCTCTGTTATAAGCACGTGCTATATCTGTAACCTGGTTATCAGGTGTCCACCTGTTGTCGTAGGTCCATTTGAAGTAATTACCAGCCACACCTCGTCTGTTATCATAGTATCTCATCCTTAAGTATTTGCCCTGCCCCTGAATTAGAGCTGAAAGAGAAAAGCCTTTCCAGGCAACATCCAGGTTAACACCATAGTAAGTGTTGGGAGCATCTACTTCATCAATCAGGATCCGGTCATTTCCGTCAATCTTATTGTCCTTGTTATAGTCTTCAAAAATAACATCTCCTGGTTTGGCGGTTGCCCAATGAGGATAAGCAGCAACTGCTTCCGCATCTTTAAAGATCCCGAGTGAGTTATACATAAGCCATGCATTGTACGGATGGCCTGTCGTCTGCTGCCATTCAACAGCTCTTACCGGTTCATCCTGGAAAACAACCTTGTTGTGGCTGTAACTGATGTTTGCAGTCAGATCAACCCTAAGATCGGATGTTAAGCTTTTGTGAACTCCTGCCTCAATTTCAAATCCCCTGTTATCAACGCGGGCTATGTTCTCATTAGGCAGTGAAAGACCTGAAAAAGCAGGAACTGACGCATCCCTTGGAGCAAGAATATCTTCTCTTTTGTTGTAAAAGAATTCCATATTAAGGCTGAAGAGGTCATTTAATAACTTAGATTCAAACCCAATGTTCTGTGTTGTTTGTGTCTCCCATGTGATATTGGGGTTTGCAATAACCGGAGGTCCTACTGCCGTCTCGATTGATGAGCCGGTTCCAAAGACCATACCTGAGGAAAGTCCGAATGAGTTTATATACTGGAACGGGTTTCCGGGGTCCATACCCATCTTTCCATAAGAGGCCCTGAGTTTAAAATAGTTGATAAACTGAATATTGTCTTTCCAGAAGCCTTCTTCAGATACTCGCCAGCCTAACAAAACCCCAGGGAAATTACCCCAGCGGCTGTTGGGCGGGAACTTAAGTGAACCGTCCCGACGGAAAAGTAATTCTGCAAGATATTTACCCTTATAGTCGTATGTAGCACGACCAATCCATGATTTACGTGCATAAATAGTTGCATCACCAGTTGTATTTTTATCCTGGTCAGCACCGGCATTCATTGTCTGGATCAGGCTTGAAATATAGTACTGACGGAATCCGTAAAGACTGTTATAGTCGCTTGTGTACTGTTCAAACCCGGCATATAGAAAAATGCTGTGGTCGCCCAGCTTTTTGGCGTAGGTAAGGTTGACGTTGCCGGTCTGGTTAATGGTTCTTGTATAATCTTCATTGTTCTGAGGTGAAGAGAGTCCTCTCAGTCCGGGAGTAAGAAACCCAGTGGTTATGAAACCGGTAGTGGCATCCCTGGTTGACTTTGATTTGTCAATTGTATAGAGGGTCCATGGTTTGAAGAATCTCTTGCGGTAAAAGTTTGTAAGGTCATAGCTGAATGAACCGTTAATAGAAAGTCCTTTAATTATCGGAGGGGTAATCGATGCATTGAAGGTATTGAGATATCTGTAGGTAAGCTGATCATCTTTTCCTCCTGCGAAAGTCGAAGTAACAACCGGGTTGTCACCATATTCAATATCCGGGCCTGGTTCGCCGCTCGGCCAGAATGACCATGTTGTAGGAAGAAGACGTGTTGACTGCCCTACAATGGCGTCGGCTGATTTATATGGATATAGCCTGTGATTCTGGAATGCTGCAACATCAAGTCCTACTTTCAGCCATTCATTGATCGGGAGATCAAATTTTGCACGGACGTTATACTGGTTATACTTAGTTGATGACTGCTTATATATTGATTCGTCACCCTTTATCCCGACAGAGAGATAATAAGTCATCCCTTTGAAACCACCATCAATTGTAAAATTGTGCCTGTAGGTAGTTGTCCAGTTCTTAATGAGGTCTCCGTACCAGTCTGTATTAGGATGTTCCCATGGGTCTGCACCGCTTCCGAACAATTCTATGTCCTTGTCTGTGTATGTACGTGCGATACCGTTCTGTGTCTGATATTCGGTAAGCATTGTAGCATACTCCTGGGCATTTGTTGTCTGAGGGATAATTGTCGGTGTCATGAAACCCTGGTAGAACTGATAGTTCAGCTTTGGTTTCCCCTCGCCGCCTTTTTTGGTTGTGATAAGAATAACGCCGTTTGCAGCATTTGAACCATAAATTGATGCAGCAGCATCCTTCAGAACTGAAATGCTGGCAATGTCCATTGGGTCAATTTCGTCCATTGAACGTCCCTGAACACCATCAATAACCACAAGAGGATTAGTGCTTCCAAAATTAGTACCTCTGTCACCACCCAGGGTGCTGCGGCCTCGAACAAGAATCCTCGGCGTCATTTGTCCGGGTTCACCGGTTTGCTGTATTACCGAAATACCACTCATACGTCCCCCAATTGAATTGGATACGTTTACAGCAGGTATAGCCTGAAGGCTTTCACCTGAAATTGATGCTACCGATCCGACAACATTTGCACGTTTCTGAGTGCTGTACCCCACAACGACAACTTCATCGAGATTCGTTGTTTCGGCAGCCAGAGAAAGGTCAATAACTGTTCTGCCACCAAGAGCAACCTGCTGGGATACATAGCCGATAAAGGAAAAAACAAGTGTTGCATTTCTGTCATTCACGGTAATGTTGTACTTTCCTTCTGCATCAGAGATAGCCCCAATGCTGGTACCCTTAACCTGGACGTTTACACCCGGCATAGCCAGACCGGATGAACCATCCACTATTGTCCCGGATACTCTGATTTGCTGCTGCTCTTCAGCAGAAGGATTCCCGGCGGTTAGTGTATAGGCTGGAAACACCAGTCCACAAACCAGCAGGATAGTCATAATTTTCACAGTAAGGAGTAACTTGTGAAAATTAACATTTGGCTTTAAGGGCCAAAAGTAGTTGGGAGTTTTTTTCATACTGTTACACTGTTAGTTAGTTAATAAAAGATAGATATTAGGATTATTCAAAAATTGGTTTCAGGTTATTGGTATTGATTAATGGTGATTATTAATTGGTTAATGATTCTGGTTACTGGTTGCTGGTTGCTGGTCAGTGGTTAGTGGTTTTAAATTGCCCTTTACAAATGGAACATGAGGATATTTCTTATTTCTATTATTTCTTTTCTTATTTCTATTTCTTCAACTACTACAAAATACAAATCAATTTAATGCGAGTAAGTGTAAAACTTACACTCATTAAATTACACTTCTACTATCCGATGATTTTTAAAGTTATCAGGTCAGCGGTTGGGTTTAAAGGTTAGTAAGGTTAGGGCTCTTAAAAAATGTTAAAAACTCACTGCAATTTAAATAACTTGTTTTGGAAAAACAAGCACATTCATCAAATTTCTTGATATAAATGCAACATATTAGTATGAAAAACCTCACTCTGAGGCAGTAACATTCCCCGTTTTTTCGTCAAATTCACAGACGACCCTGAAACCTACATTAAAACAGTCGGAGTACCACCATATGCTTTTTGGTATCTGCGGGTCGGTTCTGAGCCACGATTCTGTCCTTGTATAATCACGGGCAGCACTCCTGACAAAACCTGCCGGATTAATAAATGTTCCGCCACGGATAACGTGCTCTTCTCCGGTCTCCGGACCCTGTGGATCTTTAATTGTTCCCTGTGGATACTTTGAATATGCATCAGGCTGATACCAGTCGAGGCAGAATTCAGCCACATTACCCGCCATATTTTTAAGTCCGAAAGGATTAGCCCTGACAAAATCAGGTGTCTGGGTTTTTGATGGACTGTTCTCCTTATATACTATATAGGTATTGATGACTGCAGTGTCATTTTTTGAGAGCTTTGCCTTCAGCCCTGTCTTTTCGAATTTGCGTGGATCTCCTTCAAAGAAATACGGGCCCGGGGTGCCTGCACGGCAGGCATACTCCCATTCAGCCTCAGTAGGGAGCCGATAGGTTTTGCCTGTTACCTTCGACAGCCATCTGCAGTAAGTCTCAGCTGCATGATAAGTGAAAGAAATAGCCGGTCTTTTCCCCAGTCCCCAGCCCTGGTCAGGTTGTCCATATGGAGGTGTGGCACCTGAAATGGCATCAAGATCACCGGCCGATTGCATTCCGCTTC
The DNA here is from genome assembly GCA_003520925.1 of Bacteroidales bacterium. Taxonomy (GTDB): domain Bacteria; phylum Bacteroidota; class Bacteroidia; order Bacteroidales; family VadinHA17; genus LD21. The sequence goes on along the minus strand of DOTV01000043.1, from coordinate 220 downwards.
TTAACCCTTCAGTATCGGTCGACCGCCCCTCTGCAGATGTCTGGGCATAAAATGCAAGATACTCATCCCAGGTCACTTCAACCTCGGCCATAAAGAACGGACTCAGCTCAACATCCCTGACAGGACCCTCGTCCTCTTTTCTGAATGGTTCCTCAGCCGGGCTCCCCATTTTAAATGTACCGCCGGGGATTGCCACCATATTGAAAGAAACTGATGACCT
>DOTV01000205.1 GCA_003520925.1 Bacteroidales bacterium | reverse complement strand
CAGGAATTACCTGGCACATCAGCAATGGCTTACCGGAAGTATACTGGAGCGTCATAGGAACAGATGACAGGTCTTTTGTTGCATCTGCGAAATGGGTCGGAACAAAAGCAGAATTCGGGCATTTCTTCGAATACAAAGCGGTCCCTCCCGCTGACATGGCATTGCCTAACGAGTTGCTGATAAGGAAAGAAGGAGGACGCGAATATCTTTATGTTGTTCTTAATGGAAACAATAAAGTAATAAAACAGGATTTAATAACTGGAGAAACAATCTGGATTGCAGATCCGGGAGTCGCACCTTACGGACTTACGATGGCTGCCGGAAAGCTGTATGTTACAAACTGGGCAGGAAGAGAACCATTGCCTTCCGATCAGGACGTTGCAGGTATTCCATGGGGCAGGGCCAAGGTTAACAATAAGACAGGCGGCGGAACACGCGAAGGAAGCGTGGTTATAATTGATCCGGCGACAGGAACGAAAATAAAAGAGCTTATCGTCGGATTACATCCGAATGAAATAATAAGCGAAAAAAAGGGAAGGTACGTTTATGTGACAAACTCAAACAGCGATAATGTAAGTGTAATAAATACACTAATAGATGAGATTACTGAAACCATAAGTGTCAGACTGCAACCCGAGATCAACCCGTTTTTTGGTGACTCACCCAACGGTTTATGCCTATCGGGTGATGAAACAACACTATATGTAGCAAATGGAATGGATAATGCCCTGGCTGTTATAAAATTATCTAAAAGAGCTGCCAGGAAGGGAAAAGGAAATGCCAGCATAGTCACAGGTTTTATACCGACCGGTGCTTACCCTTCAGGTATATGCCAGATGCCTTCAGGGAAACTTTATGTTACAAATCTGGAAGCCGTTAGTGCAAGATTAGCCTCAAATTATTCGCCTTCAAAAAACCTGATCTACAATTCTCATAATATGGTCGCTTCAGTATCGGCAATCCCTTTGCCCGATTTAAGACAATTAAAAGCGTATACCGATACTGTGATTGCTGTTAATGACCTTTCGAGGGCAACTCTAGTAAGAGAGTCACCAAGGCCGGGAATCAAACCTGAAACTGTTCCGGCCAGGATCGGTGAACCATCAGTTTTTAAACACGTTGTTTATATTATTAAAGAAAACAGAACTTACGATCAGATCCTCGGTGATATGAAGCAGGGCAAAGGCGATCCCTCAATTTGTACCTATGGTGCATTTATAACGCCAAACACACATAAGCTGAGTGAGGAGTTCATGCTTCTGGATAATTTTCATGTGTCAGGTAAATGTTCAGCCGAGGGACATATGTGGACTGATGCCTCTATTGTTACAGACTATATAGAAAAAAACATGCGTGCCTGGTTCAGAAGCTATACTCATGTACTTTACGATGCCATGGCATATGCACCAACAGGGTTCCTCTGGGACAATGCACTGAACAAGGGTAAATCTGTAAGGATCTACGGTGAAGCCTCCGAACCGGTCCTTGATAACAAACTGAAATGGGCCGATATATATGAAAAATTCAAAAAAGGTGAAAAAGTTGATTTCGTCAACACTACAACACTTGAACCTGTGAAAGCTATCCTTTCGCAAACATATCCCTCATACGGCAATCATGAATTCACCGACAGCATGAGAGCAGCAGTCCTGATCAGGGAATTGCATGAATTCGAGGCAATGGAGGGTGACAGGCTTCCTGAACTTATGATTGTTGCCCTTCCTAATGACCACACCGCAGGAATAAGGCCGGGTTATCCGACTCCAAGGGCTATGGTAGCGGATAATGATGCAGCTCTCGGTAAGATCGTGGAGGCCTTCAGTAAAAGCCGCTTCTGGGAAAACACTGTAATATTTGTTGTAGAGGACGACTCCCAGGGAGGATGGGATCATGTATCAGCATACCGTACGGTTGCCCTTGTCATAAGCCCGTATTCGAGACTGAAAAAAACTGTCAGCACCTATTATACCCAGCCATCGATGATCAGGACAATAGAACAGATCCTAGGATTGCCCCCGATGAATATTCAGGATGCAATCGCAAATCCGATGACGGAATGCTTTACTTCAGTTCCTGACTTAACTCCCTATACGGCACTGAAGTCAAATATCCCTCTGAATCAGATGAACCCGCAGATCATTTCTCTGAGGGGCAAAGCCCTGCATTACGCAAAGAAAAGCATGCTTCCTGAATTTGACGGGGTCGATTCAGGCAATGATGATCTGCTGAACAGAATCTTGTGGTTTGCCGAGAAAGGGAATATACCATATCCTTCAAAATTTGCCGGAAAGACCGGAAAAGAGGAGAGCACAGAGGAATTTGATGATTAAATCAGTGCCAGATACTGCCTTCCTATGATTAATCCATTACTGCAGGAGTGGGAAACCCCGTACGGGACACCACCGTTTCACCTGATTAAAACCGTACATTTCAAACCGGCAATAGTTGAGGCAATCAGATTGGCTGCCCTGGAGATTGACCAGATTGCCGAAAATCCTGATTTGCCAACATTTGAGAACAGTGTTGCCGGGCTCGACCGCAGTGGAGAAAAGCTTAGCCGGATCGCAGCAATTCTTTTTAATCTTAACAGCGCCGAAACTTCACCCAGGCTTCAGGCAGCCGCACAGGAGATATCTCCTTTGCTTACCCGGTTTTCCAATGATGTAACCCTGAACGAAAAGCTCTTCTCAAGGATCAGGTCAGTATTCGATAAAATGGATGATTCAGGTCTGAGCAGGGAACAAAAGATGCTGGTCGAGAAAAAGTACAGGGA
>DOTV01000183.1:15130-16671 GCA_003520925.1 Bacteroidales bacterium | reverse complement strand
AAGTTGAAATAAATGGGAAAATGATTGATATAGATAGCGTTAGTGAAGTAAAGTTTGATCAGGAAACAAGTTCATTTTTAATTCGAACAAATAATGAATGGATCAAGACAGATACCGAGTCCCATCCTATTTCAACCAATTTCAACGTATTTCAACATATATCAACTCATTTCAATATATTTCTGGTTCCTGATAACAAAGGGGAATATTTCCGTCAGTGGCGTCCACAGATTAAAAAGCCGGCTGATATCTGGAATGAGATAGTAAAGGTTACAGATATCCCTGGCCTGACATCTGCACCGAAATTACAGCCTATTGAAACACGTCTCGTTATGCTTTCGACCGGGATGCGGGCCCCGATGGGTTTAAAAGTGTATGGTCCTGACCTTAATTCAATTGAAGAGGCCGGAATGATGTTCGAATCAGCTTTAAAAAAGGTACCCTCTGTAAAGTCCTCATCCGTATTCTACGATCGTGCCATTGGTGCACCTTATCTTGAGATTAAGCTTAACCGTGAAGCCATGGCACGTTTCGGAATGACTGTAAACGAAGTACAGGAAATATTGCAGGTCGCTGTCGGAGGTATGACACTATCAACTTCGGTGGAAGGCCGTGAACGATTCCCGCTGAGGGTAAGATACGCCCGTGAACTGCGTGATAACCCTGAGGATTTAAAACGAATTCTTGTTCCTGCAATGAACGGAGTACAGATCCCACTCGGTGAAATTGCCGATATTGATTACACCCGCGGGGCACAGATGATCAGGAGCGAAAACACTTTCCTCACAGGTTTCGTTATTTTTGATAAGCCAGAAGGAAAAGCAGAAGTAGATGTGGTGGAAGAGGCAACAAAATTCTTAAAAGGCAAAATTGATTCAGGTGAATTAATTATTCCTCCAGGAGTTACATACAAATTTGCAGGAACTTATGAAAATCAGATAAGAGCCACAAAGAGGCTGGCTTTGGTTATCCCGGTAAGCCTGATATTGATTTTTCTTCTTTTGTTTTTCCAGTTCCGGACAATTACAGCTTCCTTAATTCATTTCTCAGGTGTTTTTGTTGCTTTCTCAGGCGGATTTTTGATGCTATGGCTTTATGGTCAGGATTGGTTCATGAACTTCCCGGTTGCGGGATTAAACCTCCGGGATATGTTCCAGATGCACACTATCAACCTAAGTGTGGCTGTATGGGTGGGATTTATCGCCCTTTTCGGTATAGCAACAAATGATGGGGTAATAATGGGGACATATATTCACCAGGTCTTTGAAGAAAAGAAACCCGACACAGTCCGTGATGTCCGGGAGGCTGTGGTGATGGCAGGTAAAAAACGCATCCGCCCGGCTATGATGACAACAGCAGTGGCTGTAATTGCCTTGCTTCCTGTTCTTTCATCAACAGGAAAGGGTGCCGATATTATGGTTCCGATGGCTATCCCCGTGTTCGGCGGAATGATAATTCAGGTAATGACTGTTTTTGTTGTCCCGCTTTTACAATCGGTGTGGAGGGAAAATTGGATAAGGAAGATGAGAACAGGTGGAAAC
>DOTV01000183.1:0-14835 GCA_003520925.1 Bacteroidales bacterium | reverse complement strand
AATAAGTGGAATCATGAAAAATCAGAACTTTATTGAGCTGAAGGATCTGGAGGTATACCAGTTATCCAGAAAATTATCCTCAACCGCTTGGAAAATATTCAGCAGAATGGATTTTATGGACAAAAAACATATCGGGGATCAGTTTTTAAGATCTGTCGACTCTATTGGGGCCAATATAGCCGAGGGTTACGGAAGATTCCATTATTTGGATAAAGTAAGGTTTTATTATAATTCAAGGGGATCTCATTTTGAAGCTTTTACTCATTGGCTGGAGCTGCTAATCGAAAGAGAAAGAATCTCTAAAAACGAGTACGATTCAATAAATGAGACTGCTCTAATTTTACAAATCAAGCTCAATAATTTTATTAAATCCACAGTTAAGAATGCCAGGAATAATTTATAATAAAACAATCAACAAAGCTAGGACTAAAAACCTGTTATTTAGCAGAATATACAAGGTATTTCTTCTTATCTCCATGTATTTCTGCTTAATTCCAAATGTCCCTGTATTTTCACAATCAGATTCCTTATTTCATTATTTGGAAATTGCTGCAGAAAACAATCCCACAGTACTTCAGAAATTCATTGAGTATAAGGCTGCACTGCAAAAGATACCGCAGGCAGGCAGTTTGTCCGATCCTGAGTTAAGTCTGGGGCTGTTCCTTAAACCGATGGAAATTGTAAACGGAAATCAGGTAGCTGATTTAAGGCTGATGCAGATGTTTCCATGGTTTGGGGTACTCAGGTCTGCCAAAGACGAAATGAGCTTTATGGCCAATGCAAAATTTGAACTTTTCCGGGATGCAAAACTGCAGGTCTTTTATGATGTTCAGAAGACCTGGTACGAATTATTTAAGATCCGGAAAGAGATCAGTATCTCAGAAAAAAATATAGAAATTCTGAAAATAATCGAACGTCTCGCACTTGTCAGACTCAAATCAGCCTCGGTGGAGAACTCTGGTACATCATCACAAAGGTCAGGAGTATCATCTGTCAGCAACAGTGGAACGAATACAGAAACTTCCGTAATGAATAAGATGGGCGGTGGTCAGACCAGTCCGGGTACTGCTGGAATGAATCGGGCTTCATCAATGCAGGCCGGTACATTGGGATCATCTACTGGAAATTTTGGTTTATCAGATATTTACAGTATACAAATTGAATCCGGTGACCTTGAAAACAATGTTGCTTTTCTGAAGAATCAACAAAATTCGGTTATAGCAAAATTTAATACATACCTGAACAGGCCTGTAACTTCACCGGTTTTAACTTATGAAAAAATAACCGGGGATTCTCTTGGATTTTCATTGCCTACTGTCTCCGATAGTATGCTGGCAAATAACCCAATGCTGGGAATGCTGGATTTTGAAAGGCTGTCACTTGAGGCCAGGGAGAAAATGGTTACACGCATGAGCTATCCAATGGTGGGTCTCGGAATAAATTATTCAGTAATCGGGAAAAGTATCATGTCAGAATCATCAATGAATGGAAAAGATATGATAATGCCAATGGCAGTTCTTACATTACCTGTCTACCGGAAAAAATATACCGCATTGCAAAAGGAAGCCCGACTCCTGAGTGAAGCCGCCGCCGAAAACCGGCAGGCAACTGCCAATTCGCTACAGTCAGAGTATTATCAGGCTGTACTCCTCTATGAGGATGCCAAGCGCAGGATAAAACTGTATGAAAAACAATTTCAGCTGGCATCAAAATCTCTTGAACTTATGCTTACGAGTTTCTCAGCAACTTCAGCAGGACTTAATGATGTTTTGCGCGTACAGCAGCAAAATCTTGAATATGAGCTTAAACAGGTGGAAGCTATTGCTGATTTCAATATTGCAATTGCCTGGCTTAAACGATTAGGAAATCTGGAAATAAATGGAAATAAATTGAAATAAATGGATATGGGTAGAAATATGTAGAAATATATGGAAATAGGCGACTATAAATTTCAACCTTATTTCACCTTAATTTCTACCCTATTTCAAATAATATCAACTTATTATGAAAAGTAAAATAATTACTATAGCAGGAACCCTTATAGTTGGTTTATTTATCGGATGGCTGGTTTTTCATCCATCTCAAAATAAGGAAGAGAAATACGATCATTCAAAGGAAGTTGCTCAGGGTACAATCTGGACATGCGCAATGCACCCTCAGATAAGAATGGAGCAGCCAGGGAAATGCCCGATCTGCGGTATGGATTTAATTCCGGTTACCCAAAGCGGAACCTCCCAGGTCGATCCGGATGCTATTCATTTAAGTAAAGAGGCTGCCCAGCTGGCCAATGTGCTTACCTCCATTGTTGCAAAACAAAAGCCGGTAAAAGAGGTTCGTCTTTTTGGTAAAGTACAGGCTGATGAAAGATTGCTTCAAAGTCAGGTAGCTCACGTTCCGGGACGTATTGAACGATTGTCAGTAAACTTTACGGGGGAAACTGTTGTTAAAGGTCGGAAGCTTGCAGAAATATATTCACCTGAACTGATCACTGCACAGCAGGAGTTACTGGAAACTGTTCAAACAAAGCAATCGCAACCGGAATTGTATGAAGCTTCGAAAGAAAAACTTCGTCAATGGAAACTTACAGATGATCAGATTAACAAAATTGAAAGTTCCGGTGTGATACAAACCGTGACCGATGTTATTTCAAACACCGGGGGAATAGTGACTGATCTACTTGTAAGTACCGGTGATTATGTCACTCAGGGAACACCGTTATTTAAAATTTCGGATCTTTCAAGGGTATGGATTTTATTTGATGCTTATGAAAGCGACTTGCAGTTCCTGGGTAAAGGTGAAAAAATCTCATTCACAATACAAGCATTCCCCGGCAAAGATTTTTCCGGTACAATAGCATTTATTGACCCGGTAATTGATCCTCTGACACGGGTCGCAAAGGTAAGGGTCGAGACTGGGAATCAATCCGGAAAATTAAAACCTGAAATGTTCGCCACAGGAATTGTTGCAATCTCTCTTAACGAGTATCGCAATAATATGATTATTCCGAAAACCGCAGTTTTATGGACCGGCAAACGTTCAATCGTTTATGTAAAACAGCCGGGAGATGAGCCGGTCTTTAAATTACGCGAAATAGGACTTGGCCCCATGCTCGGGGAAAGTTATGTCGTTACTGATGGCCTTACTGAAGGTGAAGAAATTGTAACAAGCGGAACATTCAGCGTTGATGCTGCAGCCCAGCTTGAAGGAAAACCAAGTATGATGAATCAGCCTGCGCCCGGGATGGATGGCATAAAGGAAAACAGATTTGTAACCTTTGAAGTATCGGGGAATTGTGAGATGTGTAAAGACCGTATTGAAAAAGCATCTAAATCCGTTAAGGGAGTTTTATCAGCTAAATGGGACATTAATACCAAAAAGATACAGGTAGAGTATAATGCCACTATAAGTTCACTCAACGAAATTCAGAAGGCAATAGCAGACTCCGGTCATGACAATGTCAATTACCGTGCACCGGATGACGTCTACAACAAGCTACCCGAATGCTGTTTATATCGAAAGTGAGCTGTAATAGAACAAACTGCTCCGGAAAATTCATGGGCCAGATCTTTACGTTACACATATATATTTAAGATAAATCGCAATAGTATCACCTAAATCTTTTTAACATCACTGTTTTTATTATTTTTGTGTCCTGAACAGATTGATTATGGGAGCTATCTTTAAAAAGGAATTATCGGAAGAACAGCTAAATGAACTGTTCCATTGCGATGAAAAATGCTTTGAATTCCTTGCAGAAGTAAAATGGGAGCACGGATTTACCTGCCGGAAATGCGGTAATAAAAACTTTTGCCCGGGAAAAACTCCTCATTCAAGAAGGTGCACAAAATGCAAAACTGAAGAATCGGCGGCGGCCGGAACTATCTTCCATAACTGCAAATTCCCTGTCCATAAAGCATTCTATATAGCTTACAATGTTTGCAAAGGGAAAGAGGATCTATCATCCTATGAACTTGCAAGACGGCTATCACTAAGGCAGATGACTTGCTGGAACTTCAAAACAAAAATCAGCCATGCAATTCAGGAGATGGATTCTCTTTCTGAGAACGAAAGAGGATCAATTCAAAAAATCTTTAAATAAGACCCGGGAGTTTAAAATTTCATCCGATCTTCATATTTGTCAGATATCTTTGTTTCGTAATGGAAAAGAAAATGTGTATAATTGATTTATATCAATCGTTCAGTTGATATATATTAAAAAGATCAATATGATGAAAAGCTTGAGGTTCATAATTATTATTTGTGTGTTATTGTTTTTTACTGGACAAAGAGGATTTGCACAATCCAACGCACAACAGATTGATTCAATGAAATTAAAAGTCCAGACTCGTAATTCTGCGGGAAATGGAACCGGGCAGAATGTGCAGGGCAATGGCAGCAATCAGACTGGTAACAGGTTTGGTACCCAGACTGCCAAACGGGTAAGAAGCGGTCGTCCGGATATGACCAGAGCAAGAGGGGCGCGGCCCCCTTCAATTGTAAGACCCTCAGGATCAGGCATACCAAAGGGTGTTGGAAGGCCTGGAGGCGTTGGACGCAAAGGCGGAAGGTAAAAATAATCTGCTTACCGGTTTCGTATGAGAATATCCCGATTGAAAAGTTTAATTCTGATTCTTTTAATGCTTCCTCTGGGTGTTCATGCTCAGAATGGTTCCAAAATTCCCAAGCCCTCAGCCGATACTTCCAAAACAGATTCCAAAGCTGTACGGCATTCTTTATTCACAGGAGCGGGATACGGGAGCAACATGATCTACCTTGGTTCAACAATTTCAAAGAATCAGCCATATGGTTATTATAACATATCTTATGGTTTCAGGAATCAATTATATGCTTCGGCGTCAGCGGTTCATCTCTCCGGAACAGATCCATTCTTTGCATTTTATATTGGAGCTTTAAATTTCAGCCATGTAATAAATTCATGGCTTGATATTTCGGCTGGCATTTACAGATACCAGGTGCCTCGCTCCCTTACTGATACTCTTTTCAGCAACTTCACTTTCGGTGATATTACCATCGGTCTTGACTGGAACCTGCTTTATTCAAAGTTATCAGTCGGGGGATTGTTTTCGGAGGAAAATCAGGTCTATTTCCAATTCAGAAACTCAAGGTATTTTAAAACTCCTGAATTCTTTAAAGGGAAAGCTAACATTTCATTCGATCCATACGCAAATCTTCTTTTCGGAAAACTCATTAAAGTTGAAACAACTGCTGAAACTTCTGTTGTTATCTCATCTCCCGGCCGTAAATGGCGACAAAATTATCATTCTCAGGGCACTTCAACAATCACCTCAACTTCAGAAAGGATTGGAATCATGGAAGTCGATTTTGGTCTTCCTGTAGCCTTTAATATGGATTTCATGACTATTGAAGCTGAATTAAGTTACGTTCTCCCGCTATATAACGATCATATCTATCAAAGTCCGAAAGGCCTAATCTTTATGTTAAGCGGCATTTTCAGAATTTTCTAAATTTGCTTTATGAACGTATTGATTGTTGAAGACGAGAGAAGCCTTGCAAAAGAAATAGCTGCATTTCTTAAATCAGAAAATTTTCTTTGTGATCTTGCTTTTACCGGGAATGATGCATCTGAAAAAATTGCAGTTAACCTCTATGATTTTATTCTTCTGGATCTAGGTCTTCCTGATTATAGCGGACTTGATCTTATCGATGAAGCAAAAAAGGCCGGCAATATGGCATCTTTTATTATTATTACGGCAAGGGGAGCAGTTGAAGACAAGGTAAAGGGGCTGGATCTCGGAGCTGACGATTACCTGGCAAAACCTTTTGCACTAGTCGAGCTTCTATCGAGAATTAATGCAGTTGCAAGAAGAAAATTCAATGTCGCCAGCCAGGATATAATCCTTGGCGAATTTGTCATGCAGGTTCAGTCACGAAAGATGATTTGCAGAGACCAGGAGGTTGATCTTACTAAAAAAGAGTTTGATCTTCTTCTGTATCTTGTCCTGAATCATGATAAAGTATTGACCCGTCAGCAGCTTTATGAACATATTTGGGGTAATATTCTGGATGATCAATACGACAGTAATTTTATTGACGTTCACATTAAAAACCTGAGAAAGAAACTCAATTACCATGCGCCTTCTCCCTGGCTTGAAACAGTAAGGGGTGTCGGTTACCGGGTGAGTATTGCCTGACGGTTTTTTAACCGCATTATGATACGACTGAAATCAAAACTTGCACTGTTCAACCTGCTTTCAAAGCTGGTCTTTACTTCATTATTCCTTATTTTGCTGCCTTCAATTATTGAAAGGATAAATTTAAGGCAGGTCGATAAAGATCTTATACGTAAGAGAGAAGAAACGATCAGCCTGATCGAGAAAATCGGTATAGAGCCATTTATAAACACTGACACATCCGATGCATTCGGAAGTTATAATATTCTTAAAGAAGAGTTTATAAGCCTTGAGAGGTCCGGAACGAAAGGAGAACTCAACCAGATTGAAGTGAGCAACAGGATTATCGAGGATGAGGAAATTACCTACCGGCTCCTGAATTACACTCTGATTGTGGATGGTCAGAAGTATCTTCTTGAAATCGGGAAAAGTCTGGCAAGCATACAGAATGCAAAGAAGAATATTAACAGGATAATACTTGTATTTCTGGTCTTTATTATTCTGGCTACCCTTGTTACAGATCTGCAGTACACAAGGATTATATTGAATCCGCTTGAAAAAATAACAAATAAGCTTAAGGAGATATCAAGCCCTTCAAAATTTGACAGGACACCGGTAAAAACGAATACTTCTGATTTTGTGAGCCTCGATAATGCGCTTAGTGATCTTATGATACAGATCGATGAAGCATTTCAGAAAGAAAAAGAGATCACAGTTAATATATCACACGAACTTATGACTCCGATTTCGGTACTCAGAAGCAAGCTTGAGAACATCTTATTAAAAAGTGACATTGATCCCGAAACATCAAATAAAATTGAGGAATCGTTAAAAACCCTTCACCGGCTTCAGAGCCTTGTTAATTCACTCCTTCTTATTGCCCGCATTGAAAGCCGTCAGTACCTGCGGGATGATACTTTTTCTATCCGGAACCATCTGGAAGAGATCATAAATGAACTGAAACCTTTGGCAGATGATAAAGAAGTTGCTCTGACTTCCGAATTTATCCGGGACTATCAGTTTAAAGAAGGTAACAGATCGCTTGTATTTTCGATGTTTTATAATGTGCTGAACAATGCTGTAAAGAATACCGGTCACGGCGGGAAAATAACCGTAATGGGTAATATTGTGCACAACAGGTTCCAGGTAATCATTGCTGATACCGGAAAAGGTATGAATGAAACTCAGCTTAGTACTCTCTTCTCCCGTTTCAAAACAAGAAGCATTCCTGATGACGATGGTACCGGAATAGGACTTGCAATTACAAAATCGATTGCCGATTTTCACAAAATAGAGGTATCTGTATCTTCAGAAATTGAAAAAGGAACGATATTTTCTTTCGTTTTCCCTGAAACTTCATGAAAAATTCATTTTCACGATCATACATTTGACCCTGTACATAAAAAAATCTAAAACAGGATCATATGAAAAAATTATTTTATGCCATTTTATCAGGGTTGATGGTTTTAATCATGCCAGGCTGCAATAAAACCAATGACTCAGGAAACGGACGTCTGGTTGTCAAAATTACCGATGCGCCATTTCCGGTCGATATGGTAGAGTCTGCTGAAGTTACGATTACAAAAATTGAGATCAGGAAGGCTGGTGACGGAATCTGCGACAGTATCCCATTTCTGGTTGTATGGGAGGGTTCCGAAACTTTCAACCTGCTTAATCTGAGGAACGGAGTGGTTGAGGATCTGCTTGACCTTGAAATTCCTGCAGGAGAGTATAACCTGATTAGGCTTTATGTTGATGAAGCAGGCCTGAAGGTTAAGGATGGGGATAATTTCAATCTGAAAATTCCGGGCGGAAGGCAGACAGGTATCAAAATATTCATCAGACCGGGTCTTGTTGTTGAGGGGGGACTTACATCTGAGCTTCTGCTTGATTTTGATCTCTCCAGGTCATTTGTAATGAGAGGTAATATGAGTAGTCCTGCCGGTATAAAAGGATTTATCTTCAAGCCTGTCATCAGGGCAGTAAACAATTCAAATGCCGGAAGACTCGAGGGAAAAGTAACTGACAAAAACAGTATTAAGATAAAAGCAGCTTCGATAATTGTGAAACAGGATACTGTTGTTGCAAGTGCAATTGCCGATACCATGGGGTATTATGCAATTATCGGATTACCATCAGGAACATATTCAGTCCTCGCAGCTAAAGAGAATTTTGACACAGTTAAGGTAGATGGAGTTAAGATAGTTCAGGGTAACAGGACACTCCTGAATTTCGTCCTGCCCAACAAATAACATCAGGTTTTATCCAGTTAGAAAGATCCGCCGGTCAGCGGATCTTTTTTTATGCTTTTGCCCTGCTATTGACAAATCAGAATTATTTTTATATTTACGGGCTTTAAAAAGCACAATTATTTATAATAAACTGATAATCTGAATTAAAATGAAAATGAAAATAATGAGAAAATCTACCTGGATTCTGCTGTTTTTTGCTTTTATAGGAACAACCATTTATGCACAAGACCGTAACGAGGTAATTAAATATTATAATGATGGGGCAAAAGCGATGCAGACTGACCCTAAAGCTGCAATTGCTGCTTTCGAGAATGTTGTTACCCTGTCTGACAAAGTCGGAGAGACTGCTGCGGATCTGAAACAGAAAGCCGTCCAGGTATTGCCGGGATTATACGTAAAGCTTGCATCAGCTGCCATTACTGAAAAAAAACCTGCTCCTGAAATCATTAAGGCCGCAAGAACTGCAGGTGCAGTTGCTGAAAAATATGGAAATGCAACCGGAAAAACGAACGCTGAAAAATTACTTGTACAGGGTTATTACATGATGGGTACTGAATTTTTTACAAAAAAGGATTATGATAATGCCCTGAAGGCATTTGACTCTCTTCTCGTCATCAACCCGGGTTATGCCGCTGCAATTTATAACAAGGCTTTAATTTACAGAAGCCAGAATAATGCAGCCTCCTTCGAGCAGACAATCGACTCCTATCTTGGAAAGCTTGATACATTAAAAGATACCGATAAGGTAAAACAGGCCTCTGCGCTGGCTCTTGAATATTTCCGGGCTGCTGGTTCTCAGGCAAACCAGGCAAATAAGCCCGATGAGGCACTTGCCCTGTTGAATAAATCGGCAAAATACGGAGATGATAAGGACCTGTTCTACTATTTTGCAGATGTTTATAACAAGAAAAAGAACTTCGACAGCGGGGCAGAATATGCACAGAAAGGCCTGGCTCTTGAAACAGGTGCTGCTGAAGCCAAAGCGAAGTTTTACTTCCAGCTTGGTCTTGCACAGTCGGGTAAAGGACAAACTGCCGAAGCATGCGCTTCATTTAAAAATGCCATGTACGGGCCATTTGCCGAACCGTCAAAAGCACAGAGAACAATCCTGAAATGCCAGTAGGTTATTTTAGCTGAATAAAAAATCCCGCAGATCATTGATGCTGCGGGATTTTTTATTCCAACCTGCACTTTAATCTGCAATCAATTTTCGACCGGACTGACTCATTTAATTCAGACAAACAATATTATGTGCGTATATATCTTAATATCACCCATATACAACATTAAGTCCCGATGTTGATTTTCGAATATTTTTTATGAGTTGTTTGAAACCAAACATATTTCATTATATTCAGCCCCGAAATCTTTACAACAGGATTTATTATTCTAACCTCTTATACTTATGTTACTTCATCAGCAATTTGTTCGAGTCGCCATGAAACACGCCGGTAAAACGGCGATTATTGACAAGTCTACCGGGAAGAATGTCACCTATTCCAGGGCTTTGATCGGAGCTCTTATCCTGAGTTCAAAATTCAATAAGTATGATAAGGGATTCATCGGAATAATGATCCCGACTTCAGCCGGTTGTACTCTCGCTACTGTCGGGGCGCTTATGAGCGGAAGAACCCCGGTTATGATAAACTATTCAACGGGTGCTGAGGCAAATGCGAGGTTTGCTCAGAAAAAATGCAAATTCAAAACAATAATTACTTCGAAAGCTCTTCTCGAAAAAATTAATTGTCCGGTTATTGACGGAATGGTTCTGATCGAAGATATTATGGCCGGTGTTACTACCGGAGATAAACTTAAGGCTGCTTTGAAAACAAAGCTTCCTGTCAGCATGATCCTGAATATCATCCATAAAGGAGACGAGAATGACGCAGCTGCAATTCTGTTTACTAGCGGAAGTGAGAAAGATCCGAAAGCAGTACCGCTGACTCACCGGAATATTTCATCAAACATTCAAAGTTTTGGAGGTTATGTCAATATAAATGAATCAGATATCCTTTTGTCAAATCTTGTCTTTTACCATGTATTTGGATTGACCGTAAATCTATGGGTGCCATTATTTTACGGAATGACTATGGTGACTTATGCCAATCCTCTTGATTTTCAGACAATTTGTAAAATTGCACGCGAGGAGCGGCCGACAATTATGGTCGGCACTCCGAGTTTCTTCTGGGGTTATCTTCATAAATCTGACCCCGGTGACTTTAAATCGTTCCGATTAATGGTGGCAGGAGCTGATAAATGTCCCGACGCCCTGAGGGATGGGTTCATGAAAAAACATGGCGTTACTCTTCTTGAGGGATATGGAGCAACTGAAACTTCGCCGGTTATCTCGGTAAACTCAGTTGAGTTTAACAGGCCCGGCAGCACTGGTAAGGTTATCCCAAATGTAAGGGTCAGGATTGAGAACCTTGAAACGGGAAAAGAGTGTGCAATCAGGGAAGTAGGAAAGATCCTTGTAAAAGGTGACTCAGTGATGAATGGCTATTATGATGACCCCGAGCTTACAGCTGAAGCCCTTACTGATGGATGGTATAATACAGGCGACATGGGATTTTTCGATGAGGATAACTATCTGTGGCATGCCGGCCGTTTCAAAAGGTTTGCAAAGATCGGAGGAGAAATGATCTCACTGGTTAAGGTGGAAAATACCCTTGAGAAATATCTTCCGGCAGGCATTTCCTGTTGTGTTGTCGAAGTATCAGATGAAAAGAAGGGATCATACATTGTGGCAACCGTCTCTGGCGAGGTACACAAGACTGAAGTTCTGAGGAAGATGTTAAAAGATCTGCCCATAATAGCTCTTCCGAGACAATTTATTGTAATTAAAGAGCTGCCTATGATGAGCACAGGAAAGATCGATTTCCGCAGCGTTACCAAAATTGTCCAGGAGATTTTCAGTAAGGCTGGCAATGAAGTATAATCAAAGTCTGCTATTTATAGCTTAATCCTTCATCATATTTGAAAAGTGCATAGCCTTCACCCTCAAGGTAGCCGGGAACATCTTCTTTCTGACTTTCTACCGCGGCATCGGAGACAGGCGTCGCGAAAGGCATTTTTCCCGAAGGATTGAACTTACCGGTTATAACATCAAGAAGAGCATCGGTTGTTGTTCCGAATGTGGCCAGTACACCTTTAATGTTCGCCTTTGTTTTATCGTTGTAAACCTCATCGATAACCCAAGGATTTGTATAGTTAATTACCAGGATCGTCGGCTTTCGGGCAGATATTTTATTTATATAATCAACATCGACCGAATTTTTTGATAATGAAACAGAGATCGGAGCTCCGGTTGATCCGAACAATGCATTTCCGGTTGGTGAAACCCATAAGATTACAAGATCAGCTTCTGCAGGTTTTTTTACAAATTTAACCTGATACTGATTGTCACTTGATTCAAATATATTTGCCTGAACCGGCTGGTCGGGTCTTGAATTTCTCTGCAGCGATTCAAAATAAATATTTGTTTCAGGCTTAACAGGCAGTGTATTATTCTCATTCCTGAGAAGAACAATTGATTTTCTCAATGCAAGATCAGCTCTTTCTTTGAACTTACCGTTATTCACTGTTTTTTCCGCCGCATCAGCATCGACATAAGGATTTTCAAAAAGGCCGAGGTCAAATTTTTCCTTCAAAAGCAGCAGAACCGAATTATCTATTATGCCAATATCCACCATATTGTTTTTTATAACTTCCAAAAGCTCAGCCGGATCTGAAATCCCCGAAAAAATGTTTACTCCTGCCTCTAGAGCTTTCTTATACCGTTCTGATACCGTAAGTTTTTCAACGCCCCATATCATGTTATGAATAGGCCCTGTATCGGAATTAATTATCCCTTTGAATCCCATTTGTGTTCTGAGCAGGTCGTGTATAACTCCTGTATTGAAGGCATATCCCACCTCTTCATACTCTGTTCCTGATGGCATGGAATAATATGGCATTATTGCCGAAGTACCAGCATCAATTGCTGCCTGGAAAGGAATAAGATTATTCCTGAACATCCCGCCCGGGTAGATCTCTTTTTTACCCCAGTCGAAGTGGGAATCCTGACCTTTCTCACCTGAGCCGCCTCCGGGAAAATGTTTCATTGTAAGAGCAACTGAAGACGGATTTAATTTTTCTCCCTGGAAGCCAAGAACGATCTCCCGGATAATTTTTGCCACCCATTCAGCATTTTCACCAAATGTCCCGTTAATTCTCGACCATCTTGGTTCGGTCGACAGGTCCGCCATATACATGTATCCCTTTCTTAGTCCGACAGCTGACCATTCCTGCCTTGCAATATCTGCAAACTCCCTTATCAGTGTCAGATCGCGCATCGCTGAAAGGCCGAGTTCCCCGGGCCATTTTGAAAAAACGGTTGACCCGACACTTGTCCCTACAGCTGCATTTGTTGTGACATGGTTCCGCGGGTTAGATGCAATAATTGCGGGAATCCCGAGTGGTTCGCTTTCACACAAAGCCTGCAGCTTATTTGCCCATTCAGCTGTTATCCTTGCGCTTTCATTCGCCCTCAGAATGAAATGACGGTTATGGAATTCCTTAACCATTTTGGTAGTACCTGCCGGACCGCCCATATTCGAAAAACGCTGCATATTTCTTGCCTGGGCATCTCCTCTTACAGTATCCCTTGCTCCAGGTCTGTTCCGGCCGGGGTTGGCTCCACCTAAATTAGTTGTTGCTCCGCTCTCTTCAAGATCACTGGCTGTAAGCTTGCTTTCAGAACTCTCTGCTCTCCTCGACCCCACCATATTCAGCGAATTGATAAGCATATAGCCTGCCTTTTCTTCCACCGACATTTGTGAAAGCAGGTCTCTGCTCCTCTCTTCTGAGGTCAGGCGCCAGTCTTCATATTTGTCAAGCTTCCCGTTCTTATTAAGATCCTTGAATTTCAAGCCACGTTTCTCAATTACATTAACTGATCTGGTTCCAAGAACAGGCTGGGCTGTTTTATCTTTTTCTGAGGAACACGAAGCGGCCCCGATTATCAAAATCAAAGAGATCGCCAGAATTGAGTTTGTGCTTTTCATGATAAGGTTTTTATATAAAAGTCATTATTACCTGTAAATTTAGGAATACTTATTGATTTAGATGACTTCCGAGAAAGTATCTTTGTTCTATTATGAAGACATCCCGACGAAAATTCATTTCGACTACAGTTGCAGGAAGTATGGCAGCTGCAGCATTACCCCTATCATTTAGTGGAACAGAAGTGACATCTGAGAATTCAGATGCAGATATAAAATCAAGGTACGCAAAGCTTGATGAAATAATTAATAAACCCATACTGAAAAAGGAGCTGTTTCCGGCTCCGATAATCATAGAAACCCTTGAACTGCTGCGCTTTGAAAACAGCTTTTTATGCCGGGTCCGTTCAAAAGACGGAGCGGAAGGAATTTCAGTAGGACACAGTGACCTATCAACCCTTTTTCCAATATTCCTCAGAAAGCTGCAGCCTTATTTTATCGGCCAGGATGCAAGGGAACTCGATTTGATTCTTGACAGGATTTACATTTACAATTTCAATTTCAGATATAATGGCATTGCTCTTGGCCTGCCACTTGCAACAATTGAATTTGCAGTACTCGATATGCTTGGCCACATTGCAGACAGACCGGTTGGGAAGTTGATCGGAGAAATCCATAATCCTGAAGTTGCTGTATATGTGGCTACCGAATTTCGTGAAAAACCGCTGGAAGAGCATTTCGATCTTATTAAAAAAGCAGTAGCTGAATATGATGCACATGCACTTAAGGTAAAAGTGGGTTATCAGTATGCTGGTACAAAAGATATTCATTATCAGGGAATACCCGGCAAGACTGAAAAATTAATTCCGCTGCTTCGAAAGACATATGGCCCTGATATGTCGCTATATGCCGATTCAAATGGTTATTACAGTGTAAAAGAGGCAATCCGGGTAGGCAGGCTCCTGGAAGAATATAAATACAGTTATTTTGAGGAACCTGTCATGTACGACCATTTTGAAGACATTAAGGAGGTGGCAGACGCGCTCGCCATACCGGTTGCAAATGGTGAGCAGGATCAGAGCTTTGTCCATTTTCGATGGTCGCTTGCCAATGATGGTCTTGATATTGTTCAGCCTGATATTTATTATTTCGGAGGAATGATACGTTCGATGAAGGTGGCGCTTATGGCCGATGCATTAGGAAAAACAATTGTCCCCCATATGTCAGGAGGAGGGCTTGGATTTCTTTATGATTATATCCTTGTATCGGCGGTTCCCAATGCCGGAGCTCATCATGAATTCAAGGGACTTGATACTTCTGTTATATTTGAATGTCCGACATCGCCATTGAAAATAATTGACGGAAAGATTAAAGTCCCCACCGGTCCGGGAATGGGAGTTAAAATTGACCCGGATTTTATTAAAAAACATCAGCCTTTAAAAATGTAAT
>DOTV01000253.1:9044-10556 GCA_003520925.1 Bacteroidales bacterium | reverse complement strand
AGACAACACGCTGGGATGAAATAATCAAAAAGGTGATGATAAACGGCCAGGGAAAAGGGCTGAGCAGGGAGATGATAGATACCATCTTTAAAGCAATACACCAGGAGTCAATTAATCATCAGATGAGGATCATGAACAACGGTGTTGAAAATACCGGCGGGAAAAAATAAGAAATCCTATCTTATGGAAAGATCTGTAGAGCCTTCGTCTGTAAGGGGTGAGATAAAAGCACCACCATCAAAAAGTATGACTCAACGGGCGATCGCAGCTGCTATTCTGGCAGACGGGCAGAGCCTTCTGCTTAATCCATCCTATTGTGATGATTCACTGGCAGCAATGAGCATTGCAGTAAGTCTGGGAGCAAGGGTTGAACCTCAGGCCGACAAAATGAAGATAAGTGGCGGCGGTGAGCTGAAAGAGAAAAAGCTGAACTGCGGCGAATCAGGACTGGCAATACGTCTGTTTTCTCCTATAGCAGCACTTTTTGATGAAGAAATAACGATGACTGGGTCAGGTTCTCTGAAAAAGAGACCAATGAATATGATCGTTGATGCTTTGATTCAGCTTGGAGTTAAAAGTTCAGGTACTGACGGATTTCTTCCTGTAACGATTAAAGGACCCATTAAGGGAGGCCGTTGCGAAATTGACGGTTCAGTAAGCTCCCAGCTCCTCTCCGGTTTGTTGATGGCACTTCCGCTTGCTGAAGAAAATTCAGCTCTAAAAGTCAACAACCTGAAAAGCAAACCCTATATCGACATGACGATCGAAGTCCTCAAAGCTTTTGGCATAACGGTAATTAATGAGGACTATGGACTTTTCAGAATATCCGGAAAGCAGAAATACCTTCCGGTGACTTATGCGATTGAAAGTGACTGGAGTGGCGGTTCATTCCTTCTCGTTGCAGGAGCTATAAACGGAAATGTTATTGTCAGCGGTTTGCGGACAGATAGCTTCCAGAGCGATATGGGAATTCTTAAAGCTCTCGAAAAGGCAGGTGCGAAATTAAGTATATCAGAAAGTAAAATTGAGGTATCAAAATCTGATCTCAGAGCTTTTGAATTCGATGCCACCGAATCGCCCGATCTCTTCCCACCCCTGGTTGCCCTCGCATCTTACTGCAAAGGTGTTACAAGGCTGAAAGGTGTCTCACGACTCAGGCATAAAGAGAGTGACCGCGCATTGTCGCTATCTGAAGAGTTTGGTAAAATGAACATAAAGGTTGAAGTGAGTGATGACTATATGATCGTTACAGGAGGAGAAGTACAGGGAGCGAGGGTTAATTCTCATGATGACCACCGTATTGCAATGGCTGTAGCTGTTGCAGCATTGGGTGCATCAGGAACTGTATTCATTAAGGATTCACATTGTATTGTAAAGTCATACCCCGGATTTTTTGACGACCTGAGAAAGATTGGCGCAGTGGTGCATGAATGAAAATATATGTAATTACATTGTAATTACAATATTTTTTGAATTAATATCGTGAGATCCCTCACTTCGCTCGGGATGACA
>DOTV01000253.1:0-8724 GCA_003520925.1 Bacteroidales bacterium | reverse complement strand
GGATCTTTTACTAGAAGTATTAGGCCTTCATTTCTTTATAAAAAGATATAAAAATTCATTTTGTATTGAAGAAATCAAAAAAAACTAACTTTTTTCTTGCAGATTAAATATTTTCTTTATTTTTGACCCAATGAAAATCGAAACATTATATATCTGGTCCTGGCGCAGCTCGAAAAATTAAGCTGTGAATAAGGCCGTTATATAATCTATAAGATATTACCGTAAAGGCATGCTGTTCACAGCATGCCTTTTTTATTTGAAAAATTTTAATCACTTAATAATTTAAACTATGAAAAAGATCACAAAAATCTTACTGAACGAAAAAGAGATGCCCCGCCACTGGTATAATGTTGTTGCAGATATGCCAAATAAACCGCTTCCGCCATTAAACCCGGCAACACGCCAGCCTATAGGGCCCGAAGCTCTGGCAGCTGTATTCCCCATGGAACTTATCAGGCAGGAGGTATCGGCTGAAAGGTATATTGAGATACCCGATGAGGTACTTGACCTCTACAAAACTTATCGTCCGTCACCTTTGTTCAGGGCTGTCAACCTGGAAAAAACCCTGGGGACAAAAAGCAAAATCTATTATAAATATGAGGGTGGCAACTATTCTGGTTCCCATAAAGCCAACACAGCTATTGCACAGGCGTACTACAATAAACAGGAGGGTGTAAGAAGGATTACAACAGAAACCGGTGCCGGACAGTGGGGATGTGCAATGAGTTTCGCCTGTGCCCATTTCGGTCTGGAGCTTCTAGTTTTCATGGTTAAGGTCAGCTACGGGCAGAAACCGGGACGCAAGCTCCTGATGAATGTTTATAACGCCAAAGTAATTCCTTCGCCATCGACTATGACTGTCTCAGGCAGGAGAGTTCTTGAAATTGATCCTGATTCCCCGGGAAGTCTTGGCATTGCTATCTCTGAAGCTATGGAAATAGCAGCAGAGGACCCTTATACCAAATACTCTCTGGGAAGCGTGCTTAACCACGTTATCCTTCACCAGACGATCATCGGACAGGAAGCGATACTGCAAATGGCAAAGACCGATGATTACCCCGATGTAGTTATAGGATGCTTTGGCGGCGGATCAAATTTTTCTGGAATTGCTTTTCCTTTTCTCCATGAGAACATTGTGAATGGCAGGAAAACACGACTGCTTACAATCGAACCATCCTCATGCCCGAAACTTACAAAGGGGAAATTTATGTACGACTTTGGCGACTCAGCCGGAATGACCCCTCTCCTTCCCATGTACACCCTGGGGCATAATTTTATGCCTGAGAAGATTCACGCAGGAGGCCTGCGTTATCATGGCGCAGGAACGCTTGTCAGTCAGCTCAAGAAAGACGGCCTGGTCGAGGCAAAGGCTAAAATGCAGAGGGAATGCTTTGAAGCTGGCGTCCTTTTTGCACGAAACGAAGGTATTTTACCTGCACCTGAATCCACTTATGCAATAGCCGGTGCGCTTGATGAGGCAAGGAAGGCTGATATCGAGGGTGTCTCAAGAACAATACTTTTCAACCTTAGCGGGCATGGACATTTCGACATTTCAGCATATGAGAAGTATTTCGAGAATAATCTTCCCGATCACGAACTTACAAATGCCGAGGTCGAGCATGCTATTTCAAAAATAGAATTCCCGGCTTAGCCCCCCTGCCCCCCTAAAGGGGGGTTTCTATCTAAATTTCGCTTTCCTGGCCCCCCTTTAGGGGGGTTGGGGGGCAGAATTATTAAAAATCTGAGTAGTCGGTCGGATGAAGCAGAAAGGCTTTTGTCTTGGATGTTGTATTCTTATATTCTTCCAATGAGGAGATTGTCTTCCATTCCGGTGAATTCCTGAATGCCTGCCAATGCTCATCATGCGATTTCATATCTGCATAAGTGGTCATGTACATAAGCCTTGGCTTCTGACTTCCGAGCAACACCTGTCCGTAAAAGACTGCATTGGCTCCGATCTTTTCAAAAATCCCGATCTCGCCGCCTTCATTGAACAT
The DNA here is from genome assembly GCA_003520925.1 of Bacteroidales bacterium. Taxonomy (GTDB): domain Bacteria; phylum Bacteroidota; class Bacteroidia; order Bacteroidales; family VadinHA17; genus LD21. Next base: position 6,727 of record DOTV01000253.1, on the reverse strand, counting down.
CTGGATTTTTTTTAGTGCTTTCGCTTCAGTAGCGCTTTCATAGCTCCTCAGCTCATAAATTCTCTCCGAAACAGGTGTATTGTAGGCGGTTACCCTGAATTCGGGCATATATGAAAATGCTTTCATGAAAACGCTTTCATATCTTATAAAAGGAGGATTATTGTATGGAGCATCAATGAAATCCTTTCCAGCAGCCTGATATGTTTTATCATTTTCAAGAATGGTGACAAGCTTGAAATACTCATCAGACGTCTTATACGGAATAAAGACATATATAAGCTTTCCATAAGCAGTATCAGCTTCGACAGGTTTAAAAACCCCTATTTTGCTTATGCCTGAACGGTGCATGGCAGGGATGAAAGCATCCTTTAGATACTTATCGATGGTTGCAGCCTGCCCGGCATCTCTGATCCTGTAAATTTTAATCTCATAGAATTGCTGCTTTTTAGGCGGAGCAGCAAAAGTGCCGGCAGACAGCGAAAAGAATAAGATAACAGCCAATGAGACCAATCCGATCCTGAACAAACTGATTTTCTTCATAGTGATTTTGGTTTTGGTTAATATTCATGTACTCACCCCCTTTTTCCGCCAACTGGCGGAGAGAGGGGGGCCGGGGGGTGAGTAAATGTCTAATACTCTTTCGAAAATTGTTTAAATATCTTATCCGCATTTTCAGTTGTAAGCTCAGCTCCCGACTGAACATAAAACCTGTGGCGCAATGTAACCGATTCACCCTTTGCCAGATTCCATACTTTCTTCTCCTGTTTCGGGTCGTATGAATTCTGTCCGAGATTATTGACTGAAAACAGCCCGTATCCCCTTGCATGTGCATAAGCAGGGTACCCCGGATTTTTCGGATGGTCAAAAATACCAAATGTGACAGGAGTATTATCTTTCGTTCCTGTGAGCAATACCCAGTCGTTCCTTGTTCCCCATACCGCATCCCCTTTTAATCCATGACTTGATGTATACATGCCTGTGACCCCTGTGTTGTCAGTGGCTTTAACAGTGGTCGGATTACCTTTCTCATCAGTAAAAATAAGGGATTCATTTGATGGCATCTCAAAAGCCCTGTCCACCCTTATTGCAAAGAGACCCTCCTTATTATCGGTGATCGTTACCGGACCATTTACGGCAGTAAGAGTCGCAATATGATCTATCGTCCTCGAATTTTTCCCTGCTGAAAACACATATTCCGTTTTTTCTTTAAGCAGAGTTGCTCCTTTGTTATCTTTCCAGTCGGATGAAACTTCAAGTACACCCTTCTTCCCCCCTTCAGCCCTGACGATCTTCATGACTTCAATATGTCCGTATGTTTCCTTTTTATCGGGTGGAATGGCTGATGAATTATTCCAGAAATCAAGTCCGTTAATATTTCCATGGTTAAACCATATTCCTAGCTGGTGAGGATGATCCACTCTCTCTCCCGGACGCGGGGCGAGGGGAAATCCTCTTGTGATAACCGATCCGTTGGGTGCATAAACCGGAAAAAGAAAAGGTTTTTCGAGATCAGCAGGATACTGATAAGTAGTGAATAACGACCCGTTGATATATACATTTACCTTGTGCTGATCGTCCAGCCTTTCAAGCCTGACAGCCTTATTCTTCGCCGACTGACCGTTAATAACCAGTCCGGTTGCAAGTATAAGCACCTTGACCGAAGCCAGCGAAAGCAGAAATTGAGGGTTTATTAAAATTCTTTTGATTCTCTTCATTGTTCATTAATTGATACTGAAACACTGTTGATACAACTTTGAATGCACATGAGAAGGTAAAAGTAAATTAAATCGAACTTAATAAGCCATAATGATCCTGCTTTTTTTTATTTTCAAACCTTAAAAATGCTTAAAATAAGAATTAAGATGATGACCAGGAAAATCACCGTTATTGCGTCAGTCTTTATTATTTTTTTATTGACATTTTCAGTTTCCGCTCAGACTTCATCCTGGAGTGAAGTTGCCCCCGGAGTGTGGAAAATGTCAGTGGGTACTCCCGATAAACTTGATCTATTCAGAGCTGCTGATATAAAACCTGCTTTAAATGCATTATCGAAGCTGGGAACAGCTGCCTTTCCCCTGCCACCCGAAAGAATAACAGCACAAACAGGCAATGGAACAACCCGTCTCAGCTTTCCTCTTGAAAAGGAAGAGAAAATTTTCGGCTTCGGATTAAATTTCAAGACAGTTTATCAGAGAGGTAGGATTCTTCAGCTTCATGTCGATCATTATGGTGGTACAGACAATGGCCGCACCCATGCCCCCGTTCCATTTTATATAACTGACAGGGGATACGGAGTTTTTATCAACAGTTCCAGATATCTTACAGTATATGCGGGGACAGGAGTAAGGAAAGATAGTCCGGATGCACCCGGAGAGCGTGACAGGAACACTGATGATAACTGGACCGCTCAGCCCTACAGTGATGCTGTGGAGATACTTGTGCCGACCAGCGGAGTTGAAGTCTATGTCTTTGCCGGACCATCAATGCTTGATGCTGTAAGGAGGTTCAATCTTTACTCAGGAGGTGGTTGCTTGCCCCCCAGATGGGGACTTGGATTCACCCAACGCGTACCCAGGCTTTATACTTCAGCACAGGTCGTTAATGAAGCGAAACTGTTTGAAGAACATGGATTTCCCCTTGATTTTATCGGACTCGAACCAGGGTGGCAAAGCAGGTCATATCCTTGCACTCTTGAGTGGGACACTTCAAGATTTCCCGATCCTCTTGCTTTTATAAGAATAATGAAAGAGATGGGAATCCGTCTTAATCTATGGACCAACCCTTATATCTCATCCAAATCTTCCATTTATGAAAAGATTCTACCATTCACGGGATCCCATACCGTTTGGGGTGGTGTTGTTCCTGACCTGACACTTCCTGGAGCCGTGGAAATAATTACTGATCAAATTGATAAGAGCCAGGTAAGCATTGGAATAAGCGGTTATAAAATAGATGAATCGGATGGATACGACAGATGGCTCTGGCCCGATGTTGCTCAATTTCCATCTGGAAACAGTGCGGAACAGATCCGTCAGACATACGGACTCCTTCTCCAAAAGATCACCACTGACCTGTTTCACCGGAAAAATCAGAGGACATTTGGATTAACGAGATCCTCGAATGGTGGCGGTTCATCATTTCCGTATGTAATTTATAATGACTATTATAGTCACGAAGATTTCATTACTGCATTGATAAACAGCGGATTCGCCGGAGTATTATGGACCCCTGAAGTAAGAAGTTCAAAAACAGGTGAAGAATGGCTCCGAAGGTTCCAGACAGTCTGTTTTTCACCGATGGCAATGATAAATGCATGGTCGAGCGGAACCAGGCCTTGGTCGTTCCCTGAAGTTGAAAAAGAGGTAAAGGAATATGCCCTGCTTCGTATGCAGCTGATCCCATACCTCTACTCCGAATTCGCAAAATACCATTTTGAGGGAACACCACCGTTCAGGGGGATGAACCTGGAACCCGGCTTTAACTTCAGATCAAAGCAGGTAATAAAAAATTCAGACCTTGGTGAAGATCCTTACGGTGAAGCAATTGTAAAAGAAATCAGGGACCAGTATATGACAGGTGAATACCTTCTTGTTGCACCGCTCTTTACAGGTCAGACAACACGGGAGGTAATTCTGCCTGAAGGCAGGTGGTTCGACTTTTATACTGGAAATTATGCCGGTGATGGTGAGATCATTAAGGTTACGCCGGGGCTTGGGAAGATTCCAGTATTTGTAAAGGATGGAGCAATAATTCCAATGATGAAACCCGTTTTGCACTCCACCTCAGCCGGACAAAAGTTTGATCTCGAAATAAGATATTATGGTTCAGCTCCCGGATTTTACAGGTTGTACGATGATGACGGCGAGACATTCGATTACGAACAGGGCCTCTATTCGTGGCGTGATATTCATGTTATGCCTGATAAAAAAGGGAAGATTAAAGGAACAATTTCAAAATCAGAAAAAGGGAAACCTGATAATATTGGCGAAGTGGCATGGAGGTTTATGACAGTTAACTAAAGTCATGCGGTTATACAGGTTCTGCAGGTCTTGCAGGTTTTGCAGGTCAGGTTTTTGACTTGTATGACTTGAACTACTTGCATGACCTGCACGACTTGCACGACTTGCATAACAATTTATGGGGTCTTCTATGAAAGAGATATTGTTAGTCGATATGGATGGTGTCCTGGTCGACATTTACACGACGTTTTTTAAACTTCATGAACAGGAGACAGGGCAGAAGCTGAACTTAAAGGATATTGCAGGGCTTCTTGAGGAAGAGGCTTTTAAAAACCAGCGAAAATGGGTCAGCTTACCGGGTTTTTTCAGGGATCTGCCGGTCATGCCGGGCAGCCGTGAAGCATTACATAAGCTGAATGACCGTTATAAAGTCATTGTTGTCTCCCTGGCAACCGAATTTCCTTTCTGCCTGACTGACAAACAGCTATGGATGCATGACAATTTTCCATTTATCTCATGGAAGCAGCTAGTATTTTGCGGCGATAAAAATATTGTAAAGGCAGATATTATGATTGATGACCATTTTAAGAACCTCGATCATTTCGATGGCCTGACAATATTATTTACACAGCCCCATAATATGCTAATAAAAGATACAAGGCACAAAAGGGTCGACTCCTGGGAAGAAATTGAAAAGCTCCTAATTTAATCTTACTTCAGCCAGGACCGGTAAATGGTCCGAAGGATAAAACATATTGAATGAGTCAGAAAGAACACCATGCCTCAGTACAGTAACTTTCTGATTAATAAAGATAAAATCTATAACCCTGCTTTTTCCCCTGACTGCAAATCCTCCGCTTGTTCCTTCAGGTCCATAAGGTGGTGTAAGTGATTTATCTCGTGCATCATTCAGAACCTTCAGTACATCCTGGACCGGTGCCGATTCTTTAACCAGATTAAAGTCACCGGTGAATATAAGCGGAAGGTTTTCTTTATTCAGCACCGGGATCCTGCTGAGAATAAGCCTGACTCCTTCTTCACGGGCTTTCATGCCCCTGTGGTCAAGATGAGTATCCAGAACCATGAAACTCTTTTTTGTGATTCTGTCTTTCAACTTAATCCAGGTGCATGTACGGTTGCAGGCCGCATCCCATCCGAATCCGGGTTTATCGGGTGTTTCACTAAGCCAGAACATACCATCAGACAGTTTTTCAAATCTCGATTTTTTATAAAAAACTGCCATATGTTCACCGGCTCTTTTGCCATCATCCCGACCAACCCCGACATGATCAAATTCAGGCATCAGTTCAGTCAGATCATCCATCTGCTCCGGCAGAGCTTCCTGGACATTGAAAATATCTGCCTGATGAAATTTTAAGAGCCCTGCAACTTTTTCCTTTCTGAGCGGCCAGGCATTTTCCCCGTCTCCAGCCGTATTCATCCGGATATTATATGTAATAATATTTATCGGTGTATCCTTTTTCGATTGCCCTAAAGCCTTATCACTGGCAATAAATACGATAATAATCATCATCACCAGTCCTGAAACAAACCGTATTGATCTCATTTTTTTAGTTGAATTGAAGTATAAACCGCAAAGTTCGCAAAGAACTAATTAACAACGTTATAACTCTGCGTCCTTTGCGGTTAAGAAACTTAAGATACGAAATTGACTACCAACCCGGGTTCTGACCCAGATTGGGATTTTTCAGCCTGTCAGTTTCGGGAATAGGATAATAGTAGCGCTTGTCATCCCATGTCCTTGTGAGGTTATTCATCCAGGTAAGTTCACCCGATGTGTCATTTTTGAGTCTTTGTGAGTTCTGATTCGTACCAATCGTAGGAGACACATTGACATATTCAACCCCTGTCAGAGCGGGCGAAGGTTTAGTTCCCTGATAAAATACAACATCAAGTATTCCATCCTCATTGAGATCCATTGGAGTTAAAAGAGTCGGGACATAAAAGCCATTCCATTCCATTTTCATAAGTTCGCCTCTTTTCCATCTTAAGATATCAGGAAATCTGAAACCCTCAAGGCTCAGCTCGATACCTCTTTCTCTTCTAACTTCCAGAATTACCGGATCGGTTATCCCGGGGAAATATACCGACTGAATATACGGATCAACAACTGTGGGTTTTGCCGTCAGACCTCCTGTTATTCCGGCCCTTGAACGTAGCTTTCCTATAGTAGCAGCCCAATCTTCATCAGTCAGGGTTCCCAGTTCAGCTTTTGCTTCAGCATAGTTAAGAAGAACTTCAGCATACCTGAATAAAGCAACAGAGTTTATATTCAGGTCCCTTGTGTCATAGTACATATCATCAAGGGTCCATTTAATCGGCTGGTACCCGGTGAAAGTATATGAAAAGAGAGGAGGACCCGGAATCTGAGCTCCACCGCTGATTCTTTTATAATCACCGAGCCTTATAGTTTGTTGAAGTCTCTTGTCCCTGCCTTTTACTTCATCTTTGAATAACATGGTCTCCCATCCGACAGTATTTGTAAACGGTGTACCATCTTCCTTGAGGAAAGTATTTATGAAGCTTCTGATGAAGCTGCCTTTTACCCAGTAGGTTCCGCTAGTGTAAGCCCAGTTGGCATCGTGAAGCTCATTCAGTGTCAGGTCCATGACAGCAGCAAGCATAACCTCAGCAGCAATAGGAGTTGCATTTGTGAATAAAGATCTGTAGGCTTTTGTAGTACCTCCTGTTGTGTAAATTGAATATATACCTGCATCCATAACAGACTTTGCAGCTGTCGCGGCTTC
>DOTV01000036.1:8268-10926 GCA_003520925.1 Bacteroidales bacterium | reverse complement strand
AAGAAACTGCTGCTAAGGTTTGCGAAGTTGAAAAGGGTGTAATCTGGTTAGTTTTCTGCTTAACGCGTAGGATTGCTTCGTCGTCCCGGTAAGCCGGGACTCCTCGCAATGACGGTGGACATAAGCCAGATTATTATACAGCCAAACAACTAATGCTGAAGGAGGGCAGGGTCATTGCGAGGAGCGAAGTGACGAAGCAATCCTCATCCCATCCGGCAGATTATTTCCTCCCGGCCTGACCAAAATTCATTTTGATAAAAGAAAATCCGACTGTAGATATTGAGTGTTTAAAGTTTTCGTTGATCTCAATGGTCTCCATCTTCATTGTGAGCTTGTTATTCTTGTCATACCCTTCCATTGCGAGCATCATTGAGTTTTCGAAGCCAGCGTAGCCATAATAATTGGGCATTCCCGCTTTTCCCCAGTTCCTTTTATCGGCTTTGATCTTTACATCTTTTGTCATCCAGACATTTGAATAGCCATCTTCACCCTCCTCAACAATTTTGTACTCCTCACACTTATACCCGGCAATCATTTTTGAGTTTCCGGTCTTTGTAATTACAGCCTGTTTTTTCTCGTCAGGCTTTTGATTTTTCACCTGTGCATTCATTGTCGAATCATCGGGAATTGTCGAAATAATTCCGGTTCTGGAATCTTCGTTCCGGACCAGCATCATGAAGCATCTGTTATCATTGTCAAAGATGAACTGCGTAGCCATGGGAGTCTCTCCTTTTTCAGAGTTGGTAACTTTAACCTCTATACCGGCATTTAATGTATTGGTATTGAAGTATGTATAAAAATCCGATTTCGTAACATCCTTCTTATCATAAGACTCCATCACCATATAGATCCTGCCAGTAAAGTCGTACTCATCATTATGGTTAATATCGGTTTTTCCACCCAGCAATCCTCCGAGGCCCCTTCTGTTTTCAACCGGTTGATCTTTTGCTGCGGAATCGGCTTTATTCTGGACATCTTTATTAATTGCCTTATTGAGTTTATTTCTGAGAGCGCTCCCTATTTGTGCACTTGATGAAACACCTGAAAGCATAAAAAATATTATCAGAAAAAGTGCGGTTCTAGTTTTCATCTTTTTTGTTTTAATGGTTCAAGAAGTAAAATTAAGTAATAAGCATGTTCCTTCACAGCTCAGAGCTTTAAAAATTCAACCCGTCGATTTAGTGCTTTATTGGCCGGTGTATCATTTGGTGCCACAGGCTGCCCTTCCCCCAGACCATCGGTTACAAGACGGTCGCCGTTCACATTAAATGATTTGACCAGTTCGCTTTTGACAGATGCGGCACGCCGTCTGGAAAGGTCGAGATTTGCAGCATCAGCTCCATCGCTGTCGGTAAATCCTGTAATTTTCACCTTTACATCGGGTACTTCATTTAAAATAGAGGCAATTTCCTTAAGTGTACCGTAGGATTCCGGTTTAACAACATCTTTGTTAACATCGAAATAGATCCCATAAGTTACAAGTTTACCCTCTGTCATCAGTTTGTTCCGCATATCGGGAGCTCCGACTGCAATCCTTACGCTTGAAATCATGGCAGCCCCATATTCAAAACGAATCCTGTCGGGTTTTACGCAACCTGCCGGTAAAGCCCTTGGAAGATCAATGATTTTATCCTGGTTCTGGTAAACCCTGATCCTGGTTTTCTGAACCCATATTGCAATATGATACATCTTATTTATCTTTTCCTTGAAATTCTCCTGCTGAACATATCCTGACAATGCTGAAGGCCCGCACTCTTCACCCAAAAACCAGGTATGATAACTGGGCCGGCCAAAGTACTCCACCCTGAATTGAAATCCTCCGTTCCCGGGAGCTGTCCCGCCATCCCATGCTTTGGCATTTTTTGCCTGCATAAGTTTCATGTGCCAGCCTGACATGCCTTCTCCTTCCAGGCCGCCAATCGGGATTATGTCATATTCAATGGTATAGTTTTCCGGAAGCTTAAGAAGCTGATCCGTCCAGACACATTCATTCATTACAAACTTCATCCATTTTCCTGGAAAAAGATTTGTTGTCACCACTTCGGCTGATCCATTTGTGTTCCAGAGTGCAGGGAAATCGCCGACTGCATCCTGGCTGAAATCGTCGAAGAAGATCACCTTTTCACCGGGGATAAAATCATATTTGGTATATGACTCAAGCTTTGTTTGCTCCTGCCCTGATGTCGTTTCTCCCTTGTCCGCATTATCTTGTTCAGCCTGTTTTATTTCCTGGGTTTTCTGAGTCTCATTTGCCTGATCAGTTTTTTTTGCATCCCCCTTGATGTCGCCCTCAACTTTATCCATTCCTTTGTCAATTGCCTGGTCAGTGCGCTGATTAACCCGCTGGTTTACCTTATTCTCGAGCTTTTTCTTGAGATCAACCCTGATCTGACATTCTGTATTGGCTGCTGTAAATCCGGTTATTAATACCAAAATGAAGATTTTTATTAATGATTTCATCTTTCTACATGATTTAGGTTAGTTTCTTTAATTAATTGCTGGCAGGAGGTGGATCTTTTTAAATATCTGTTCAGGACTCTGGTTTTATTTTTAGAATTTACAGGAGTAAGGATTCTAAAATACTAAAAAATTCAATAGGATGAGCCTATGTTTATAAAAAAGATGAATCTAATGTACTCACCCCCCATCCCCCTCTCT
>DOTV01000036.1:7005-7930 GCA_003520925.1 Bacteroidales bacterium | reverse complement strand
AGAGGGGGAAAAGAAGGGGATGAGTACATTTGTATTCTACTGAAACATTTAAATAGTTCCTGCTGCAGCTTCAGTCACCTCAGCCGGTTTCTCCTTCTCAATCAGCACCGATTGATACAATGCTGCGAAAGAACTTGATATCCACATGGCTGCGGGGAATACCCCGATAAAGAACAACATCAGACCAAAGATAAATATGAAGATTGACACCAGACCCATGGCAAATATCCTCCATCCGTGGCCCCTGGTAAGCTTCCAGCTGAGTTCGACTGCCTCAATGGGATCAAGCTTCTTGTCCATTACAATATATGAGACGAATGCAAGACGGCAGGCAATAATGATCCCCGGAATTATCAGCGCAAAGCATCCAAGGACGATCAATGCAGTTACAAGAAGGTTGGCAAGCACAATATAAAGGTAGTTGGTCCAGAAGCCTTTAATAAGAAGTTCAAAATCGGGTTTTATTTTCCTTACCGCCTGCACAAAAATCATATCACCACCGTAATTTACTACAGGTGCAGCAAGAAATGCATAGGCAAGAGCAATCAGCCCTACAAAAACTCCAAGCATCCCGAGTGCACCAAGAGTGAAGAGTTTTTGTACATCATTCCCGAACCAGTGACCCCAGTCAAATGCATTTCTGTGAAAATCACCGGCATCAAATTTCCAGTTCATCCCGCTGAATGGAGCTGTCAGAATAAAAAGGACAAACACTACCAGCAGAAGTCTGAGAAAATTATCGAGCATTACCTGAAATCCCGTTCCGAAGCTGTTACCGAATGTCGGGATCAATTTGTAGTTTCTTTCTGTTTCCATGGCTTTAATTATTAAATCAAAATTGTTTTTGATACACCAAATGTAAACCCGGTTTTTCTGACAGAAGTCAAACTATAGTAGTGATTATTGCAATTTCCTACTTAAGTAT
>DOTV01000036.1:5688-6671 GCA_003520925.1 Bacteroidales bacterium | reverse complement strand
AATAATCTCAATAACTTTAAGACATGATCAAATTATTATTTTATCTTATTTTTATTGTTTCGGTTGCCCTTTCGGCAGCAGGAATAATACTAGCATCACGGTTAAGGAACAGGTACAAACCTGAGATTTTTTCATCACTTCTCTATTTCCAGGTTTTCATTTACACTTTCGGATTTTATGGAATCTGGGGACAGGTAGCTGTCAAATCTTTCCTGGTTCCTGTTGTTTCCCCCGAGCTTCTGATAAAATTTTCGGATCTGGCTATGCTGCTCGGTTTGCCATTTCTTGTAATTGCATGGCTCATGCTCATAAGGTTTTCAGGGAACCTGACCGGGAAGATCGGCAACAAATGGTTTGTTTTCTGGTTCCTTCTGGCCAATTTCTCAGTACTATCAGCAGTAGGATATTACATAACCGCTGCAGATTCCTTCAACACTTCCCTGGTCATCCGGGAATACTATATAATAATGAACCTCATTCATTTCTTCCTGGCTGCATATATTATTCATTTTCCATGGAAGGGACAGCAGGTGATACACGACTATGACAGGAGGATAATCGCTCCCGTACTTTTCATAATAATGATCGTCCAGTGCCTGCCACTGCTGTTTTACACCACACAGAGCTGGCTTTCAATAGTTTTTATCCTTGCATTTTTCGTTGGAAATATTTTTCTCCCTGTATGGTTCAGCTATGGAACCCTCAATACGGCACTGGCATCAGACCCTGAAAAGAATCTCCCGTTTGACAGGTTCTGTAAAAAGTTTGAAGTTTCACCCAGGGAATCTGATGTGATCATTGAAATCTGCAATGGACTCAGTAACAAAGAGATATCAGAAAAGCTCTTTATCAGTCTGCAAACAGTAAAAGATCATACCCACCATATTTATATTAAAACCAATGTCAGGAGCAGAGTGCAGCTAATAAATCTGGTAAAGGAGCTGCTAAGTAAGTAGAAGTTGTGCAGGTTGTGCAGGTTGTGC
>DOTV01000036.1:4694-5443 GCA_003520925.1 Bacteroidales bacterium | reverse complement strand
GGTTGTGCAGGTTGTGCAGGTTGTGAACGACTTGCACGACTCCGCAGAGCGGGACTTCGTCGTTTCACTCCTCAGCTTGCATGATTTTCTAACAATTATTCCCTGAATTTTTGATAAACTATTACCGGTCCTTCGCTAAAACTAAGTTCGATTGAACCTGTTTCTGCTTCATTCAATGTCGCTTCCCACCAGTTATTCAATTTTCTTTTATTTAACGGGTATTTTAAACCGGTTGAAGTTATTTCTGTTTCGGGATTAATCGAAAATATTGAAACCTGCTGACCCGGAAAGGATCTGACAACACTGCTTTTCAGAAGGGGGGTGAAAGTGCCGGTGTCAGTAATCATGCTTACCTTAATCTCCCTGGCGTATTCTGTCAGCAAAGATATGTTGCCGACAGTATGATCTTCCCTCTTACCGGTTGCTCCCAGGATCACAATTTCTTTATACCTTTTATTTATACACCATCGTACCGCTTTTGTCAGATCGTTGGTTTCCTGCTCTGCATCCCTGAAAAGACGGTCAGAAAACCTTTCTGCGATTAAGGTATTGAGGGAATCGAGATCACCGACAATAGCTTCAGGCTCCATACCTTCAGCAACAAGGCTTTCAGCGCTTCCGTCACAGCATATGATGTGATAGGATTTCCTGAGGCAGGCAAGAGGTACCGGATGGGTAGGAAAGCTTCCATCAGCGAGGACAACGGCCTCTGGTGAAATTTTCAACTGTATATTAGTCATTTTACTTGT
>DOTV01000036.1:0-4366 GCA_003520925.1 Bacteroidales bacterium | reverse complement strand
GCCTGTCTTAACAAGCAACGTGCACCTTGCAGCCAGCAACTGCTTTTACCTGTTCTGAACCAGCCTCCCGTTACTTAAATCGATCTGGCGCCTTGGAATGGGGTATGTCACATCCTCCTGGCCAACTATTGCATCACGATACATATTGTTTCCCCATGGCATTGTTTTCTCGTATTCAAGTGCCCTGTTCAGTTCAGTAACCGTGATGCCCCACCTGTTCAGATCGAACCATCGGTGACCTTCCTGTCCGAGTTCAAGCTTCCTTTCCATATAAAGTGCTTTTCTTGCATAATCGCGGTCAGGGAATGAAGGATATTGAGAAATTACATAATTAGCTGCATTGGTAACTCCATCTGCCTCTTTTACAAATCCGGCAGGATTTGCGGCTCTTGCCCTCACCAGGTTAACATTTGCAAGTGCTCCGGGAAGATCTCCTGTTTCTATCTGGCATTCAGCCAGTAATAACAGAATATCGGCAAAACGGATCATTCGGTATCCATTGGCGGTAAAACCCGATGTCCAGCTGGTAACGTCTGTATACTGGCCTTCCTGTGATTTTTTATATACCTGTTTCTTTGGGCTGTAAGGTCCTGCGTAAGTCTGATCACGTAACCAGTCAGAACCGGAATGAACACCCCAGTCCCAGTATGGGATTCCCCTTCTTCCGACTGACCAGTCAACCCTTGGATCAAGAGGTCCGGTATCTTCAATAAAAGGATCCGATGGTCTTAATCCCTGATCGCTTTTCACCGGATTATCATTATAGGAAAAGTCAAGTAATGGCAATCCGCCTGATGTTCTGAACGAATTTACAAATTCCTGTGTGGGTTGAAAGAATCCGCAACATCCTGCCGGGGAACCTCCTGATTTATAAGGGAAGTTCAATGCTTCCCCATATCCCCCGTTAATACCACCCGACCCATCATTTACTGAAGTCTGAACCGTATAGACCGATTCAATACCATTTCTGTTGACGATATCAAATATTTCGCCATAAGTAAGCGCAAGTCCTATTGTTGCACCGTTTGGTTTGGTTCCGCCTTTAGCGCTTTGCAGGAGAGCCAGTGCTTCAGAATAATTATGGTTCATCTGCATCTGGGCTTTGGCAAGGAGGACTTTTGAAATGGTCCCGTTGAATCTGCCGATAGCACCCATATTGTCTGGCAATTTTGTACCTGCCTCCAGGTCGGCAATAATCTTCTCTCTTATATCTTCTTTATTGGTTACAGTATTGATATCCGAAGTTTCATCCAGATATGGTATTTTCGCCCACATCCTCCATGCCTCAAAGTGGTACCATCCCCTTAATGCCCTTGCCTGTTCAATAAACAGGTCGGCCTGCTCCTGTGATATATTCCTATCAGCGAGGGCCTGATTGACAACCCTGACTACATTGTTGCATCTTGCAACGGCCTCATACACTTCTCTCCATTTTGTATCCAGGTATGTGGTGGTCCAGAGATTCGCGGCAGATTCACTAAATGTCAGGATGGCACTTATATCAGTGCTTGAATCACCAGCGTCGGCTCCCTTATTGGCTTCCAATCCTCTTATTGATCCGTAAAGCCAGTTTGATGAGGCTGACTCCCAGCCGAAACTGGAGCTTACACCATCGAGCATTGAATAGGCACCGATAAGCAGGGCATTAATTCCCTTTTCAGTTGCCAGAGTATACTGGTTATATCCTCCTGCCGGTTTAACATCGAGAAAATCCTCACTGCAGTCACTTAAAAGGCATATAACAGGTGAGATTATCAGAATAAGATATACAAAGTTCCTTTTCATAATGGAGCACTTTTATGTTCTGCGCCGGTTTTCAGAATATTTAATCCCGGCATTAAGGTCAATAAATTTACTGCTTTTCCCAATATCTTTTACTTCCGGGACTTCATAATCTTTTTTAACATTTTTTTTGAAATAATCCCCGAAATACAGGTCAGTCCGAACCATTTTTTCCTAATAACATATGTAATGCTTTGTTAATATGCTGATTACATGGTTCAAAAAAAAACTGCAAAAAGTATTATTGAACAAAAAATTGAATAAATTTGGGATACCCTACTAACCTAACCATGATGCCTATGGAATATACTCCTTAAATTTTAACTTTTGTTCGGGAGTAATTGCTCCCTAATCTTTAAATTTTCAAAGAATTTTACATTAGTATTCCTAATTATCTATTTTTTAATCTAACTAACTTCAAAAGTATGACCAAAAAAATCATGCGAGATGTTTCACTATGGACAGGTTTGATTAAATCCAAATTTGTTGTGAAACTATTAACAATGTTGTTATTGCTGGGAACGATGCAGGCATTTGCTGCCAGCGTGTCTGACCCTGGTGATATGCAACAGAAGAGAATTACAGGCCGGGTTACAGATGTTGCCGGAGAGGCACTGCCTGGTGTTAACATTCTGGAAAAAGGCACTATAAATGGTGCCATATCTGATGTAGATGGCAGGTATGCCCTCACTGTAGCTTCTTCGAGCTCAGTTCTTAACTTTTCCTTCATCGGCTATATGACCAGAGAAGTGACTGTGGGATCACAGACCACCATTGATGTGGTTATGAATCAGGCCGAAACAAAACTTGATGAGATAGTGGTTGTGGGTTATTCAACAATGGCAAGAAAATCTCTTACTGGCTCAGTAGCCCAGGTTGGTGCAGCTGAGCTTTCCGAAAGCGCCGCAAGTAACCCGATAACCCGTCTTCAGGGTAAAGTATCTGGTGTTACCATTCTTAACCAGCACACTCCAGGTGAAGGTTCAACTATCAGGATCCGGGGTATGACGACAATTAATGATGCCAATCCCCTGTATGTAGTTGATGGCGTTCCGGGTGGAAACTATGCACCTAATGATGTTGAGACTATTACTATCCTGAAAGATGCTGCAGCACAGTCAATTTACGGTGCAAGGGCAGCTAATGGTGTTGTACTTATTACTACCAAAGGTGGGAAAAAAGGTCAGAAAGTATCAATGAATCTTAACGTAAGACAGGGGTTCAGCAGAAATTCAACTCATTACAATCTCCTGAATACACGGGAATGGGCTGAAATGCTCTGGCTTGAAGCTAAAAACAAAAATATCACTGGTTTCAGCCATGTTCAGTTTGGCAACGGACCTACACCGGTATTACCTGATTATATCTTCCCGACAAAGACAATGAACGGAGGTGCAGGTACCGATATGTCTTTATATGACAACCAGCTTGCTGTTGATGATGGGGATGACACCTATCTTATCACGAAATTAAGTCCGGGAACTGACTGGATGAAAGAGATAGAACGGAACGCCGCATATAAAGAATATACACTCGACATTGCAGGTGGCAGCCAGAATACAACATATGCATTCATGCTTGGCTATACCGATGAGGAAGGTGTTTTTAAATATACAGGTTTTGACAGGTATAATGCCCGAATGAATGTTACCACCAGTCCTGCAAAATGGATCGATGTCGGTACAAATATCGGGTTGCAGTACACACATGATTACGGATATCAGGGTAATGATAACTCTGAATCCTCAATTGTATCATGGACCTACAGGCTTCCGTCAGCAGTTCCGGTATGGGATGAATCGGGAACAACATATGCCGGATCAAGACCGGCGGGTATGGGAAATGCACAGAATCCTCTGTTCCTGCTCGACAAGAACCAGACCGATTACAATAATCGTATGAGTTTAAGCGGCAATACATTCATCAGATTGAATCTCCTTAAAGGATTGTCAGTCAAATCACTTGTTGGTGTGAACTATTATAGCTACGATTCGGAAGATATCGGATATGTTGAAGTTGCTGCTGCAGAAAGAGGAACCTACGATGGTTTCGGCAAATCCTCAGCCACCGGTACCGACTGGACCTGGACAAATACACTTGAATATGGTTTAGTGACAGGCCAGCACAACTTCAAAGCCATAGTCGGATCCGAAGCATATAACAATGTTTATACCTATCTGTACGGGTACAGGAACTGGTATCCATTTAAGGATCTCGACTACATTACCCTGAATACTGGTCTTGCCGGTTTAACTAACTCAGATTCAAACAGCTCCTACAGCCTGTTCTCACTTTTCGGAAGACTTAACTATACATTTGCCGACAAATACATGGTTGAGGCGGTGGTAAGGCGAGATGGTTCATCCCGTTTCGGAACTCAGAAATATGGTATTTTCCCGGCATTTTCTGTTGGCTGGAGAATATCTGAAGAGGCATTTATGGCCTCAACGAAAAGCTGGCTGAACGAATTGAAGCTTCGCCTCGGATATGGTGCTGTTGGAAATGACCGTATGGGTAACTATAACAGCTACACCCAGTTTGCTTACAGCATGGGCAGTTCGGCCTATCCAATGAATGGCACTCA
>DOTV01000171.1:3743-8408 GCA_003520925.1 Bacteroidales bacterium | reverse complement strand
CAAAGGTCGCTATCCGAGGTCCGGATATGGTTTAATTAATCAGACATGAAGAGCTGTCTGAGACCAAAAAACAAAACAAACATTTTAACTCTCTATATATATAATTTATTCAAAATTTATACCGGCTTAATCTTTATAACTGTATTTCTCTGTATTCCTGCTTCTTACAATTCTATCTTATTTAGAATATGTGTTGATCCAACAGATATATAGATATTAAGATTTGTTTATCTTCTATTTTGTTTATATATTTGTTCGACAATCAAAAAATAAAGACCATGACAGCTCATGAATTTAACAATAGTCTGATCGAGATGAAAAGCAACCTTCAAAGGTTTGCAATGAGTCTGACTTCAGACAGAGATACTGCCCTGGATCTTGTTCAGGACACTTATCTCAAGGCAATTACATACAAGGAAAAATTTATCGATTATACGAATCTTAAAGCCTGGGTATTTACAATAATGAAAAACACTTTCATTAATAATTACAGAAGGAATATAAAGGAGAATACAATAATCGACGGAACCCAGGACCTCTATTATTTAAATATGCCGCATGACAAGGGTTTTATCTCCCCTGAATCGAAATATGCCCAGGGAGAAATAGATAGAGCGATCGATTCATTGAACGATGATTTCAGGATACCATTCAGGATGCACATAGATGGTTTTAAGTATCATGAGATTGCCGATAAACTTGGATTAAAAATAGGAACCGTAAAAAGCAGGATATTCTTTACGCGGCAGAAGCTCATGCTGATACTGAAAGATTATGGAAGTTAGTGTTAGATAATTATAGAATGGGTTATTAGGTTAGGTTAAAAGGCTGAGTATCTCAGCCTTTTCTTTTTTTCCTTAAGATGATTCCTGTGAATACAAACAGAATGAATAAGCCCGACACAATCCAGGCCCAGACATTTGGGATTTTCGATTCGGCATGCATTTTATACTGTTCTGAAAGGAAATAGTCGGAATTGACAGGCCACAGCAATATTCCTGCCGAATCGACAAATCCGTTAGTACCTGTTAACCTTCCCGGCATTACTGTCCTTAATGTATATGGTTTAAAAGAGACCCAGAAACGATCAGTGGCAATTATTGCTGCTGAATCGGCTTCGGTTTTGTACTTTAGAGCATTGGCCTCTCCCAAAAACTCCCTAAGCAGAGCTCCCTCGGTCCATAAACTGTCAAAATGCTCGCTGTCCTGTTCCACTATACTTACGAATTCATTTTCCCGCTTTTTAAGTGTTTCCTTGTCCATGCCGTTATCTGCTTTCCCATCCGTGAGTATGCTAAATTCCCCTATCCATTCTGAAACAATGTTTTTCAGATACCATCTCTCAAGTTTTTTATCAACAGTGTCGCTGAATACTCTGTATCTTAAACTGTCGGAACCATTTTTCTTTTCCGACTTAAGGTTTTCAGGCGTAAAAAACCACTTAAGCTCATCCTGATTAAGAAAATCAGAAACAGGGTAGCCGTACTTCATTTTTTTGTCAATAATCTCGTTAAAGTCATATTCGGTGTTAAACCATCTGAATTTTTTTCCAAATTCCGCATGCCTTGCAATATCCTTATTTGCGCCGCTGTCGGAGGCATACTGCCGGTTGAGTTCTTCTACACTTTCAAAAAGTTTTTCTGCCCTTTTCACCCATGTAGTGTCACCTTTTTCTGAGATCTCAAGGGAATCTCGTATTTCCCAGGTGCTGTCGAACGGAACCTGAAGGTGAGAAAGCTCAAATTTGTTCTCGAGATTTCTCATTTCAATTTTCCTTGTTATTGTTCCGTCGGGGTGCACAATATTTGTAACTATGGTTTCGGGATCATCACATGAAGCTGCCAAGGCAAGTGCCAGTGAAATGATGAGTTTTAATTTCCTGTTTTTCATTTTTTTATATATCAGGTTTATATTTTTTCTCCTGTTCAAGTTTATTTTCAAAATAACTCTTCAGTTCCGGGTTCTCATCAATTATCCTGAGGAGGTCCCTGTACTTTAACTGCAGATTGTTATAAGAGTCGAGAAATTTTCCCAATTCTCCTGCTGATATCTTAATATCCTCTCCGGGCGATAAACGGGTTGACATTTTATACAGGGTCAGTCTCTTTTCGAGATCTGATGAAAATGTTTTAGATGTCTCAATTCCCGATATTACAACCAGTTTGCTTATATTTTTTACCTGCCTGAAGATAAATGCCTGTTGATAGACAAACAATGCTGCCATTAATACAGCTGCTCCCACAAGGCTTCTTCTCACCCATCCTATATATACCCATCCGAAAATAGAATCGATGAGATCTGCCACCCTGAGGCTATTATGATTTTTAAGCTCTATCTTTCTTATGACCTCTTCCCCGAGTTTCTCAGGCTGAGCCATTTCAGGCCTGGATTTCCTGAGAATTTCAACCATCTTTTCATACCTGTCATTTTCTGCTGTCATCTTTTTAAATATTTCTGCAAAAGTGATTCAATATTCTTCCTTGCATAATAAAGGTTTGCCTTGACTACCGCCTTTGTCATTCCTGTTATCTCCGATATTTCACCGGCAGGCATCTCTTCCAGTTCTGAAAGCACAAATACAGCTTTCTGTTTATGGCTTAATTTATTTGTTAAAATATTTATTATCATCGCATTCTCCTGACTCTCCAGTTCAGTTATCCCGTCGTCTGACAAATGATTTGAAATCAGTGCCCATGCCTGATCATCATATCTGCTTTCATTCTGCCGTTTTTGTTTCCTCAGTTCATCATAACATTTATTCACGGCAATTCTGTAAACCCACGTTTTGTAACTTTCGGCTGTCTTTATTTTAGACATTTTCTGCCAGATGGTCACCAGTGTCTCCTGAACAATATCACGTGCTGAATCCTCATCGCCAAGCATCCTGAATGCAACCGAGAAAATCAAAGGTGTGCTTTTCTCAACCACCTTTCTGAAATTATGCAGATCACCCTTCCTGCACTCCTCGATAAGTTCCTTTTCAACCAAAGCGGCTAATTGTTTATTAATAAGACGTAAGATTTGCAGAAAGGTAAAAGAAGAACCAGTTAATTTATTGTATGCTAAAATCAATTTCCTGATTTCAAAGCAGCATCAATGTTCCCCATAAACTTTTCGTAACTGACCCTGCACATAGATGTTTTACTGAAAAGTCGTTTGAATTTTTCTTCTGAAAGATTTTTCCAGTCACTCAGGCTCATCTCAGCTACCTCCTCGTTAATTGCAAACTCGGGTGTCTTATTCTGTCCTGAATACTTATTCCATGGACAGACTTCCTGACATCTGTCACAGGCATAAACCCTTCTGCCAAGTTGCGGCACAATTTTCTCAGGTATGGGTCCTCTGTTCTCAATTGTAAGATTCGAAATACATTTTCTCGTATCAATTGTCCGGTTCTCATTTATGGCTCCTGTCGGACATGCATCGATGCATAATCTGCAGTCGCCGCAATAATCCTTTTCAAACGGATTGTCATACTCAAGGTCAATGTTCAGTACCAGGATCCCGATAAAAAAGAAAGATCCGATATTCTTATTAATGATTATCGAATGGCGTCCCTGCCATCCAAGCCCCGCCTCCCTGGCCCAGGCTTTTTCCAGGAGAGATGCAGTATCAACGACAATTCGTCCTTCAGTTCCGGGTTGAGAACTTTTGATCCATGAAAGAAGCTTTTCAAGCTTTTTGCTGATTACCTCATGATAATCGATGCCATAGGTGTAGCGGGAGAGTACAGGAGCCTCAGGATCTTTCTGCTTATTTTCCGAGTAATAACCAAGGCCCGTGACTATGAGTGATTTTGCTCCGGGAAACAGGTTTTCAGGATTAAGACGCTTATTTATATCTCTTGCAAGATATCCCATCCTATCATGCATTCCTGCTTCCACCCAGGCTTCAATTAAAGGACCACACTCATTCAGAGTCCGTGATCTGGCTATTCCCCAAATATCGAATCCAAGCTCTTGTAATTTATTCCTGATGCTGCCTGAAAGTATGTGTTCAGATGAGTCTGCCATAACATTATTTTAAAGGAAACCCAGTTCGAGCTTTGCTTCATCGCTCAGCATGCTTTTATCCCATGGTGGTTTGAAAGTCAGCTTCAGATCACAATCCTTTACACCTTTTGTCCCGGCCACCTTATATTTTACCTCTTCAATCAGGTCTTCAGCCATTGGGCAATTTGGAGCTGTAAGTGTCATTGTAATATGTGCAATATGATCATCGTCCACTTCGACATTGTAAATAAGTCCCAGATCATAAATGTTAACAGGGATCTCCGGATCATAGATGCTTTTAAGCACACCTGCTATCCTGGTTTCTATTTCAAGTTGTTCAGTTGGATCCATAATTTATGAAGTATTTTCTGTTATTGCGATCCGCCATCTGGCGGGGAAGCAATCTTTTTGATTTATTACTCATTGTTTAATAACCCGCTATAACAGAGACCAGAGCTTAACGATCACCCTGTGCCCTGTGCCCTGCGACCTGCGCCTTATATGCCATTGCATACAGTTTCATCTGCCTCACCATTGAAAGCAATCCGTTTGACCGGGTCGGCGAAAGGTTTTGTCTGAGCCCGATCCTGTCGATAAAATAGAGCTCTGTTTTAATAATCTCATCAGGACTTCTCCCTGAAAGGACTTTAATAAGCAGGGCAACTATTCCCCT
>DOTV01000171.1:2686-3404 GCA_003520925.1 Bacteroidales bacterium | reverse complement strand
GACTGGCAGCCTTCTATCAGGTAATCCTTTACCTTGAACTTTGGATCGATCAAAGGCAACTCCTTTCCCATATCGATAAGAACATTGTATTTATCCATCCAGTCCTCGAACAGGGAAAACTCCTCAATTATATTGTTTTGAACCTCGTCAATTGTCATGGCTTTCATTTTGAAAACATGCTGATCACTTTTTCAATTCCCGTGCCAAGTGTGTCAATTTCCTCAGTCGTATTGTAAAAACACATTGAAACCCTTACCGTACCTTCAATCCCGAAGCGATCCATCACCGGCTGGGCACAATGGGTACCTGTTCTGACCGCAATGCCCAGTTTGTCAAGAATCATCCCAGTATCGTACTGATGAATGCCCTCAAGCAAAAATGATATAGTTGATATTTTGTTCGCTGATCTGCCGAATATTCTGACTCCTCCAATTGATGATAACAGGTGAGTTGCATAATCAAGAAGCATTTTTTCACGTTCGGCGATCTCTTCTCTCCCCATATCTGAAACATAATCAAGAGCCATACCAAGCCCGATCGCTCCGGCATAATTCATTGTACCGGCTTCAAATTTAAAAGGAAGTTCATTATACGTCGTTTTTTCAAAAGTTACCCTGTCAACCATATCACCACCGCCCTGGTAAGGAGGCAGTTCGGAGAGCCATTTTTCTTTTCCGTATAAAATACCAATTCCTGTAGGTCCATAGATCTTATGACC
>DOTV01000171.1:0-2397 GCA_003520925.1 Bacteroidales bacterium | reverse complement strand
ATACCCTGTGCTCCATCTATGAGAACCGGAACATCTTCTGAATGAGCTGCATTAATCATTTCCTTAATCGGCAGAACAGTTCCGAGCGCGTTTGAGGCCTGTGTTATTGCAACAATCCTGGTTTTTTTCGAAAACAGCTTAAGGTACTCCTCAAAAATTATCTCACCGTTATCATTTACCGGGATAATCTTCAGAAATGCCCCCTTTCTGTTGCACATCATCTGCCATGGGATGATATTTGCATGATGTTCGAGGTTGCTGAGAATTATCTCGTCGCCAGGTTTAATATATCGCTCGCCAAACGAGAAGGAGATACTGTTAATTGATCCTGTTGTTCCTGATGTGAAAACTATTTCCTCACGCTTTCCGGCATTAATAAATGATCTTACCTTTTCCCTTGCATTTTCAAAAGCTTCGGAAGTGAGATCGCTCATTGCATGGACTCCTCTATGGACATTCCCATTGTAGGTTGTGTAAACTTCCCTTACTTTATCAAGGACGCAGAGCGGTTTCTGGGTTGTGGCCCCGTTATCAAAATAGATAAGCGGCTTATCGTAGACTCGCCTTTGCAGCAACGGAAAATCGGCTCGTATTTCTGAGATATTCTTCACTTGAACCTAATTTTAGCCACATTTAACCATACAGCTTGCGCACCGCGACAATTCACCCTTAAGCCTCTGCATTACAAGATTATCCATTCTTTCCCTGAGTGCCTCAACTTTTATATTCTGTATCACCTCATGGGCAAAACCGAACATAAGCATGAGCCTGGCCTGACGTTTATCAATTCCTCTCGACTGCAAATAGAAGAGTGCATTATCATCAAGCTGGCCGACTGTTGCACCATGACTGCATTTAACATCATTGGCAAAGATCTCCAGCTGCGGCTTCGAATCCATCTTTGCATCATCGGTCAGAAGAATATTATTATTCTTCTGATAAGCCAGAGTTCCCTGTGCATTGGGAGCAACATAAATCCGCCCGTTGAATGCACCGGTTGACATCTCATCCAGAACTCCCTTGAATAGCTGGTTGCTGGTACAATTCGGGGAGGCGTGGTCAACATTTACAAAATTATCAATATGCTGCCATTTATCGGCGAGGAAAAGGCCTGATGAATTGCATTCTGCACCCTCACCGCTCAGGTAATGAAAAGTACTGTTGCGGACAAGTCCTCCATGGAGTGTAATATTGTTTGAAGAGGCATAGCTGTTCTTCTCCTGGTAAATGAATGTATGGGTTATCTTACATGCATTGTTGTGCTCATTCTGAACCCGTATAATATCAAAATGAGAATTCTCTCCGATATGAATCTCGGTAACAGCATTTGTCAGGAACTTTTGAGGAGAAAGAGTATGATCGCAAATGATAAGTGTAAATTCAGCATTATCCTCAACAATTATAAGATTACGGTGCTGATTGAATGTATCTTCTTTTGAATCAACAAGATTAACCACCTGAACAGGTTTCCTGAGCACGGCTCCTCTTGGCACATGAATAAAAACACCATCGGAAGCCATAGCAGTATTAAGATGTATCAAACCGTCCGTATTGCTCTTAGCATATCTACCGTAATGCTTCTCAACCATGGCAGGGAATCTTTTGGCAGCTTCATTCAGGCTGCCAATCGTAATGTCCCCCGGAAGCTGGCGAAGCTTTCCGTTTATTGTCGGGTAAAAGCCATTCATAAGCACTACCCCGTGAGCATCAAGGTCGGTCACATCACACCTGAAGTCTTCCGCCTTCTGAAAATCCGATTCACCAGGAATGAAATAGCTTTTATAGTTGTGTTTGAAGAAAAGATCGAGATTTGTGTATTTGTAGCTTTCATTTTTCCTGGTCGGAACTCCCAACTGGCTGAACTTTTCAAATGCGTCTTTCCTGAAAGAATTTATAAACTGAGAAGAGTCCTCCTCGATCTTCTCAATGTTGTCAGTGTAGAGCCCTGAATAAAATTCCGATACTTCAGATTTTCCGTTCATATCAGTTTTGATTTTCAACCTCTTTCTTAATCCAGTCGTAACCCTTTTCTTCAAGCTCAAAGGCGAGTTCTTTTCCGGCAGTTTTTACAATCCGGCCGTCGTAAAGTACATGAACCACGTCCGGTACAATATAATCCAGAAGGCGCTGGTAATGTGTAATTACAATTGCAGAATTATCGGGCCTTTTAAGTTTGTTGACACCGTTAGCCACTATCCTGAGAGCGTCAATATCAAGTCCCGAGTCGGTTTCGTCAAGAATTGATAGCTTCGGCTCAAGCATAGCCATCTGGAATATCTCATTCTTCTTTTTTTCTCCACCTGAGAACCCTTCATTAACCGATCGGTTTGCAAGCTTGGAATCAATTTCCACAAGTTCCTTTTTCTCACGCATCAGCCTGAGAAAATCGGAAGCGGA
>DOTV01000140.1 GCA_003520925.1 Bacteroidales bacterium | reverse complement strand
CTCATTGAATTTCAGTTTTATCTTGTCCTGAGCAACATATTTAAACCAGTCTTCAAGCAATGCTCTGATAATTAGTGGATTAATGTTTTTGAGATATCGTGCTTCAATAATATTGCCGTCTGTCGTTTTTACCGAATACTTATCCGATTCAAATAACCTGAGCTTATATTCTTTTCCGTAAAGTAAAACAGTATCACCATCTGAATAACCTTTTATATTGTCCAGTCTTTTAAGAGAATTAAAACCATAGAGAGTCTTGGTTATCCAATCCGATTTTTCATTTACAAACCTTCGGATCGTGTTCACCGGTGTCATAAAGGGGGCTTTTACGAAAACGCCGGAATCAGGACTGATAATTATACTTATTGTACGCCGGCGGGAAAAAATAATCCTGTAGTTAAAATCCCCTGTACTCTGGATCTGTAAAGCCATAAACTTATCTATTCTCCTTTATGTTTTGTGTTTTGCAGCGAGGAAAGGTAATAAACAAGACATGCAGTTCCATCCATTGTGCACTCATTTGTTGAATAATCTGCAAAATCATCATGGTAAACCGCGAGGCTGGTCTGAAATTGTGAATATTCATCTTCCGCTGACAGATAAATATATTTTAGGTTCTTAAAGATAGTGGAATAAACAGGTCCGTCGACAAGTCCTCCGGGAACCTTCTCTCCTCTGACAACATAGGATGAGTGTGTATTTTCAGGATAGTCACCATTTTCAGGAAGACCAACTACCATGCTTGTACCCCATGGATTACAACCGAACAGCCAGTCGCGGTGAGCGGCTTCCATCTCTTTAAACGACTGATCTCCGCTTATCCGGCTGTAAAGGTCTGACTGAGTCAGGGTGGCCGCTACAAGGTTGTTTGAACACCAGATAAATGGTACACCTATCCGGAACGGATTCTTTTCCCCCTTAACTTCAATACGTTGTAATCCATCCCTCATGTTTTTAAGGAACTCATCCTTAAAAGCAGACCGGTCCGTTAAATTCGCTATTCCCGGGTGTCCCATATTCATGAAAGGATACCATTGATAATGGTGGGCAGTGTCGGCTCCTATCCAGGGTGTAACCGGCTCTTTTCTTCCAAAATCAACAGCATGATCAAGATACGTCTCATCCCCGGTGATCCTGTATAATTCAATGGCTGCCAGTTCCATATCGTCGACCCAGTTATCTTCTTCATAAAAATACGGAGCTGTTCCGGGAGCGGTCTGACAGACACCCGGATTTTCGAGTCCGTATTTAAATGCCGAAATAGCTTTTTCAGACAGCAGCCTTGAAAATTCAGGATCGATCGGTTTATATATTTCAGAGCCCATTGCAAATGCTGAAGCGAATTTCCCTGCTGTTGAAGCTATACCTGTTGTGTGGTTTTTATATCTGAAAAGTCCCTGTTCCTTTCCTGTGCATCTGTACACAGGTCTTTCAGCTCCTTTGCCGTAATCGGCTGTATCCTCATTCGGAAACCGGAAACCGATGTGGTCGCGGTCATCTGCAATCTGGTTATACATTATGCCCGGGGCCGGGTTCATCTTCAGCAGCCAGTCGAGTCCCCATCTGCTTTCATTAAGAACATCAGGTATTCCGTCCTTTCCGGGTAATCCGTTTGCCACAAAATTATCGCCGAATGAAGATGGATTTGCAGCGAAAGCAAATAGCATCTGATAGGTTGCGTTTGCCGAGGTTGCAACATACTGGAGATAGTCGGCAGCATCGTGCCATCCGCCTGTTGCATCGATATGAAGTGAATCATTTTTCCCTCCGTAAATCACATATCCGTCATGCGTGTGGCATGAATCTTTCAGCCACGGATTAAAGCCGCATCTCTGTTGTCTCATATAATTCAGCAGGAAATCAGCTGTGCCGTAATAAATATCATCCGAGATTCTGAAGTCGGGCGAAACTGTATTTCCTGCTTCGATTCTGTAAGTGCCTTCTTTTGAAAGTTCACTAAAATTGAGGCGGAAGCAGCTATTAAACGGGGGCATGGATGCGGCACCTTCATTTATTTTCTTCTCGAGAATTATTTTACCTGAGGCAGCGTCAGTCAGTCTGAAAGATTTCAGGTCTTTATTTCCGTATGAGATAAATACGGCAACTTTGACGTCGGTTTTTTTGTAACCCAGCTGGTTGATTCTTATCCAGGTGTCATTTTTATTCTGGCAGGAGAGGAGTAGTAGTATTGAAGAGTAAATGAGAATGGTTCGCATATAAAAGGTGGTTTTATTTAATAACAAATCTTTTATAATAATCAATTCTATAAACTAGTTAGTATTAAATAATAATAATCTTTTCATTTCCCCGGCTTGTGACTCCCTACCTGTTTTATCCTTTTGCCATCTGAAAGGGAATGTTAAAAATTCTTTAAATTTTATTGATGACAGAATAAATGAATGACTGTATCTGTCTAAAGGTAGAATAATTAATAAAATAAGATTAATCCGAAAATAGGAAATTATTGATTGTGACTTTCTTTATCTTTTGATTTTCATGGTTTAAATGATTAGTTATCAAATCTGAAGAGATTGAAATACCGATCAGGTTAATCAGGTTAGTTAGGTTAGTTAGTATTAAGAAAGATAAGGTAGTCCGGTCAAAATACGGGTAGCAGATCATCCTGCTGCCCGTTTCTTTTACCTGGTCCGATATAAAGGTTACTATTCTAATTCGGATTCCAGAGTGATTACAGTTATCTCCGGAGGCATCCCGACCCGGAAAGGAATTCCAAGTACACCCAGACCCCGGTTCACAACAAGATTTTGTTCACCCACCTTATAGAGTCCGTTCCACCTGGGATAAAAATAGCGCGCCGGACTCCACCTGAAATTTTTTGTGAGAATTCCTGCCTGCATCCCATGAGTATGCCCCGACAGAGTAAGGTCAATATCAGTTTTCCCGGTAACATCAATATCCCACTGGTTCGGATCGTGAGCAAGCAGGATCTTCAGATCAGCCCCGTATATACCTCTTAGAGCATTTTTCAGATCACCGTGGATCATTCTGGGAAATGATCCCCTTGTCATAACCCCGATCAAAGCTATTTTTGATTCCCTGATATTAACAATTGCAAATTCATCATTCAGCACCCTGTAACCTGAAGAGGCTATGAACCTATTCATCAGCAATACATTATTATCTCTTTCAGCATCTGTATAATGAGGATGATAAGTTCCGAAATCATGGTTACCCATAACAGCAAAACTACCGTACTTTGCCTTTGCCTTGTTAAGTATTGTATCAAATCTGCTGAATTCCCTCCAGCCTATAGTAATGAAATCGCCTGTGTTGATCAAAAGATCAGGATTCTGTTCATTAATCTTAAACATTAGCCTCTCTAGCATCTCCTGGTGATGATAAAATGATGTAAGGTGAAGATCAGAGATCTGGACTAGCTTAAGTCCGTCCAGATCCGGTTTTAATCCTTTGATCTTCACTGTAATATTCTCAGTTTTAAAATTATACCTGCCCTTTATTGTACCTACAGCGATAACAAGAAATATCAATACTGAAATTATCAGCCCGGAATTAGTAAGGATCCTGTTATGACCTCCCGTCTTCTTTCTTGCAAGCCAGCCCGAAAAATGGAAAAGAATAAGAATGATCCTTGGAAATACAACAGCAGCCATCATACCTGTAAGATTTGTAAGCACCCAGATATTTCCAGGTTCATCAAAGATACCCCTGTAAGATGATGCCTTGAACCATAAAATCCAAAGCCAGATGCTTAATATTGCATGAAAGGTGATTAAAAAATAATAACTCATCCACGATTTTTCGTAGAAATGCTGCCTTATGACCTTCAATGTCAGTATCTCAGTTATTATCAGGATGATGAATAGCCACATAATACTATATTCAATGTGTAAATGTACTTAATAAAAATCTATTGTGATTATAGTTACATTAGCATCGCCTTAAATATGAACCATGACTGAAGTAAAATTTTTCGATCCTTCCTTTAATCCGGAAACTAATCTCACTTATTCGGTGATCGCTGCAAAATATGGTGATAATTGGATCTTTGTGAGGCATCATAAGCGAACTACCTGGGAGATCCCGGGTGGGCACATTGAAAAGGATGAAAGCGCCGATGAAGCTGCAAGCAGAGAATTGATAGAAGAAACAGGAGCCGCTGATTTCAAAATTGAATGCGTGTCGACATATTCAGTTCTGAAAAACGGGGAAACAGGATTCGGACGCCTTTATTTAGCCGAAATCTCAACCCTTGGACC
>DOTV01000028.1 GCA_003520925.1 Bacteroidales bacterium | reverse complement strand
AATCTTTCAGCGCCGATGGTATCATCCCCTTAAAATCATCCGGGAGGGCTATCCGGCCATAAGGGTGATCCGGACCGAAAACCGACTCAAAGAATTTATCGGAAGCTACATTCTGGACTTTTTCTCTGTTTATCAGGTACCAGTTCAGCCTTTTTTTCATGAGAATTTCAAGCTCCTTTTCAGGAAATTCAGGGTGAAAAAGTATCTCGGCAATCAATTCTAAAGCTTTCTCCATGTGCCTGTTCAGAAAATACACAATTAATCCTGCAGTATCCTTCTCAGCGGTCAGATTAAGAAAAATGCCGTAGTAATCCAGTATGCTGTTCAACTCTTCAGAAGTGTATTTTTCAGAGCCTTCGGTCAGCATCATATTGACTGAAGTTGCAAGCAAGGGCAGATGTTCCTGAACAATTCCTGCCCTGAAGATAAATTCTATCCTCATAATATCCTCTGTTCCGGCATTTATGAAAAATGCATTTGTTCCGTTGGTAAGAGTTACAGGCTTTACCGGAACAAGTATCCTTGCATCAAATGGATGAACGGGAGGCTGTATTTGCCGGAGTCTGACCATGTTTATTTTTTGTTTATTGAGAGGTAAAACAATGTGGTACAGTTTTCAGGGCTCAGGTATTTTATTGCACTCTCTCTTACCATTTCTCTGCTTACGGCCCTGTAGCATTCGACTTCCCTGTTCACCATACCGGGATCTCCGAGCAATTCATAAACCGACAGATTCATTGCTTTGTTCAGAATGCTTGTATTTGAGAGTACAACTGACGATTCGAACCTGTTCTTTACTTTTTCCAGCTCATAATCTGTCAGGGCTGAATCCATTAATTCATTAAGTACCTCATTAACAGCTTTTTCTGCTTTCAATATATCAGTCCCGTTCATGAGCTTTCCACTGATGATTACCAATCCTGGATCAATATCCGAAGTTAGATAGGCATTTATTTCACTGAAGAGGTTTTTATCTCTTACAAGCTTGTTATAAAGCCTTCCCGATTCACCTCCCGCAAGAAGATCTGTCATAAGGTCAAGTGAAGGATAGTCCTTGCTTATCCGTGGTCCGATGTGCCAGGCTTTATATAAAGCGTCGGAAGGAACGTTCCTTTCTACCGTCAGCTTCCTTTCAAGGGTCTGAGCTGGTTCCGGCGGCAGATTACGAATCGCTCTTTTTCTTTCCGGCACTGAACCGAACCATTTTAAAGCGAGTTTGTAAACCTGGTCGGGATCGATATTTCCCGAAAGTGTCAGAATAGCATTGTCCGGTGTATAATGATGCGAAAAGAAATCTTTAACATGTTCAATTTCAACATTCTCAATGTGAGAAATATCCATCCCAATTGTAGGCCATCTGTAGGGGTGGGTAATATACGATAGTGGACGCATAAGAAGCATAACATCGCCATATGGCTGATTCAGATAACGCTGCTTAAATTCTTCTTTCACAACATTTCTCTGGATATCAAGCTTTGTTTGTGTGAAACCGGGTTCAAGCATCCTGTCGGATTCAAGCCAGAAGGCAGTTTCAATATTTCCGGAAGGCAGTGTTATATAATAGTTTGTTATATCATTATTCGTGAAGGCATTATTTTCTCCGCCAGCCAGCTGAAGAGGCAGATCATATTCTGGAATATTTTCAGTTCCGCAGTACATAAGGTGCTCAAACAGGTGGGCCATACCAGTTAAACCCGGGTTTTCATCTTTCGATCCGACATCGTACAGGATATTCATTGCTGCAAGGGGTGTTGATCTGTCCTCATGGACAATTACCCTCAGTCCGTTATCCAGTCTGAACCTGTTGAAATTTATCATTCGGGAGATCTTAGAAATAGACAAACTTAACTAAAAAACGGAGAAGGTCTGCTATTGTTTTTATATTTGCAACGCTATGTCAGGGAACAGGTTTATAAGGAAGTATATTAACAATTACCTTTTCAAGATTGACCAGGTCACATTGGTCTATTTTCTGAGCCTGGTGGTCGGGTTGCTCAGTGCTCTTGCGGCAGCTGTGCTCAAAAATGCGATCCATTATACAAACAGAATACTTACTGAAGGTATTACACCTGAATCAGGAAGCTACTTTTATCTGGCATATCCATTGTTAGGAATGCTGCTTACTCTTTTGTTTGTCAGGTATATAGTAAAGGATAATATCGGACATGGAGTCAGCAGGGTACTTTATGCAATATCTAAAAAGAAGAGCCGGATCAGAGGACACAACAACTGGACATCACTTATTGCAACTACAATCACCATCGGTTTTGGAGGATCGGTCGGAGCTGAAGCACCCATTGTGCTTACAGGATCGTCAATTGGATCTACAATCGGAAAATATTTCAACCTGAACTACAAGAATGTTACATTGCTGATAGGATGTGGTGCTGCAGGGGCAATTTCGGGAATTTTCAAGGCACCTGTTGCCGGAATAGTTTTTACCCTTGAAGTGCTGATGCTCGACCTTACAATGTCATCGATAGTTCCGCTTCTCATATCATCCGTTACCGCTGCGACTGTAGCATATTTCCTGATAGGGGATGATGTGTTGCTTTCTTTCAACATTACTGAAGCATTTAATATCCGCAATATTCCATGGTACTTACTGCTTGGTGCTGTATCAGGCTTTGTATCACTCTTCTTTTCAAAAATGACCCTCCTCCTTGAGAAGTGGTATGAAAAGATCAATAACATCTTTGGCAGGCTATTACTTGGAGGATCTGTTCTTGGACTCCTGATATATATTTTTCCTTCATTTTATGGTGAAGGCTACAATACAATAATGTCACTCCTTCATGGAAATGAAGGTTCAATTTTTCAGAATTCACTCTTTTCAGGATTAGGAAACAGTTATTTTGTCTATATCCTGTTTTTCTTAGGTCTTGTTTTTCTAAAAGTTATTGCCAGCAGTTCGACAAACGGTGCAGGCGGGGTAGGAGGCATTTTTGCACCAACTCTGTTTATCGGAGGTGTTACTGGTTTTATAATTGCGAGCCTGTTGAACAGATATGCGGGAGCCGAAATCCCTGATAACAGGTTTGTACTTGTAGGGATGGCAGGAGCAATGGCAGGAGTAATGCATGCTCCACTAACTGCAATTTTTCTTATTGCTGAAATTACCGGAGGTTACACACTGTTAATCCCTCTTATTATCACTTCGACAATAGCTTATATAACTGTCAGAGCATTTGAGAAGCATTCAATATATCATATTCAGCTTGCAGAAAAAGGTGAACTTATTACACACGACAAGGATAAAGCAGTCCTTACAATGATGAACTGGCGTAAGGAGATTGAAAAGGATCTGATAACAATAAGGTCAACCGATAATCTGGGCGATCTTGTGAAGACAATATCAAAATCAAACAGAAATATATTTCCAGTCGTTGATGAATACAATATACTTGAAGGTGTGGTTCTTCTTGATGACGTCAGGGAGATTATGTTTAACAGTGAGCTGTATAAAACTACCTTTGTTAAGGACTTTATGACAATACCACCTACATATCTCGATATTGGTGAAAACATTGAGGTTGTAATGGATGCTTTCAGCAATACCGGGGCCTGGAATTTGCCGGTGCTTGATAAGGGCTATTATGTCGGTTTTCTATCAAAATCGCGTTTATATACTACCTACCGTGAACTGCTTGTCCAGTTTTCGGAGGAATAGAAATCTTACCTGCAGTTAATTTTTTATAATATTAACACTATCTTTGTAAGTAACCGCCGATCCTGAATTCTGGTGACCACCATCAGGTTGGCTCTAAAAACCTTCTAATCAATAATTAATCTAAACCTGATGATAAAAGACACTCTGGTATTTGACCTGATTGAAAAAGAACGTCAGCGTCAGCTGAATGGCATTGAACTGATAGCGTCAGAGAATTTTGTAAGTGCGCAGGTACTTGAAGCCATGGGATCAGTTCTTACAAACAAATATGCAGAAGGCTATCCTGGAAACCGCTATTACGGCGGATGTGAAATAGTGGATCAGACTGAACAGATAGCCATCGACAGGTGCAAAAAGCTTTTTGATGCTGAATACGCAAATGTGCAGCCACATTCAGGAGCTCAGGCAAATATGGCTGTGTTTTTTACTGTTCTAAAACCCGGCGAAACTTTTATGGGCCTTAATCTGTCACATGGAGGTCATCTTTCGCACGGATCACCGGTTAATTCATCAGGGATACTTTATAAACCGGTTGCCTATAGTGTAAAAGAAGAGACCGGCATCGTTGATTATGATATGATGGAACAGCTTGCCCTGAAGGAAAAACCAAAATTGATAATTGGGGGTGCCTCTGCTTATTCACGGGAGTGGGACTATGAGAGGATGAGGAATATAGCTGATTCAGTGGGGGCTCTTCTGATGGTCGATATGGCTCATCCGGCCGGTCTTATAGCTGCCGGACTGTTAAAGAATCCGCTGAAATATGCCCATATTGTTACATCAACAACTCATAAGACATTAAGGGGACCAAGGGGGGGCATCATACTTATGGGAAAGGATTTTGTCAACCCGTGGGGCATTACCACCCCAAAGGGAGAGTTGAGAATGATGTCATCACTCCTTAACTCAGCAGTATTTCCAGGTGTGCAGGGAGGCCCTCTGGAACATGTGATTGCATCAAAAGCTGTCTCTTTCGGGGAGGCTCTTCTTCCTGAATTCGTTGAATACCAGGCAAGGGTGAAAAGAAATGCAGCTGTTATGGCTCAGGCATTTACCGACAAAGGATATAAAGTGGTTTCAGGTGGAACCGACAATCATCTTTTGCTTATCGACCTGAGGACAAAATTCCCGGAGATATCAGGGAAAAAAGCTGAAAATACGCTTGTGCTTTCACATATTACTGTAAACAAAAACATGGTTCCATTCGACAGCAGGTCACCATTCCTGACGTCGGGATTGAGGGTCGGAACGCCTGCAATTACAACCAGGGGACTTAAGCCGGATCACATGGGAGCCATAGTTGAACTGATAGATGAGGTGATCTCAAATATTGAAGATGAATTCGTTATCAGGAATGTCGGAAAGAAGGTTATCAACATGATGAACTCATTTCCACTGTTTTCAATCTAAATCACATTTATAAATATTAATATTACAATAGATACCTGAAAGTTTTAATATTTAGTTATAAATCCATTTTAATTCATCAGGCAATGGGGACGAAAAAACTGATATTTATTGTTGATGATGACCCGGTAATTAACTTGCTTGTAACCAGGCGTCTGACCTCAGAAGGTTACCAGGTAAAGTCGTTCAGATATGGAGAAGACTGTCTAAAGGAGCTTGATTCATGCCCTGATCTTATTATTTTGGATTATTATTTTACAAACGGGGATAATGAATTTATGAACGGGATGGAAATTTATAAAAAGATTAACGAATTAATGCCCCGGCATCATGTTATTATGCTTTCAGGACAGGAGAAAGAGAAATTGTACGTTATCTG
>DOTV01000005.1 GCA_003520925.1 Bacteroidales bacterium | reverse complement strand
GGCTAAGGATTACAATGCCTCTATGTTTGGCATTAAATCGAACGGAACAACACTCAATACGACTTCTATTCAGAAAGGCATCGACTACATAAGCGAAAATGGAGGGGGCCGTCTTGTGTTTTATGTTGGCCGTTACCTCACCGGAACTGTTTATTTAAAGTCAGATGTCACAATCCAGCTCGAGGAAGGGGCCATTCTCGTTGGCTCTTTAAATCCCCTTGATTATGAAATGAGCAACAACTGGACAGCACTGATCTTTGCTATTAATCAGCAGAATATCGGTATTACCGGCAAAGGTGTAATTGACGGACGCGGTTTCGGGGTTGCCGGCAATCTGGTCGATCTTATTCACAAAGGTGTTATCACCGATCCCCTTAAATATGACAGACCAAGAGAAACAATACGTCCGCAGAATATCTATTTCCGGGGCTGCAGAAACGTTGTTATCCGAGGTATTCTTCTTAAAGATCCGGGAAGCTGGAACCAGCAGTACGACCAGTGCAGGAATGTTGTTATAGACGGAATTACTGTCGACAGCAAGTCATACTGGAACAATGACGGTGTTGATATTGTTGACTGTGACTCTGTAAGCGTCACAAATTCCTACTTTGATGCTGCCGACGACGGTATATGCCTTAAATCACATTCTGCCGACTTCATATGCCAGAATGTTTTTATTCACAACAATACAGTCAGGACAAGTGCCAACGGCATTAAATTCGGAACAGCATCCCTTGGAGGATTCCGTAATATAAAAATCATTAACAATCTGGTGTTTGACACTTACAGATCAGCGGTAACTTTTGCCGCCGTCGACGGAGGAATTGTTGAAAACGTGGTAGTCGACACTTTGCGCTCGATAAATACCGGTAACGTTATCTTCCTGAGGATCGGTGAACGGAGGGCCGGGAAGAAAGGTAAAATGAGCAATATATCCATTTCAAACGTATATGCTGAAGTTCCGGCAGAAAAGCCGGATGCAGGCTATAATTACGAAGGTCCGGTTGAGGATCTGCCAAGAAATATTTCTCCATCATCAATCGTCGGGATGCCTGATGCCGCAATTCAGGATGTTACATTTAGGAATATCGAAATCCATTACCCGGGCGGGGGAAATCCATTATATGCAAAGGTCGGACTTAATGAGCTTGACAAAGTGCCGGAGATGGCAGCCGCTTATCCTGAGTTTTCAATGTTCAAGGAGCTACCAGCCTGGGGGTTTTATATTCGTCATGCAAAAGGCATAAATTTCGAAAATGTGAGTCTCATCTGTGCCGGAAAAGACTACAGAACAGCAGTAGTCCTTGATGATGTTGCAGGAGCAAATTTTAAATCGCTTAAAGTAAGTGAACCTGGCATTAAAAAGGAACCTGTGTATTCTTATAAGTCTTCAGGAGTTGTAATTGAAAAGAAAAAATACAATTAAATGGTTTATCTTTAAAATACAAAAAATCAAACCCGGCTTTATGAAAGCAAAAATTCTATTCTGCATCATTTTGGCAGCGATATCGTTTAGTACATGCATCAGTCAGAGTCCTGCTCAGAACTCATTTCTGCTGAGGAACAACTGGGCAATTAAATCATCAAAGGATATAAGGGAAAAGGGTGACATTATTTCCACCTCTTCATATCAGCCTGAAAAATGGTATCCCGCAACTGTGCCTTCAACAGTCTTCGGAACCCTCGTGGAAAACAAGGTCTATCCTGATCCTTATTTCGGTACAAACATCCAGAAAATTCCGGGATATATTGCCAGGAGAAGCGGCGGAATTCCTGTCGAGAGTCCCTTTAAACCATCCTGGTGGTACCGTACAACATTCAGCTTGCCAGCTGCTGCGAAATCTGGCAATACATGGATCAAATTCCACAGTATTAATTATAAAGCCAACATATGGCTTAACGGTCACCTGATAGCCGATACCATGACAGTTCAGGGAGCCTACAGGTTGTATAACTTCAATATTACGCAGTATGCCCTGCCCGGAAAACAGAATTGCCTGGCACTGGAGATCCTGCCTCCAAAGGGGAATGACCTTACAATTACCTGGGTCGACTGGAATCCTACACCACCCGACAGGGGAACAGGTATCTGGTATGATGTGTCAGTATATTCCACGGGGCCGGTCGCAGTGGATGATCCAAAAATAGTCACTAAGCTTAATCTTCCCTCAACAGATAAAGCAAGTCTTACAATCTCAGCTGATGTAACAAATTACTCTGATAAGAATATCAAAGGTGTCCTGAAGGGAACGATTGAAAACATTGTGTTCGAGCAGGAAATGACTCTTGGACCGAAGGAGGCCAGGAAAGTAACATTTGATCCTGAAAAATTCAGCCAGCTTGTTATTTCCGGTCCAAGGTTATGGTGGCCTCACACTGTGGGCCCGCAAAATCTTTATGACCTCAGCCTCAGCTTTGAGATCAGGGGAAAAATATCAGATTCGGAGAAGGTCCGTTTCGGTATCCGTGAGATCACCTCCTGGATGAACGACTTCGACGGAAAGCATACAAGGGTATTCCAGATAAATGGTAAAAACATTGTGATCAGAGGTGGCGGCTATGTTGAAGATATGATGCTTCGCCCGTCCGATAAAAGGATCGATGCCGATATTCAGTATGCTAAGCATATGGGCCTCAATGCCCTGAGGCTTGAAGCTCCCAGAGGGTCCGACTATCTTTTTAAAAGATGCGATGAAGAAGGTATTCTGCTTATGGTTGGCTGGTGCTGCTGCAGTTCCTGGGAAGAATGGGAAAAATGGACACCCGACCTGGAAGTCATAGCCCAGAAGAGCTGGAGAGACCAGATCGTAAGGCTGAGAAATCACCCATCAGTATTCGACTGGCTCTACGGAAGCGATAAACATCCATCAGAAAGTGTCGAAAAGATGTACATTAAAACACTTAATGAGCTTGACGGTACCAGACCTTATCAGTCATCAGCTACCAGCGATCCAAGTTTGGTTTCAGGTAATACAGGACTTTTTATGGGACCATACCCGAAAGTATATGCTTACCAGACACCTGTTTACTGGTATGGCAAACCTGAATTCAATACTGAAGCCGGGCCGTCGGGAGAACAAATCCCTCCAATGGAGACAATGCGTTTGATGATGCCCGGGGAGGATCTGTGGCCAATGAGCGAATCATGGAATATAAGATTGCATAAAGCATTTTACCCTCCCGCCAGAAAAGCCTTATATTCCAGATATGGAGAACCTCAGGGTGTTGAAGAATACAGCATTAAATCTCAGGTTCTTCAATATGAAGCTACAAGGGGGATGTTTGAAGCTTTTGCAGCCAACAAATACAGATCGAGCGGAATAATTTACTGGATGTATAATTCAGCGTGGCCATCGCTGTACTGGCAGTTGTATGATTATTTTTACGCACCCAACGGTTCTTTCTACGGGACAAAAATAGCATGCGAAAATCTTCATATTCAATATTCCTATGATGATAATTCAATACGTGTCGTAAATGGGAATTATAAAGATTTTCAGGGTCTCAAAGCGACTGCAAAACTTTATAACATGGATATGAGTGAAATATACTCAACCGAAGCACCGGTCGAAATTAAATCAGACGAAAGCAGGAAAGTGTTTGATGTTGAAAGACCAATCGGGGCAAGCGATATTACATTCCTGAAACTTGTATTGAGCAATAATGCCGGAAAAGAGATATCCTCAAACTTTTACTGGCTCTCCTCAAAAGGAGATGAGAATGCCGATTTCACAGCGCTGAACAACCTTCCTGAAACTGAGCTGAAATTTTCTGTTATCTCAGTTAAACTTGAAAGCGGAAAGTACTCAGCAGTTGTTGAAATTGAGAATCCGTCGGCTTCACTTGCATTTTTCGTAAATCCGAAGATCATCAAAGACAAATCAAAGGAACTGGTATTGCCTGTATTATGGGAAGATAATTACTTTTCGCTTCTTCCGAAGGAAAAGAGGAGTATCAAAGTTGAGTTCGCTGCTGAGAATCTGGGAGGTCAGGCACCCATTCTGGCAATTGATGGATGGAATATTAAAAAGGCAGAAAAGGAACTGAAATAAAGCCAGGAAATCTATTAAACACGGAGTTACACTGAGTTCATACAGTGTAACTCTGTGCAGACTCTGTGAGATTAGCCCCCCACCCCCCCTGAAGGGGGGCTAATAATAATCTTCATAAATCTCCTTTAGGGGGAAGGGGGCAACGAAACAGCCGTAATTCGGGCCACCCATCCCCCTCCTGACGCTAATTTTAGTTTCAGTACATCACCTGCCTGAAAATCTTTTACAA
>DOTV01000108.1:2217-17693 GCA_003520925.1 Bacteroidales bacterium | reverse complement strand
CTGAAGCCAGCTTCAGATTAACATACTGTTCCAATGGCAGTCCTTCTGCTGTAGCAAGAAGCTCTGCCTGGCTGGTGATGCTTACTGCAAGCTGTGCGTTGTGAAAACACAGACTTGGAGGAGCTTCATCTATAAACATTTTGTTGACCGACTCCTCCACATCCTGAAGCTTGATAAGCTGCATTTTAAACCTGAATTTGCTGTTTGGGGAGCCATTCTCATCCCTGAGTTCAGGGATAATCTCCTTCACAAAATACATTTCGAGTTCCCCTTTGTATTTGACAGGCATTTTCCCCCGGTATTCACAAATAAAAAAATCCTTTACAAACTCATATGTTGCCCCTGAAATATTTATTTTCCCAGCCTCTCCGGATGACTCCATACGGCTGGCAATATTTACTGTATCGCCCCAGATATCATATGAAAGCTTCTTGTGCCCCACCACACCTGCAATAACTGTTCCGGTATGAATGCCTATTCTTATATCCCAGTATTTCATGCCCTGGATAAGTGAAGCTTCTTTCAGGTTTTTCATATATTCCTGCATTTCAAGAGCAGCGAGTATAACTTCAACCGGATTGGTCCTGTTCTTTTCGGGTATCCCACCTGCACACATATATGCATCTCCAATAGTCTTGATCTTTTCGATTCTGTATTTTTCGACTACCGAATCGAAATGAAAAAAGAATTTATCAAGCTCATCAATCAGTACCTCAGGATTCATTTCTTCAGCAATCTGGGTAAAACCCTGAATATCTGAAAACAGGACAGTCACAAAATTGTATTTTGTTTTTGTTGCTTTCCCGTTTGCCATAAGCTCATTAGCAGTATTCTTTGGAAGAACATTTGCAAGGAGTGCTTCGGTTTTTTCTTTTATGCGGACAATATCTTCATTCTTTTTGTTGATGATCTGCTCAAGAATCTGGTATTTGCGCTTAAACTTCAGTTCCAGAAGTTTATATAAACCAAATTCGATCACTGCCAAAATGGTTAATCCAATTACGATTGTGGAAAGAGACGGATTGAAGTTGGGAATATCAGGAGTGCTTGCTGAGGAATTAACTGAAAGTATTGCTGTTAATACCAAAAGATTCCATAAAATAGCCAACTTCTTCATTAACAGCAATTACTTTAAATTAGACTCTCTTTTATCAAATGTATAAATTAACTTTATTAACGCCAAACATCAAGTGCCATTGTGGAATTGCCGAACTTTCATCACTTTTACTAATTTCGCCGAAGAAACGTACCATATAAATGGAGATTATTTTTGCATCAAATAACCTGAACAAAATACGGGAAATAAATAACATCCTGGGAAGCAGCTTTACTCTTTTAAGCCTACAGGATTTAAACCTGACTGAAGATATACCTGAAAATGAAAAAACTCTTGAAGGCAATGCTCTTTATAAAGCCCGGTATATTTTCAAAGCAACAGGGAAGAATGTATTTTCTGATGATACCGGGCTTGAAGTTGAAGCTCTGAACGGCAGGCCAGGTGTTCATTCTGCAAGATTTGCAGGTGAAAATAAAAATTCTGAAGCCAATATTGAAAAACTTCTCTCCCTTTTGGAAAATGAGGCCAACCGGAATGCAAGATTCAGGACTGTAATTGCTCTTATTCTTGAAGGTAAGGAATATGTTTTTGAAGGCACAGTTATGGGTAAAATAATAAAATACAGGAGGGGGAAACAGGGATTTGGATACGACCCTGTCTTTATGCCTGACGGAAAATCGGTCACATTTGCTGAAATGGACCTAAAGGAGAAAAATTTGATTTCACATCGGGCAAGGGCATTTGAAAAGCTCAGGCATTTTCTCCTCGGGCTTCAAAAGGCTGATAATTAGCATTCAGTAATAATGTCGAAAAAACTAATTTATATAACATGTTTAGCTCTTGTTTGTAACTGCCTCCATGGACAATTGCCTGTAGGAGCATGGTCGGACCATTTAAGGTACAATACTGCGAACAGCATTGCCGGAAATCCGGAAGAGATTTATGCATCAACAGGTTCTTCGGTTCTTGTATATAACAGCAAATTTAATGAGCTCAGGAAGCTGTCAACCGTGAACGGGCTCTCACAGACCGGAATAAGTGCCATCGGTTGGTCGGATGAAACCGCGATTCTGATCGTAGCCTATACAAGTACAAATATCGACCTGATAAACGGGAAAAAAATTTATAACATCCCCGATATACTTAAAAGTAATATTCAGGGAAACAAAAGAATCAACAGGATAAGGACTGTCGGAAAGTATGCATACCTGACAACAGGATTCGGAATTGTTGTGGTCGATATGATCAAAAGGGAGATCCATGACACGTGGAGACCCGGACCCGGGACAACCAGCAATGAGGTTTTTGATATTGCATTCGGAAAAAATAAGGTTTATGCTGCAACGATCAACGGGGTATGGGAGGCTGATAAATCAAACCAGGGGCTTGCTTATTTCGGTAACTGGAACCAGATTACAGATTTTCCTGACCCGGATTCGAGATGCACAGGTGTTATCTTTTCAGGTGAAACCCTCTATTTTAATATCTCGCAGGGTTCTGAAGGCGACAAAATATATTCACATAATGCAGGAACCAGGTTATTATCTTTTAACCCAGGAGTTTTTAACAGTTCATTTGATCCGGCTCCGGAGGGCTTCCTGGTATCTTCGCATGCCTCATTAAAATATCTGAGATCCGACGGTTCTTTACTGAAAGAAATTTCTTCTTATGGATGGGCAGCTCCGGATATAACGCAGGCGATAATTATTTCAAATGACATATGGATTGCAGATACCGATTACGGGCTTATCAAAGGTGAAAACATGGCGACCTTTACCAGCCTCTCCCTACCGGGTCCCGGATCCAATGATATCGTAAGCATTTCATCTTCAAACGGGAAGACAATTCTGTGTGCAGGTGGAACAGACAAGTCATGGTCAGGTCTGAAAAAGTTCTTTAGCGTCTCTGTTCATGAAAATAATCAATTTTCCAGTCTTGCCGCAGGTTCTGCCACTGACGCTATGCGTTCATTAATTGATCCTGTTAACACCTCCCGCATTTTTGTTTCATCATGGGGTAGCGGATTATTCGAATTTGAGAATAATACCCTGCTGAAACATTACGATTCCTCAAATTCTCCGCTTCAAACCAGCGGCTTAACAGGCTCAGGAATAATGATTTGCGGGCTGGCAATGGACAGATTCAAAAACCTCTGGATCACCCAGACCGGTGTTCCCGGAAGCATCAAAATACTTAAACCCGGTGGTGGCTGGATAGTATATCCATTGACAATTGAATCTCCGGTTATAGGAGACATAATCTCAGCTGAAAACGGGCAGAAGTGGATAATTCTTCCCGGTGGCAACGGCATGTATATAATCGATGATAATGAAACTCCTGAGGTATTTTCAGATGACAGAATCAAAAAACTTACAATCACCGACAGCGACGACAGGATCATTAATACTATATTTTCAGCAGCAGAGGACCTTGACGGCAATATGTGGATTGGAACTGACCAGGGCCCTTTAATATATTACAATACTGACAGGATATTTGATGGTGATCTGAGAGGTTACAGGATAAAAGTGCCAAGGAACGATGGTTCAGGGCTGGCCGACTATATGCTTGGAACAGAATCGATCACTGCAATTTCGGTAGATGGTGCAAACAGGAAATGGCTTGGGACAAAAAGTTCCGGAGCATATCTGCTCTCCCCCGACGGTACATCGGTGGTTAAAAACTACAATACGCTGAACAGCCCGATATTCTCCGATTCTATTGCAGCTCTTGCAATCGATAACAACTCCGGCGAGGTGTGGTTCGGAACATCCCTGGGCGTCATCTCAGTAAGGGAAATCGCTACCTCCGGCGGC
Organism: Bacteroidales bacterium; assembly: GCA_003520925.1. Taxonomy (GTDB): domain Bacteria; phylum Bacteroidota; class Bacteroidia; order Bacteroidales; family VadinHA17; genus LD21. The sequence goes on along the minus strand of DOTV01000108.1, from coordinate 13,820 downwards.
AAGTCATTCAGTCATGTCTATTCATTTCCTAATCCCGTGAGGGAAGATTTTGAAGGGAGTGTGACTATCTCCGGGCTTTTAAAGGACTCCCAAATCAAAATAACGGATGTCAGCGGAAATCTTGTTTATGAAACAATTTCTGAAGGTGGGCAGGCATCATGGGATCTGACTACTTTCACTGGTCACAGGGTTAAAACCGGTGTGTATCTTGCATTCTGTTCCGGCGCCGACGGATCAGAATCGTGTGTTACAAAGATTCTTGTTATAGGAAGATAATCAATCGGTTATCAGGCTCTGAATTCTTTCGATCTGGAGCTGCTTGTTCACTTCCCGCAGGCTTCTTGCAGTCGTTGTGAAATACTGATGCCCCGAAATGAATTTAACCTGCATTTTGTTCCATTCATTCAGGTTTTTCATTTTGTTCTGAGCCTTAAGCTCTTCAAAAAGTGTATTTGATACCGGGATAAAATCACTTCTGCCCAGATAGTCAAGATCTGAATCACAAATTATCTCCTCAAGAAGGTTGGCAGGTTTTGGCGGCAGCTTTGTAGCCATTATTATGGAACATATCTTTTCGATTTGCTCAGAGGTATAATTGTATCCGGGGAGGATTTTTCTTGCATATTCAGCACCCAGTAATTCGTGGTTATCAAATGAAACGGTTATGCCTGTATCATGAAAAAGCCCGGCTGTCTTAAGAAGTAATATCTCCTCATCGGTGCATCCCTCTGCCCATCCTATAAGTTCAACCTCAGTGACCACGTCAACAGTGTGCTTTACATTATGATAAAAAACATATCCCGGCAATTCCTTTTCAAGCTTGTCCAGGATCATTTCCTGCATATCGGTAAACTGAATCAGCCCGAATTTTATCCTGAACGCTTCGTTTGGATTCACACCTTTTCCGTCGACCGAGAATTCAGGTTTTAATCCTGCAACCCGGTAGATCTGCAGGTCACCCTTATACTTTACTGGCAGTTTGCCGTAATATTCACAATCGAAAAACTCCTTCACAAGTTCATAGGTCATTACTGATATCAGAATAGACCCGTGTTCTGAAAGCGCCTCAAGGCGGGTCGCATTATGGACTGTATCTCCCTTAATATCATAATTTATCTTCTTTTTACCAGAGACAGAAGCCGTAACAGGGCCGGTATGGATTCCAATCTTTAAATCCCATATCCTTTGTGTTCCGCCTCTTTTCCTGTTTTCAAATTTCTCAAGATAATTGCGCATCTCCATTGCGGCCATAACAACATCAATCGGATTTGTTATATTCTTCACGGGTATCCCTCCTGCACACATGAATGTGTCGCCGATGGTTTTTATTTTTTCTATTTTATATTTTTCAGTAATAGCCCCGAACTCATAAAAGATCTCATCAAGCTCATCCATCACTGAAGCAGAATCCATCCCCTCAATTAATTTCGACAGACTCCGTATATCGGCGAACAAAACCGTCGCCATGTTGAATTTAAGTGATTTCTCCTCTCCCGGCTGAACTTCCAATGAATGAACCTTAAGGTTTTCATTCTCATTTGCCAGTTTCTCGTTCTGCTTTAACAGCATTTTAAGCTGCTTCTCAAGCTCCTTATTCTGCCTTGCAAGCTTTGCAATTCTTTTTACAAGCTCATCATTATCTGTTGAGATCATCTTGCAGTTGATTGACGGGTAAATATAATAATTTTATATTTGAGCAAATCATCGGTCGTAATGCTTCAAAAAACAAAAGGCATAATACTTCACCAGATAAAATATACCGATTCGGGAGTAATCGTACAGGTTTACACACGTGACCTTGGCAGGGTCTCAATAATTATAAAAGGAATGAGAAGCAGGAACTCGGGAAAGCACAACGTTTTGTTCCAGCCGATGTTTGTTCTTGACCTTATTTTTTACTACCGTGAATCGCGAGCGGTTCAGATACTTAAAGAATTTACCGTTTCATATTCACCCGCAGAGATATATGCCGATGTCAGAAAAAGCTGTATTGCAGTATTCCTGGCAGAAATACTAACTTCGGTATTAAAGGAGGAGAGCCCAAATCCTGATTTGTTTGACTATATTGAAGACTCTGTCAGATACCTTGATAAATGCGACTCGGGTTTTGCAAATTTCCATATAGCTTTTCTGGTAGGACTAAGCAGTTTCCTGGGTTTCGAACCGGGAAACAGGGATGATCCCGGGAAAAAGTACTTTGACCTTGTCAACGGTTCTTTTGTCAGATTGCCACCCATTAATTCAGCTTATGCCGATCCTCAGATAAGCGAAATACTGGCTGAATTCTTCAGGGTATCATTTGACCGGATGGGAAACATTCCTCTGACAGGTTCCCTCAGGAACGAAGTGCTCGAAACTATCATAAAGTATTTCAGTATCCATTTACCAGGACTGAAGAAGATAAATTCGCTGGATATTCTGAAAGAGATTTTCACCTGATCATTGATCCGGTCCTGGAATAATTTTCCCTATCTTTAAGCCATAACCAGGTGCTTTCCCCATGGCTGTCATACCATCAATAATCCGGCGGTTCTATGCAAAGCGTATCGACCAGATAGGACATTTTAGAAAATATCCTGTTGAAACTCAGTATAAGACGCTTTCAGGAATTATTGCAGCTGCAGCCACTACCGAATGGGGAAAAAAATATGATTTCCCTTCAATCCGGTCAGCAAAGGAGTTTCAGTCGCGCATTCCTGTGAGGACTTATGAAGAATACCTTCCATTTATTGAAAGGCTACTGAACGGAGAAAGCAACCTGACCTGGCCGGGGTATTTCAAATGGTTCGCAAAATCTTCCGGTACTACTTCGACAAAAAGCAAGTTTATCCCGGTAAGTAAAGAATCGCTCCTGGACTGTCATTACAAAGCAGCAAAAGACATTCTTGCTCTCTATTCGTTTAGTAACCCGGATACCGGAATATTCTCAGGTAAAGCACTTACGCTCGGAGGCAGCAGCAAAATAAACCAGCTCAGCAATAAATCGATTTATGGTGACCTTTCGGCAGTGCTAATCCAAAATGCTCCATTTTACGTTGAGGTTATCCGGACTCCGTCAAAGAAAATTGCGCTGATTGACGACTTTGAGGAGAAGCTTGAACTGATAACAAAAATAACTGCAAAGCAGAATGTAACAAGCTTTTCAGGAGTACCATCCTGGTATCTCACACTTATTAAAAATGTTCTCGCCTATACAGGAAAATCGAACCTGCTTGATGTCTGGCCAAATCTTGAGGTTTTCTTCCATGGCGGTATAAGTTTTAACCCTTACCGTGAAATTTACAAAAAACTTATCCCGGGTGATCAGATGCACTTTATGGAGACTTACAATGCGTCCGAAGGCTTTTTCGGTATTCAGGATGATCCGCTAAGGTCCGACATGCTTCTTATGCTCGATTACGGTATTTTTTATGAATTCATCCCCTCAGATATACTGGATTCTGACTCTGCTTCAGCATTAACTCTGGGGGAAGTTGAGAAAGGCGTGAATTATGCAATTGTAATCTCGACCAACGGGGGTTTATGGAGGTATTTCATCGGTGACACAATTGTATTTACATGTACCAACCCATACAGATTCAGGATCTCAGGGAGGACAAGGAGTTTTATTAATGCCTTCGGGGAAGAATTAATTGTCGAGAATGCTGATAAAGCACTCGAGGAGGCAAGCAGGTTAACAGGGGCGATCATTTCCGAATACACTGCAGGCCCGGTATATATGGGCGAATCATCAAAAGGTACTCATGAATGGATTATTGAATTTGAAAAGGCCCCTGATGATATGAACTTATTTACAAGCCTGCTTGACAATACCCTTAAGTCGATAAATTCCGATTATGAAGCCAAGCGTTACAAGGACATTAATCTTGTGAAGCCTATAGTTAGAGGTGCGCCTCCGGGAACTTTTAACAGGTGGCTAAAGTCAAAAAACAAACTGGGAGGACAAAACAAGGTTCCGAGACTTTCAAATACCCGTGAGTTCATTGAAGAACTTTATGGATTTTTAGTAATTTTATGATCTGTAAAAAATAATCTTCCAGACAATGCATATAGCTATCGCAGGTAATATAGGATCAGGAAAGACAACACTGGCGGGACTTCTTGCCAAACATTACGGATGGACTCCTCATTATGAGGATGTTGATGACAATCCATATCTCGGGGATTTTTATGAAGATATGCAGCGCTGGTCATTTAACCTGCAGATATACTTTCTTAATTCCCGGTTCAGTCAGATTCTGGAGATAAGGAAATCGGACAAAACAATAGTGCAAGACAGAACCATCTATGAGGATGCATATATTTTCGCACCTAACCTGCATTCGATGGGTCTTATGTCGACCCGCGACTTTGACAACTACACTTCTCTTTTCAATATGATGAGTTCCCTTATTCAGCCGCCTGATCTGCTGCTTTACCTGAGGGCTTCGGTTCCGACACTTGTCAACCAGATACAGAAAAGAGGACGCGAGTATGAGAGTTCTATCCGAATTGATTATCTCAAGAGGCTGAATGAACGGTATGAAGCCTGGATACAATCTTACAAACTAGGGAAAATACTGATAATTGAAGCGGATCATTATAATTTCCCGAATAATAATGACCATCTTGCCGAGGTGATCAACAAGATCGATGCGGAACTGCACGGTCTGTTCTGACCCTGCCCCACAATGGGGGCTTAAATGAAATACAGATAAAATTCCCCCCCTCCGTGGGATTAGGGGTTTTTGACCTCAGCTTTTGGTGCAGGTGTCAGTGCAACTTTTACATAGTTTTCCGTATCAAGGTATCTTGCAGCTATCTCCTTTATATCTTTGCCCGTGAATGAGTTGACAAATGTTTTATATTCATTAAGAGTCATCAGCCTGTCGCCGTTAAGATAAAGACCCTGAAGAGAAGAAATCCAGAAATTATTTTCTTTTAGTTTTGTCTCACGATCCCGTATCAGAGTCTCTTTCACTTTATTCAGATCTTCAGTGGCGGGTCCGTTTTTCCTTATTTTTGCCATCTCTCCAAGCACAATCTGTGAAAGCTTTGTGATACTATCCGGATTGCACCCCCAGGAAGCAGTAATGGAAAATTCTGGCTCTGGATATTTTACAGGACTCCCGTTAAAGCTGACCCCATAAACCCCGCTTTGCTCTTCACGCATTGATTCCCTGAGTTTTATCGAAAGTATATTCATTAGCATCGCGAATCCCTGACGGGTCTTATCCTTCCATTTGAAATCACCTTTCCATACCATTGCAACCATGCTCTGTGGTTCAGAATTTTTAGGTACATCAACAACCACCTTCCCTTTTGGAAATCCAGGCTCCACATCCCTCCAGCTCTCTTTTCTTCCGGTCGAAGGCAGACCACCGATATATTTTTCCAGCATAGGGATAACTTCCTGTATTTTAAAATTCCCGACCATAAAATATGTAAAGTCGCTTGCATCTGCAAAACGATCCCTGTATATGGCAAGAAGCCTGTCGAGATTCACCTGGTCAAACTGGGCTTCAGTAGGAATTGAGATTTCCCTTGGGGAGTTCATTGTAACTATCTTTGACAATGTATCTGAGAAGATGATCTGCGGGTTAGCCCTCAGAGGCCTGATCATGTTTCTCATCCTCGAGATATATGCATTGAAAGCACTTTCATCTTTACGGGCTTCGGTGAAATAAAGATAATTCAGCTGCAGCATGGTCTCAAGATCCTTTGGTGAGCAGCTGCCGTTGACTCCTTCACGAAGGTCATTCACATACGGTGTCAGCTTTGCGGTATTTCCTGATAATTTTTTCTGAAGTCCCATATAATCATAGTTTCCAACTCCGCTTTGAGTGACGATTGTGGAAGCCAGCATCGCCGACATTATATCATTATCAGGATATAGTGATGTTCCTCCGGGACTGTAGGCCGAAATCAGTATTTCATCGTTTTTGAAATCAGTTGGCTTAAGGATCATGCGAACCCCATTTCCAAATCTTAGTTCGGTAAATCCAAACTGACTGTTTTCAGATCTCTTCGTTATCGGAACTGGCGATGGAGGTACTGACAGAAGCGGAGCATCGGAGACTTTTTCGGAATATGCCTCGATCTTCATCCCCTTTATCGATTTAATAATTTCAAGAACCTGCTGTTCGGTAGGCACTTTTACACCTTCCTTTTCCTGAGCGGTTATCAGAGAGACAATGTTGTCATCTGATATCCACTCTTTTCCAATCTTATTGATTTCATCAAGAGTTATTCCCGGAAGGAAATCTCTCGTTATTTCATACTCTTTCTGAATTCCTGGGATAGGTTCTTTTTCCAGAAAATTCCTGAGGTACTCGTCAGCATATGATGCTGATTCTGTTTTGTCAGCTTCCTTTGCCATTTTTTCCATCATTGTGAGCATATCTTTCTTTTCCCGCTCAAGTTCAGATGCAAGAAATCCAAACCGGCGCACTCTCTCATTTTCAGTAAGAACAACCTCAAGGCTCTTTTCGATCTGATTCTCCTTTGCGCTTACCCCAAGCTGATAGGCGTCAACACTCCTTCCTATAAATGAACCATATCCAGCTCCGGAACCTAAAAATGGTGATTCAGGTTTCAGAGATATTTCCCGGAGACGTTTGTTCAGCATACCTGTATAAAGGGTTTGCATAATCTGATTGCGATAATCACCGTAAAGACCTTTATCAGATTTGGGATGCTTAAAGAAAACTACCGCGGAATAGTCTGTAGCCTCCTTATCGGTAACAACACTTATCAAAGGGTCGCTGTTGCCCGGAATTGGAAATTCGACCCTGCTTTTTGGGTTTAATGATTTGGGAATCCTTCCAAAATACTCCTTCACTTTTTGTTCTGCAATACCGGGATCAATATCTCCGACAACAGCAACAGCCATCAAATCAGGTCGATACCATGTCTTATAAAAACTGCGCAGTGTATCATATGGAAAGCTTTTTATCACATCTATCTTGCCAATAGGGAGCCTTTCCGCATATTTTGAACCCTTCAGCAAAACAGGAATATATTTTGACTGCATCCTGTCATCTGCTCCCAGTCCAAGTCTCCATTCCTCAACAATAACACCCCTCTCCTTATCAATTTCTCCATCATCAAGGGTAACCTGGTGGGCCCAGTCTTCGAGCACCTGGAAGCCCCTGTTGACCCATTCTTCTTTATCAGCCGGAACCTTAAGCATATAAATAGTCTGATCAAAGCTTGTAAATGCATTAAGCTCAGCGCCGAACTTTACTCCCATTTCCTCAAGCATATCTATCATCCGGTTGCTAGGGAAATTCTTCGTGCCGTTAAAGCACATATGCTCAACAAAGTGAGCAAGACCCTGCTGTCCGTCAGTTTCACAAACTGAACCAGCATTAACAGCAAGCCTCAGTTCAATCCTTTGCTCGGGCTTTTTATTTTGTTTAATATAGTAGGTCAACCCGTTTTCGAGCTTGCCGATCTTAATTCCGGGATCAGGGGGGATAGGGTCATCAAGCTTTATGTTCTGTGCATAAAGACCTGTAAATAACAGACACAAAATCAAAATTATAGAAAATTTTAAACCTTTCATTTTATATTAATTATTAAGTTGATTATCCGGATTGACTTTATTAGAAGTAAAATTAGGAATTAAATGCTTTATTCACAAATCAGGAATTATTGCTGCATTCTTTCGGATTTTACCTGAATCCTTTGTTGTAATTTGATTTTTTGAACTCAGGGGAACACAAAGGTGAAGAAAGTATTTGATCATCATTTAATAAAATATTACCTTGGCATTCATATTATTAAAATTTCCCGATTATGAATTCATCGCGCAGAAACTTTATTAAGACAGCATCGGTAATAGCTGCAGGTTCGGTACTTCCGGTTGACATCCTTACAGAAACCCGAACAACGAAGGTTGGTCCGAACGACAAGATTCAGGTTGGACTCATTGGAGCACGAAGCCAGGGATACAGCGATCTGGCCTCTTTTCTGAAGAACCCTGAGGTCGAATGCGTGGCGTTATGCGATATTGACAACAGCTTCCTTGCAAGCCGGACCAGTGACATCGAAAAACTTGGGTTTGCAAAACCAAAACTGTACACTGATTACAGGAAAATGCTTGATGACAAAGATATTGATGTAGTCATTATTGGCACCCCTGACCATTGGCACTGCCTTCAGTTTGTTAATTCCCAGGAAGCCGGAAAGCATGTGTATGTTGAAAAACCTCTTGGTAACTCAATTGCCGAGATAAATATAATGCACAAAGCCGCAATGAAGCATGGTAAGATGGTTCAGGTTGGCCAGTGGCAGAGAAGTCAGCCGCACTTTGTGGATGCTATTAATTATCTTAAATCAGGTAAGCTTGGACGTATACGTACCTGCAAGGCATGGTCGTATGTCGACTGGAAAGGCGCTGTACCAAAGGTACCCGACTCAGCTGTTCCGGAAGGTGTTGATTATAATACATGGCTCGGACCCGCGCCAAAACGCCCTTTCAATATTAACCGCTTTCATTTTACATGGCGGTGGTACTGGGAATATGGCAACGGTTTGATGACAGACTGGGGTGTGCATCTGATTGATTATATTCTTTATGGCATGGGTAAGACCATTCCGGCATCTGTGATGGCTATCGGAGGGAAATATGCTTTCCCCGATGACGATATGGTTACACCAGATACAATGACTGCAGTTTATGATTTCAGGGATTTCACCATGATCTGGGAACACACAATTGGGATTGGTCTGGGCAACTGGAAAAGACCTCACGGAATGTCGTACATTGGCGAAAACGGAACCCTTGTACTTGACAGGAATGGATGGGAGGTTGTACCTGAGAAACAAAAGATTGAGGCTGTCCCGGTTCAGAAAAATGTCGGAAACGGACTTGATTTGCATGTAAGGAACTTCCTTGATTGTCTGAAAAACAATACACCTGATAAGCTTAATGCAGGAATCGATATTGGCCGTGGCGTTGCACTGGTTGCTCAGATGGGGAATATAGCTTATAGAACAGGTGAAAAAGTGACATGGAATGATTCAAAACAGTCATTTGCGACCGAAACTGCAAACAGGCTTATAACACCGGTTTACAATAACGGGTATAAACTGCCAAAATATTAATATTCTTTGCCCCTTAGGGGCTGTTGAATAAGTCCACCTCTTTCTTTTTACCCCTAAATCCCCGCCAGCTGGCGGGGACATATTGATTTATTGATGTAAAGCCCCCCTCGGGGGCCTGGGGGGATGGGAGGTTTTTATTCTCCGATAATCTTTATCAGTTTCCCGACAGGAACCTGGTCAGTGAGCTCCAGGTTATTTAAAAGGGATAGTTCCTTATACTGCGTCTGGGGTACCCTGTAATATGCAAAAACATCTGAAAGCGGGCCGTTCCTTTGTACAGTTACAACCTGAATCCTTTTAGGTTTAACATTTATTTTGGAGGGATCGGTCAGGTTGGAAAAGGTTGCCATTGATGAATTCATTGTACCTGCGTAATTATTAAAATCTGCTTCAGTTGACACTCCATGGATTACATAAATAAGTCCGCCATGGCTGATAAAATATGAAAGCACCATATTTGTTTGTGTTGCACCGGTCGACTGGTCCTGAGATACCTGTTTGCATTGTGTCATTATCGCCTGTAATCCGTTAACTGTGATTCTCTTGCTTCCCTGTAGCGTAAGTTTGTACTGCGAAATTGTTGTATCAACTGCAGCTTCAAGCGACTTCTGGCTTGACAATGTGAACAGCATCAGAGCTTTCTGGTCGGGAGGAGTGATACTTACCTGTAGAGGAGAGTTTTCCAGTTTCCAACCGTTTGGAAAGGAGAATTTAAATTTAAGCTCGGGATGATAAAAGGTATTTCCCTCGACATATCCCTGTTTTGGATCCTCGCCGTAAATAATGCCATTAATCAACTTCAGGTAGGAATCCTGATTAACCTTGTAACTTCCAAGACCAATCTGAGTCTGCCATTCAGCTGCCTGCTTGTTTACATCGTTATACCTGTCGCCCGGATCGGGATGTGTTGATAGGAACGTCGGAATTCCGCCTTCACTTTCTGACAGACTCATCTTTTGAAGCACCTTAAAGAAATCGGCCATCTTGCGCGCATCATATCCAAGTTTTGTAGAATACTCAACTCCGAGGGCATCAGCCTGCCGTTCATCATCGCGACTGAACTTGAGAAAAAGCAGCTGCATACCCTGAAGAGCATACTGCGCATATTGTGCAAATTTCTCCGAGGCAATCATCCCTCCAATCAGAAGTAGCTGGCCAAGCTGCTGCTTGCTTTGCTGGCTCACAGTATGCCGGGCAGCAATATGTCCCAGCTCATGAGCCATAACACCTTCCAGCTCGGCCTCATTATTCAACTGTGCAAGAATTCCCCGTGTAAGATATATGTATCCACCTGGTACGGCAAAAGCATTAACAACAGGGGAGTCAACAACTTTCGCATGATATTCCAGATTTGGCCGATGAGAGATTTTTCCAATTTCGTTAACCTTAGTCTGGACAAAATTCTGAAGATTATTATCAGGATATGCCCCGAATGTTGCCATCACCTGAGGATCGTATGTAAGCCCGAGCTGGATCTCCTGTTCTTCCGACATAAGCATGATCTGTTTCTTACCCGTAACGGGGTTAACCGCACAGGAAATCACAAGGATGACATTTGCCAGGAAAAGAAGGATAAGTACTTGTATGTTAATTTTTCTCATCTTAATATAAAATTAGTTGAAAAGGCTTTATTGAACATAAAGGATGAAATGGCTTATTTTCCATAACAAATATCGTTAAAAAATATTTCATCCGGAAAGATGTCGGAAGTCAGGGATCCCTTTCAAATACAATAACCTTTTACCTCTTTTAGAGGATTAAAAATTTCGGTGAATCGATTCGCTTGTTAATTTATTTGACAACAGTATTTTAATTTGCTAATTTAGTAGGTAGCAATGAGAAAAGCCTGTTTATTTAAGCGTGATGAAGACACAGGATCTTGATAAAACCCTTAATATAAGTCCATGGAAACCGGATGCCGGATTAGTACCGCACCTGACAATTGAAACCAACCTGACTTGTAATTTCCGCTGTAGAAACTGTTATAACTACAATAGAAATTATGTCAAAACCCTTGATCAGATAAAAAGGGAGGTCGATCTTGGACTTAAATTAAGAAAAGCTGATACAATAACATTAATTGGCGGGGAGCCTACATTACACACTGAATTACCTGAAATAGTAAAGTATATAAGCCAAAAAGGAATTATTGCACAAATACTTACAAACGGATCCAAATTCCTGTCCGACAATGAAGATATTCAGCTGAAAGAGTTAAAAAAAAATGGTCTGGTCAGGATACTTTTACACATTGATGATGGACAGAAAGAATATTTAGATCCTATTAAGTCTATTCATAAGTTTCTCAGGAAAACAGAGAAGCTGAATATTCTCACAACTGTTTCATGGACCATATACAGAAATCAACATATCAGGATTCATGATCTTCTTAAGGAATTTTCGGTTTATCCTAACTTTGACGGACTTTTAAGTGTTCTGGAGAAGTCAGTTGATCTGGCAATAAAGCCAGGATATTCAAATATAGACTGGCCATTGCTTTTAAAAGAATATGA
>DOTV01000108.1:0-1790 GCA_003520925.1 Bacteroidales bacterium | reverse complement strand
AAAAAAAGAGAGTTATTTGGTATCCCTCCCATGAGACGTTTTTTTGGACTGACGCTGGTAATTACAGGAATTATTGAATGTGCTATTAAGCTACGCCGGATATCTGAATTAAGGGAATTGCTTAAGAATTCGAAACAAGGAGAGTTAATAAGATATCAGTATCTGGCTATTCAGGACGGTCCGGAATACAATTCTGAAAAAAAGAGAGTGTCAATTTGTTATCACTGCCCTGATGCAACAGTCAGGAACGGTCAAATCTGCCCTGTTTGCCTGGCTGACAGAATAAGTCCTCTGCCTGGAAAAGATCCGCCCCCAGATACACCTGAAGATCTGGCAGAATCAGTTTTTGAACACCTAAGGCAGTAAATGAAAAAGAAGATTATCATATTTGTTTATTTTCTTTTATTCTGGATTATTCTGCCATATACGCTTATCAAATCTGCAAACTTACTTGACAAACATTTATTCAGCGGATTTGTCCTGTCAAACTCGTGCAGAAAAACTGGTCTTGTAATTATTGTTCCTGCCTTTCTGTTAATGTTACTTTGTGTTTTCCAATTCCGGAAATACAGCAAAAAGCTGCCTGTCTCAGCGATTCCTTCGGATACTATTATTCAAAAAGGTCTTTTTTCTGTGTGGAGACACCCTATCTATTTGTTTGCGGTCGTAACTGTTTCAGCATTAGCACTGACTCTTCAATCATACGGATTTCTGTTTGTTGTTGTTCCGCTATTTATCATTTCAGTAATGGTCTATATCAGGTTTGAAGAAAAAGCACTGGTAAAAAGGTTTGGATCAGCCTATAACCAGTATAAGGACCGTACAGCCCTTATTATCCCAGGACTTCAAATATGGTTGAAGATATTGGCATTCCCGATATTTAAAATCTGGTTTGGGGTACAGATTACTGGTAAGGATAATATTCCGGCAGCTCCACCATTTTTTGTAATTGCGAGCCACAGGAATTATCTGGATCCGTTTTTTATCAGCTATTCCCTGCCTTGGCCGGTCAGACATATAAGCACTTTTGAGATGTTCAGGACCAGGTTAAAAAGAAAAGTATTTATGATTCTGGGAGCAATTCCCAAAAAGCGTTATGCTCATGATACAAAAAGTGTCATTCTGATGAAAAAAGCCCTGGAGCAGGGGTACCCGATTGGAATTTTTCCATCGGGAGAAAGATCATGGACTGGAATAACGCAGTCATTTAAACCAGGATCTGTTCAACTGCTTAAGAGTTTTAAGAATATTCCCATTCTTCCGGTCCGGCTTGAAGGGAATTATCACCTGTGGCCCCGATGGTCACCACGGATGTTCCGGGCAAAAGTGAGAATCAAAATTGAGGAGGTAATTAATGTTGATGACACACTCACTAATGAGAATCTGGAGGAAATTATAATCGACAGAATAACTCCCCGAAGCAATTCTGAGAAGTCATTACACTGTAGAACTAAAAATATCACCGGGAATTTATCACGCCTTCTGTACCGTTGTCCGATCTGCCATGAATTTGAGACGTTATCTGAGACCCCTCCCCGGGAACTTAAATGCAGCAAGTGCAATAATATTATTGAGATAGATCACCAGTTCAGCTTGAATTTTACGTCAGGCGGGAAGGCTTATTCCCGTAGCATCGATGAATTGTACAATGAAATTAGGATTAATCCGGTTGACCTGATTCAAATTAAAGCAGGTGAATTTATCAAAAAAGAAAGTTACGTTCCTAAAGACCTTAGTGCTTTATTTCGGGAGGTATGCACCCTTTACACGGAACAGGATGAAAATTTTAT
>DOTV01000016.1:8022-14892 GCA_003520925.1 Bacteroidales bacterium | reverse complement strand
TACCCACTGCAAAAAGATAGTGTTGGGTTCTGAAATAGATCATTCCATCAGTAATAGCGGGTGCGGTCATACAAATATCCTTCATCGGGATTTCGGCAAGCAGTTTAAAAGTGCTTCCATCGCTAATGATATAAATAGTTCCCATCTCATCAACTATATAAATCCTGCCATCTGAAGCGACGGGTGATGCAATAAAACTCCCGGCAGTTCCGAGTTTTGCATTATAAACTTCTTTTCCGGTCAGGGGATCGAGGCAATTTATTACACCATTCCAATTCACATTATAAAGTAATCCTCTGTAAAGGAGCATGGTATGCATGTAGGAACCGCCCCTGGGCAGGCTCCACTGAATACCTGTATTTGAAGTTTCATCACCTTTAAGAGTTATATCGCCTATTGCACTTGTTTTTACTGCAATTATTGGTGAACTCTTTCCATGTGCACTGTTGAAATAGATAAGATTATTTCCCACAATTGGTGTTGGGATCTGAATATCTCCTCCCCCGGACATTCTCCAGATCTCTTTCCCAGTTTCAAAGTCATATCCTCCCCTGTGTTTATATCCGTTTACTGCAACACATGTCCTGCCTGCATTCGTGTAGATGTTGGGTGTGCACCAACCGGGATACTCATCTCTTTTTGATTTCCAAAGCTCTCTGCCCGTTTTAATATCATAAGCAGCAACGAATGAGTTATCAATCACATCAACCTGTATAATCAGGACACCCTTATGTATTATCGGGGAACTTGCGAACTCCCATTCCGCCTTTGGCATTGTAAAGAAGACCGACTTCAGAACTCCGAAGTTCTTCTTCCACTGAAGTTTACCTTCAATATCATAACAATACAGTCCCTCCGATCCGAAAAATGCAACTACATATTTACCATCGGTTGCAACAGTTGTGTTTGCGTGAGTTGATTTGGGATGGCGTTTGATCTTTGGGACTCCCTCATAAGAGGTCCTTTCCCAGATTATTTTACCGTTGGCTTTATTTATGCAATAGACTTTCCACTTATGGGCTGATGTATCATTTACGGGAGTAACATCACCATAAAGGCCGGGTTTATAACCTGCTTTGTCCTGCTCACTTACTGCGGTGGTGATAAATAACCTGTTTCCCCAGATGACCGGGCTGGATAAACCCATTCCCGGGATTTCTGTCTTCCATTTTATATTAACGGATTTCTCAAAATCAAATGAGTCAGGAAGATTTGCATTTTCGAGCACTCCTGAAGCCATATATCCCCTGTAACCAGGCCACTGGCGCTCATGTAACAGTTGTCCGTAAGCAAGGGAAGAAAAAAACAGAGAAAAAATAAAAGCAGCTGTAAAATATTTTATGATTTTCATGATTCCGATTCTATTTTTAAAATTTGGCGCACTAAAAATAGAAAATCATATTCTCATATTCAACTGCTGGCAGGTTTTAGAATTTAAAATTATAACCCACTGAAACAACATTAATATCTGAGATATGCGGGAAATAATCACGCTGGAACATGTACTCAAGCTCTAATGAATTCTTTTTAGAAATATTGTACCCGATCCCGGCCATAAACCTGTTTTTTTCAACAATTCTTTCTGACTGACCAAACATCGGAAAGAACAACTCAGTTGATATATAAGGATTTACAGGGAACGATGGAATATTGTAACTCATTTTAAGCTTTATCCGTCCGACTTCTTTCGACTCTTTATCATTTTCATCCTCAAAGTAGGTTTTGTACCGTTGCTGGAACCTGAACCTCGCCGTCAGATCAAAATCACCCAGCGGTAATTTCCCTCTGATATCCGCAAACCATTTATGTCTTGGATGAAACAGGTCATCGTTTTCTTTGAATTCGGTAAACCGGTAAGATACTCCAGCCGATAAATACTTGTTCAGTTTAAATGAGAGTCCCAGATCAAAAAATGCCTCTTCAATCTTTGAAGCATTATTAAACGTCCTCACGTTCGCATCCAGATCGAGCCCAAGGTTTTTTACAAGCTTTTTTTCAGCCGCTACACTGTACCAGATTCCGAAATCGTCCTGGGAAAAAGAGATTGAAGAGGTGTAAATTAATAGAAACAGAAGAACAAGTCTCTTAGTCATCATCGTCATCATTCTTTGAATTGTTATTTGTTACCTGACCCTGGTTGATGCCATCGCTATAATAGTAAATCGTAAGATCACATATGTCGCGCAGGAAATTTATCTTCCCCACTTCAACCCTGTTAATTTTTTTAATTCCTGTTCTTTCCTGGAGATCCTTCAGCAGCTCATCATGCTTATCCTCCTTAATCAGGTTGATCTTTTCGTAGATGATGAGTTTTGAAGACTCATGTTTAATAAGCCAGAGTTTTTCAAGTCCGTAGGTAATGAAAATGATAACGATATTTGAAAAAAGTAGATCAACCAGACTTGTCTCGGTATTTGTCAGTGCATTTATTACGGAGACTCCTATTATAAGGAAAAGATATGTCATTTCTTTTATTGGCAGGGCATCGGTGCGGTAACGGATAATTCCGAAAATGGCAAACATGCCAAGGGCAAATCCAATCTGGAGCTTGACGCTCTCGAGAAGAAAGCAAAGAAGAAAAACAATGCTTGAAATAAGTATGTATGTAAAGAGATAGTCTTTTCGCCTGGTTTTTGAATAGTAAAGCCATCTCACAAGTATCATGATTACTGAGATGTTAAGAAGAAATCGCAGGACAAACTCGAGGAAGCCCGGGAGATCAATAATGTGAATCCCTGCAATGTTCACTGCTTCAGGCACTAAGATATCCATTGTATTCATTTTCGATCCGGTTTATTAATAAAATGTTTGGTTTGAGGCTGTTTTTAAGGGGAAGGTCGTAAAGCATCACGCAGCCAATGCAATACTTGCTGAACCCCGTTGGATAACTTGAGAATTGTTTGATAATTCCGGAAAATGGTGAGCGGGATGCAGGTCCTTCACTCTTAAGCTCAACAACTGAAATAAGTGGGAGTCCGATCCTATTATTTCCCGAAATTGAAGAAAAAGAGAGATCCAGATCGATTGTGATGCGCTCAGGTGTATCAAAACCTACAAATGTCATTCTTTTAAAGCTGTTTGAAAGAACTGGTTTTAAGTCATTACAATTAAATTTTATATGCGAGTTGACAAATCCGATTGTATTTTCATCAAAAGAACTGCCTGAAGAAGAGTTTTCCATCCGCCATTTAACAGTCCTGTCCTTCTTTGTTTTTTTCTTTATTTCCAGAAAAGTATTTCCTGTTGATTTATAACTCCTGTACCTTACTTTTACACGACCTGGTCTGCCTGTAACATGCTGATTGAACAAGGTGAAGTCGGGTGTATCAAGATATAATGTATCATAAGATGAAATTCTTATATTATTGATCTCAAGCACCCTGTATCTTTTCTGCATAAGTAGAAGCAAGTCAGGGATACGGTTAGCCGGCAAAAGATATTTGGTGTCATTCCTGTCCATAAGCTTAACATTATCCATCTCACCGAGCCTGACGGAATTGAATGAATCAAGAATTTTCAATATTTCAGAAATAACTTCCATTTAATATGTTGTGTACACGTATGTCTTTTTTGATTTCAATTTCTTGTTTGAATCATATACAAGTTTCTCACTCCTGAGTCCATTTTCATATTTGTATTCCGAAAATTCGATAAGCCTGCCTGACGGATCAAATTCTTCCTCTTTTGTTTTATTGTTATCCGCATCGTACTGATATTTGAAGTGCTTGTCGATCTTTCCCTGCTTGTAGGTAATATCTTCAATGAGGTTACCTTTTGAATCAAAATACTGCTCGGTATCTTTGTATTTTCGCGCCACCAGCATATCGTATTTTTCCTGTGTGACAATTATGCTCTTAATCTTTTTCTCACTTTCTTTCTGCTGGGCATTCAATGCAACACTCAGACTTATCATCAGAGTCAGGATTAGAATGTATCTGGTTTTCATTTTTCAGGATTTAATCTTTACACCTACGGCTTTTTCTGCCCTCAAAAATAATTGATTTCTTACTTCAACGTAACTGATGGTCTCTAAATTGCTTAAATCGTGGATGATAATACTACTACAGGATGACCCTCCTGCTCCCTCCTGACCCTATCAAAATCAACGGTAAAGATATTTTTACAGGTCGGCTCTTCTGATCGGATTTGTTAATCTAAGCCTTATATCCGGTCAGTCCAAGGTTCAGTTCAGGCTGCTTATCACTAAGGGATTGATAGATAACCAGAGCCGCTCCCAGTGCAGTAGCGTTGTTTATTACAGATGTATATACTTTTTTTGAAGGGAATGACGCGGCAATAAGTTTCAGGAAAATTTTGTTTTTAGCAAAACCGCCTGTTATGTAGAAATTCTCAATGTCGTCGTTTTCCGGAAGGATAAGCCTGATAGCTTCAGAGGTAAGATCACTCAGCTCGCACATAAGCTGGTGGTAACCTTCATCGAACGATTTAAAATCAAAGAGATCTATACGCTCCTTGAATTCCCTCGATTCCGGTCCACTGTTAAAAAATGCTCTTTTATCGCCGCTATACCTGGTCTTCAGCATATTTATAAGATCCTGATCAAACTTTACATTTCTGAAGAAATCTCCGGTCATCCTGAAATGATCGGTAAGCATTTTTACGCCTCTTTCATGCAGATTGCCAAGGAACAGTCTGGATGATTTGACTGGCTGACGTGCAATGCTCATATAGCACAGGCAGTCGTTGTCGAGCTGTTCCACCGAAAGTTTTTCGTTATTGAAAGGATTCATGTTAATGCACCATGTTCCCGATGAAATCAGGAGGAATTTCCCTTTGCTGGCTGTAAAGTAAGGAGCAAGCGACGATGAACTGTCGTGTATTCCAATCCCGGCTTTAATCCTTTTACCATCAATGACGACTTCTGTGAATGTACCTACCGGGACAGGTTCGGGGAGATCCAATTCATTATCGGCTACCCATGGATGGTACTTCATGTTGTCAAAATCCCAGAGCCCTGTATGACATCCTATTGAAGTGTGTTCAGAACAGATTTTTCCTGAGATAAGGTATGAGAGATATTGAGGAAAATGAAGTATATATTTTACTTTGGAAAACACCTCAGGTTTGGTGCTCCTGAGCCATAGAATCTGTATTCCCGAGTTAAGCATACCCAGTGCCGGAGAAGCAGTTCTCCTGCAAAATTCATCCTGCCCGCCATACCTTCTGTAAAGCCTCTCTGGTATTTTTTCATCAATTGGTTTAAGGTAATTGTAAACAGGAGTCAACCTTTTACCATTTGCATCAAGATAGACGATCGTAGCACCATAAGTGGCGAAATTCAGAGCGGTAAGGTCATATTTCTCGGAATGAACAAGCTTGTTTATTGATTCCCTTATCCAATTCTCTATCACCTCAATATTATCACATTCGAACCCGTCATCATCGAGCTTCTCTGCAATTCTGATCTCCTGCTCAAATACAAGCTTGAAATTATAATCAAACAGAAGCAGCTTTTTGTTGGTTTTCCCGACATCGAATACTGCTATAACCTTCTCCTTCATATAACTAATTCCCCTGCTTTGTCATTAACAGATCTCATATTGTAACTATCTCTTCAGCAATACTGCCTTTTCATAATTCATTATCTCTTCGATATAATCCTGACCAGCAGGAACTTTGTTCCGGAGGCAGTAGTAATCCCATACAGCTCCGAATGGCTTTGATTTCATAAGTTCCAGAAAGGATAACCGTTCAAAGGTCCTTCCCTCCTCTTCAAACTTCAGGAGTGTCTGGTATGGTTCAAGCATGGCATACATGAAAGCCATCTGGGCCGACCGTGTACCTATTACATAAGCACCAATCCTGTTAAGGCTTGCATCGAAGAAATCGAGACCGATATTTATTCTGGCAAGAGCTTTGGCCCGTATAATTTCCTGTGTTATGAGTAACAATTCATCATTAAAAGTTAACACATGATCGCTGTCCCATCTTACTCCTCTTGTAAGATGTAACAGCAGTTCATCAATATAAAGAAGTATTGAGGAAATCTTGTCTCCAACCTGCTCAGTCGGATGGAAATGACCGTTATCAAGTGTGATCATTGTGTTATTCTGAACAGCGTATCCGAGGTAGAAATCATGTGATCCAACAACCATCGATTCGGATCCGATCCCAAAAAGTTTGCTTTCGATGGAATCCTTCAGATATTTCTTTGGATACTTAACCGTAAAAATCTCATCCAGAGACTTCTTCAGGAGTTTGCGAAGTCCCATCCTGTCGACTGGTGTGTCTTTTGAACCGTCAGGTATCCAGATATTATGAACTGAAGGAGTGCCGAGCTGTTTTCCCATTTCAGCTGCGATAGCGCGGCATCTCTTTGTATGTTCAACCCAGAATTTTCTGATCTTCGGATTTTTACTTGAGAGGGTAAAGCCATCATCAGCTAAAGGGTGGGAAAAGCATGTGCAATTGAAATCCAGTCCTATTTTCCTCTTTTTTGCCCAATCGATCCAGCCCTGGAAGTGTTTTGCCTCAATCTGATCACGATCGACCTTCTTCCCCCCAAACTCACCATAAATAGCATGAAGACTCAGCCTCTGTTTTCCGGGAAGCAGTGATAATACTTTATCGAGATCATCCCGCATCTGAGCAAGTGATTTTGATTTTCCCGGAAAATTACCGGTAGCCTGGATCCCCCCGCCGCCCAGCTCAGCCCCCTCTTTTTCAAATCCTCCCACATCATCGGTCTGCCAGCAGTGAAGGCTTATTACAACATCATCCATCTGCTTCAGGACTTTTTCAGTGTCAACTCCTATTTCTGCATACTGCTCTTTAGCAAGCTGATATGATTTCTTAATGAGCTCTTTATCCATTTCAGTAATTTTATTATGATGATATTAAATACTTCTG
>DOTV01000016.1:0-7729 GCA_003520925.1 Bacteroidales bacterium | reverse complement strand
ATTTCTTTATATCCCTATTTCTACTTTCTATTCCAAAAAAAACACCTGTTCAAGCGGTACTGTTACAGGTGAATTATCAGGATTAGTTTCCATAATATCGGCCATATACTTCCACCATTTTTTTACGACTTCTGTTGTTCCAAGATCCTGGGATGATGCTAACCCGGATTGCTCCTGATAAGCGAAAAGGTAATTTGTCTCTTCATCATAAAAAATTGAGTAGTTACCAATTCCCTCATTTTTTAACAAGGTGACCAGCTCAGGCCAGATCTGGCTATGCCGTTTAATGTACTCCTCCCTGAATCCGGGAAATAATTTCATCTTAAAACCAAATCTTTTCATAATCAACAGATTAACTTAATTTAACGACAAACGTTGAAAGAATAAGTACAATGATACCAATAATCAGAACGAATATTGTTTTTGATTTGACTCCTTTCCATTCATTGAGAACAATTCCCCATATATTGCTGATTGCGATATTAAGCGCCATCAGTATGCTCCATCCGAAAACAGCCATTCCTTCGGGTAATTTGCTGACTCCCATGCCAAAGAAATGGAACTGTAGAAACCACAGGAACCCTGCCAGGAATGTAAAGGCCAGATTATTAAGAAGTACATTTCCTGATGATGAAAGATAATCCCTGTATGTTTTATTTTTTATGTTAAGGTATCCGCAATAGAATAGATTTGTCAGAAAACCTCCCAGGAGGATAAATATCAATGTAGGGTTTTTCTGGAACAGAGGATTCGTACCATGGGCCAGGGCGACCTCTTCAATTGGCTTTCCGGCTTCAAAGCCAAAATTGAAACAAGCACTCATAACTCCGGCAAATATAGCGATCAGGATACCTTTCTTCAAAGCGAATTCCTTGACCGAGGCTCTCTTCTCTTCTTCGCTCATCTCCCTGCTCTTCAATGCTCCGGCATATCCGATTATTGAAATGCCTGCAACTGTTATTGCAACACCGATGAGCGTCAGTATGCCTGCTCTTGAAGCAAAAAGATTCTGTCCACCGATAATTGCAGGTATGATAGTACCAAATGCAGCACATAATCCAAGGGCAATACTTTGTCCGAGTGCAACTCCAAGGTAACGCATGCTCAATCCGAATGTAAGTCCGCCGAATCCCCACAAAACACCGAAAAACATTGCCATAAGCTTGGCATTCGATGGTGCCTCTTTCAGGATAGCAGTCAGTTCACCATGAGGTACAAATATCAGGGCAAATACCCAGGGTGCTATCAGCCATGCCGCAACTCCCTGTACAATCCAGGAAGATTCCCAGGCCCATTCCTTTACTTTCTTTAGTGGAACATAAAAGCTTGCGGCACCAATGCTGCCCAGTGCGATCAAAAGAATTCCCGCAATCGGATTCATTTAAAGTTTCGTTAGTTTCGGATAATAATTTATAAAGAGTATAAAAATAGTCATTTTACCTTTCTCAAATCCGATAAAAATAGATAAATTTCAAAACTTGAATCTCACAACCTAAACTACATATTATGAAGTCATTAAGATTTTTACTCTGTCTTTTATTCATCCCGGTACTCTCATTTTCGCAGGATCTGTCAACTTATGACCTGACAGTCGGACATAAGATTAATCCCGTTGGAACCGATGTTTTAAAGCCCAGATTTTCATGGAAACTGAAAGGCACTGGCAACAATATTATGCAGACTGCCTATTCTTTAAGAGTGGCTGTTGATCCTAAGTTTTCAGCAGGTAAAACTATTTGGCAATCAGAGAGGGTGGCTTCTGATGAATCCGTCCTGGTAAATTATAAAGGACCTGATCTACGTCCGGGACAGAGATATTACTGGCAGGTTAAGGTTTGGGATAACAAGGGAAGAGCTTCAAAATGGAGCGAGACAGCTTACTGGGAAACCGGGTTGCTGTCGAACGATAACTGGAAAGCCAAATGGATAGAAATGGAAAGCGACACTGACCGTTATTCACCTTCACCTCATTTCCGTAAGGAGTTTTCAGTTGAGAAAAGCATTGTCAGAGCAGTTGTTTATGTTACATCACATGGTTTCTATGAGCTCCATTTAAATGGCAAAAAGGTAGGTGATCAGGTGCTTACGCCGGGATGGACATCGTATGGAAAAAGACTTCAGTATCAGGTGTATGATGTTACAGATCAGATCATTAAAGGAAACAATGCTGTCGGGGCAGTACTTGGCGATGGATGGTATCGCGGTACACTTGCCTGGGGTAATAACTGGGCTATCTATGGCAGGAGGCTTGGACTTCTGATGCAATTAAAGTTAACATTCACCGATGGAACAGAATCGCTTATCGTGACTGATGAATCCTGGAAAAGCAATAATAATGGCGCTATAAGAATGAATGATATTTATAATGGTGAAACCTACGATGCAACAAAAAGGCTTACAGGGTGGAATCTTCCTGCTTATGATGATTCAAAATGGGGAAAAGTGAGAATAGGAAATTACAAAAACAATCTGATAGCATCAGAGGGTGCAATGATAAAGAAGATCCAGGAGATCAAGCCTGTCAGAGTTTTCCGTTCTCCAAAGGGAAGCCTGCTTGTTGATATGGGACAGAATATGGTTGGATGGATCAGGCTGAAGGTAAGTGGAAATAAGGGAACGGTTGTAAGTGTCCGTCATGCCGAGGTTCTTGATAAATTTGGAGAATTCTATACTGCAAACCTGCGTGTAGCAAAATGCCAGCTGAACTACACACTGTCCGGCAGCGGAGAAGAAGTATATGAACCAAGGTTTACATTTATGGGATTTCGTTATCTGGAGATTGAAGGGTTCCCCGGTAACCTCACAACCGATAATTTAACAGGCGTGGTAGTCCATTCCGACATGCCTGTTACCGGAACATATGAAAGTTCAAGTCCTCTGCTTAACCAGCTTCAGCATAATATTCAGTGGGGACAGAAAGGCAATTTTGTTGACGTACCCACCGACTGCCCGCAAAGAGATGAACGTCTGGGATGGACCGGTGATGCCCAGGCCTTCAGTAGAACAGCAGCTTTCAATTTTGATGTTGCCGCATTTTTTACAAAATGGCTGAAAGACGTTGCCCTTGATCAGAAACAGGACGGTGCAGTACCTGATGTAATTCCTGATGTCCTGAACAAACAGGATGCTAAGACAGCTGCTCCATCAGCAGGATGGGGAGATGTTGCAGTTATCGTTCCCTGGACAATGTACCAGGTATACGGCGATAAGCAATTTCTTGAAAATCAGTATCCCAGCATGAAGGCATGGGTTGAATATATCAGGAAAAAGGCAGGTGATACTTATATATGGAAGGGTGGCAGCAAATATGGCGACTGGCTGTTCTACCATCCGCCGGTGAACAACCACACAGAACCTGACGGATATACTGAGCACGATTTTATCTCCACAGCTTTTTTTGCATATTCTGCCGATCTGCTTTCAAAGACAGCAAAGGAACTGGGTAAAACCGATGATGAAAAAGCATATTCTGAACTTTATAACAAGATCAGGAACGTGTTTATTAAAGAATATGTCACTCCGGCCGGCAGGGTTGGAACCAACTCCCAGACGTCTTACGTCCTTGCTCTGATGTTTAACCTGCTTCCTGATGAATTACGGCCTGATGCAGCAAAGTTCCTTGTTGATGATATTAAAAGCAGAAGGAATCATCTTTCAACAGGATTCCTGGGGACTCCCTTCCTTTGTCATGTACTTACGCAGAATGGTTATACTGACGTAGCTTATGATCTGCTTCTGCAGGAAACATATCCTTCATGGCTGTACCCTGTAAAAATGGGTGCCACAACAATCTGGGAGCGGTGGGACGGACAGAAGACCGACAGTACTTTCCAGGATCCGGGAATGAATTCATTCAACCATTATGCCTATGGTGCCATTGGAGACTGGATGTACAGGGTTTCGGCAGGCATAGAGACTAAAACTCCGGGCTACAGGAACCTCCTAATCCAGCCTCATATTTCAGGAAAGATGAACATGTCCAGAGCCTCATTTGAAAGTCCGTACGGTAAAATTGTTTCAGGCTGGGAAAAGAAAGATGGCAAGGTGTCAGTAATGGTTATGGTTCCTGCAAATGCAAAAGCAACAATCTGCCTGCCTGTAAATTCTGCTGAAAAGGTGACCATAGGAGGTAAACCGCTTTCTGCTGATCTGAATCTATCAAATATCAGGGTTCAGGGAGAAAATGTAATGATCGATTCAGGATCCGGCGAATATATATTTGAAATACCACAATAGAAAGCTGATACGTTTACCGGAACTTTTTTTAGCTTTAGCCTCTCTTTGTGATCTTCAATTATGAGCTTTTTTGAGTATCATTCAGGTGAGTTTGCAGCACTGCTTACTGCATGCTTCTGGACAATAACCTCTTTATCATTTGAATCAGCCAGTAATAAGATTGGCTCAGTTTCAGTCAATATTCTGAGGCTGGTTATTGGCTTTGTCTTTCTGAGCATCTTTACCCTTATATACCGCGGAATGATATTCCCAGCTGATGCCGGATCATTAAACTGGTTTTGGCTTATACTGTCGGGGCTCGTAGGCTTCGTCTTTGGTGATCTCTTTCTTTTTAAGTCATATACTCTTATAGGGTCGAGGTTTGCAATGCTGATCATGACTCTTGTGCCTCCTTTGACTGCATTCTTCGGGTTTATTATTCTTGGGGAGAGGCTGACAATGTTTAACTTTCTTGGTATGGCCCTTGCATTCACGGGAATAGCAATAGCAATTTTCAGCAGAAATGGGAATGGCGACAGACTTTCATTAAAACTATCCCCCAGAGGTATAATCTATGCCTTCGGAGGGGCCGTCGGACAGGCACTGGGACTTATACTCAGTAAACTGGGAATGAGGGACTATGACCCGTTTGCTGCCACACAGATAAGAATACTTGCCGGAATTATTGGCTTTACCTTCCTTGTAACAGTTTTGAAAAGGTGGAATGCAGTTACTTCCTCTGTTTTAAACAGACCTGCAATGATTCAGACTACTACAGGTGCCTTTTTTGGCCCTTTTCTCGGGGTCTCCTTTTCACTAGTTGCAATAAAAAATACTGAAGCCGGGATTGCTTCAACAATTATGGCCCTGGTTCCTGTTCTGATTATTCTTCCAGCTGTAGTTCTGTACAAACAGAAAGTAACATTTGCAGAAGTTGCCGGTGCATTTATAAGTGTTGCAGGGGTTGCATTATTCTTCATTTAAAGTGAGTTAACCCGCGATCTGCAACCTTCATTCCAATATTAATTATAAAATGAATGACACCTGAAGAACTATTAAAAAGAATTCCCGAAAGCGAGTTCCAGGTCTTTACCTCAAGAAGCAGCGGACCGGGAGGACAGAATGTAAACAAGGTAAATACGAAAGTTGAGATCCATTTCAATGTCAAGCTTTCATCAGGACTCTCTGTTCCTGAAAAGGATATGATCTGTATGAATCTGAAAAACAAGATAAATACATCTGGAGAAATTGTCGTAAAATCACAATCAGAAAGGACTCAGCTTGGAAACAGAAAGAAAGCTCTCGAAAAACTGCTTGTCATAATCTCCGACGGACTGGCTGTAAAGTCTGAAAGGAAACCAACATCCCCTTCAAAAAAATCGAAGACCGAACGTCTTGAGGAGAAAAAGAAGCGGGGGCAGACAAAAAGATTACGTTCCGGAGATATTACAGATTATGATGACAATTGAAAGAATTTTGATTTTAGACTTCCTTTAGCTTCCACTTACCTCTTCTGAATACCAGCCATGAGGTCAGTGTCATTAATGATTCTGCAATCACTATTGCTGTAAATACACCCTGCTGATTCATCCCAAATCTTATTGCAAGGATCCATGCGAGAGGGATTTCAATCAACCAGAATGCAAATATGTTAATCTTCAGTGGGGTAGTTGTGTCACCGGCACCATTGAAGGAATTAACCAGGACCATGCCAAACCCGTACGCAATAAATCCGATGCTGATGATCCTCAGGCATTCAGTTCCTGAAGTCAGAACTGCAGGATCGTCAATGAACAGATTGATGAAGTAACCAGGGATTATTACCAGTATTAATCCAACAATCCCCAAAAGTATCATATTTACATATCCTGTAACCATTACTGCTCTTTCAGCCCTGTCAGGCTTTTTCGCCCCGAGGTTCTGGCCTACCAGTGTTGAAGCTGCATTGCTGATTCCCCATGAAGGCAGGAGGACGAAACTTACTATCCTGATAGCAATAGTATAGCCTGCAACAATTTCACTGCCAAAAACTGATATTATCCTGACGAGTGCAATCCAGCTGATTGTGCCGATCAGATTCTGACCTGTACTTCCGAGAGATAACCTTATCAGTTTCGATATAATTCTAAAATTAATGCCTAAGTGCTTCATTGATAGCTGTATGCGTTTCTTTCCAAAAAACAGCAGCCAGAACTGGTAAAGTACGGCAATTCCTCTTCCGGTAGTTGTCGCGACTGCAGCGCCTGTAACTCCTAATTCAGGAAATGGTCCCAGTCCGAATATCAGACATGGGTCAAGAATAATATTTATAATATTCCCTACCCATAGAACTCTCATTGCAATTGCAGCATCGCCAGCGCTTCTGAATACCGCGTTAATAATGAAAAGAAGCATTATTACCACATTCCCGCCAAGCATAATCTTCGTGTACCCTGATAGCTGTTCCCTGATTATGTCAGAAGCTCCCATTAATTCGAGTAACTTTCCCGAATAAATTGATCCCGGGATACCAATAATGATAGAGACAATTATTCCTGTCAGAATAGCCTGGATTGCAGTCTCAGAAGCCTTTCCCGGATTTTTTTCACCTATCCTTCTTGAGACCATGGATGTTGTCGCAGTGGCGAGTCCGAGTGAAACAGCATAGACTATTGTAACAAGCGACTCGGTGATGCCGACAGTCGCGACAGCATCGGCTCCCAGTTTGGAAACAAAAAAGATGTCAACAACAACAAATATTGATTCCATTATCATTTCGAGAACAGCCGGAATTGACAGCAATAGAATTGCCTTACTTAGTTTTACCTCGGTAAAATCCTGTTCAGTTCCGGAAATAGCTTCCTTAATGTCCCTGAATAATGATTTGATTTTTGTATTTGCTGAAGCCTTCAATTGACGGGTTTAAAGTTTTTTTTATAATGAAATAATTAAATCAACATTAATGCGTTATAAAGCATGTCTTTTTTAAGAATAAGTTCTAAAAATGCAAACATTACAAATATTTGTGACATTTGAAGTTCTGGCATAATAATTGTTTGCAGAGATTCTTAAAAAAATTAAAGGAAGCTTTTAAAGTTTTAATGAAGAATTTGATAAGAAAAATAACAGGAATCAGAAAAGAAACCCGCCCGGAAAATGCAGGTCTGTTTTCTGGTTTGTTGTATATGCCATTACGATATAAGACAATGATAAACAAATATTTACATAATTGGTGCTCTGTGGCTGGAATATGCATTGTTAATAAATCAAATTTCGTGTTAATATTTATATAGGTCGAATTGTACATTGTATTTATGGAATATATATTTTTGGCCCAATTTAATTATAACTAAAACTGTTAAAACAAGAAAAAGCAATTGATGAAATCTTTCATCGACAAACATGAACGCTAACAATAATGAGGTTGCAGCCCTCCGCTGTGAGGACCGCCTCGTGGGTTGCTCTTCTGATGAAGAGCCTGGCGCGAAAACCACGATTTTTTCGCAAGATGTAATCCCAAACCTGTCAGTTAGCA
>DOTV01000160.1 GCA_003520925.1 Bacteroidales bacterium | reverse complement strand
GCCAGGCTTGATTATGACAATAAGCCTGATATTATGAAGGAGTTTTCACTGGCAGAAATAATCACAGTCGCTGCTGTATGTTTTATCGTAGCCTTCCTGATCAAGATACCTGCTTTTTTTAGTCTCCCGTACGGGGATGAGATCTTTTATATGAAAAATGCCGCTTTGATCGTATTTTCAGGTCTCACCCTTTATACACTTTGGATTAGAAAAGTATATGAACCAGGCAAATTAATTCTGACTGCGGTAGTGTTCCTGATCCCTGCTATTTACATAAACCTTCTTCCGTCGGGTACTGCTTCTGATTCCGTAAATCTTGCATATATTCATCTCCCCGTCCTGATGTGGTTTATCTACGGAGTTGTATTTACAGGTTATGATTATAATGATCTGAATAAAAGGATCGGTTACATAAGGTTTAACGGGGATCTGGTAATTATCTATGGTCTTATTGCAATAGCCGGCGGCCTTCTGACAGCAATAACTATTGGCCTGTTTGATTCAATTGGCCTGAATATCGGTAAGTTCTACTCGGAATATATTGTTATCAGCGGCGCTGCTGCTGCACCTGTAGTAGCAGCTTTTATCTATGAAAAATTCCCTGCACTTGTAAGTAAAACAGCCCCTTTGCTGGCAACAATTTTCAGCCCGCTTGTCCTTGTTACGCTGGTGATATTCCTTGTCACGATTCTGGCTGCTGGAAAAGATCCTTACAATGACAGGGATTTCCTTCTCATATTCAATGCTATGCTCCTTGGTGTCATGGGAATAGTTATTTTTTCCGTTTCCGAAACTTCTGTGATCCGGAATAAGAAATTCAATGCAATTGTCCTGCTTGTATTGTCGGTAATTACAATTGTAGTTGATCTGATCGCACTGTCAGCTATTTTCTACAGGCTCGGGGAATACGGGCTGACTCCCAACAGGCTGGCAGTGCTGATTTCGAATATTCTTGTGCTTATCAATCTGATACTTATTACGAAAGACCTCTTCAGAATCAACTTTGGAAGAAAAGATTTCAGGACAGTCGGGATAACAGTCTCAAAATTCCTGCCGGTTTATTTGATATGGATAGTCATTGTTGTTTTCTCCTTTCCTTTCATTTTTGGTATGAAATAGTTTCAGGGTACCGTATTCTGTTTATAAAAACAGGGGCATTTTTGAGGTAAATTTATCATGGAATAATTTGATTAAATTTACTTAACCAAAATTCTGTAAATATGAGCAAGAGGTACCTTTTTATTGCATTTCTCTTTTTTGCATTCCTTCAGATGAATGCACAGGTTGACAAACAGATGACATCATTCATCGATAAACTGATGTCACAGATGACTCTGGAAGAGAAAATAGGACAGTTGAATCTTCCTGTATCAAGCAGTTTTGTTGCTGGAGAAAAGAAGGAGGGCGGATTGAGTCCAATGGAGCAGCGTATAGCTAAAGGGGAGATTGGCGGACTGTTTGGAATGAAAGGGGCAAAACTGATCCGAGAAAAGCAGCAGATCGCTGTTGAAAAAAGCAGGCTGCATATCCCATTGCTGTTCGGACTCGACGTGATCCATGGTTATGAGACCACCTTCCCGATACCTTTGGCGCTGTCGACATCATGGAATATGGAACTTATAGAGCGTGAAGCGAGAACTGCTGCCATCGAGGCCAGCATCGACGGGATAAACTGGGTTTTCAGTCCTATGGTCGATATCTGCCGCGATGCCAGGTGGGGAAGAATAGCCGAAGGTTCAGGTGAGGATCCTTACCTCGGAGGCGAGATTGCAAAAGCGCTCGTCAGAGGATATCAGGGGAAAGGGAACGATTTTTCAGTTGAAAACACTGTTATGGCCTGCGTCAAGCATTATGCACTTTATGGTGCAGCTGAAGCCGGGCGTGACTATAATACCGTGGATATGAGCCGCCAGCGCATGATGAATGAATTTATGCTTCCATATAAAGCGGCTTGCATGCAGGGTGCCGGAAGCTACATGGCCTCCTTCAACGAATTTGAAGGTATTCCTGCCACTGCAAATAAATACCTGCTCGATGATATCCTGCGTAAACAATGGGGATTCAAAGGATTTATAGTCACTGATTACACAGGAATACCTGAGATGATAAACCACGGGATCGGCGACCTTCAGACTGTAAGCGCCAGAGCACTTGATGCCGGAATAGATATGGACATGGTAAGTGAAGGATTTATCTCAACCCTGAAAAAATCATTGTCGGCCGGAAAGATAACACAGGCACAGATCGACAAGGCTTGCAGGAGAATCCTGGAAGCCAAGTACAGACTGGGTCTATTTAAGGATCCATATAAATACTGCAATGAGGAGCGTTCATCAAAAGAGTTGTTCAGCGACGGGAACCGTGCAATATCCCGTGAGGTTGCCAATGAATGCCAGGTTCTTCTTAAGAATGAAAATAATCTGCTCCCCCTGAAGAAAAGCGGCCGGATAGCTGTTATCGGACCTATGGGTGACGCTGCAAGCGATATGCCGGGATGCTGGTCCCTTACCGGAAAAGCAAGCCAGTCGGTTTCGCTTTATCAGGGATTAAGGACAGTCCTCGGCACCAATGGAACTGTAACTTATGCCAAAGGAAGTGATCTGGTAGCTGATTCCCTCCTTGAAACAAAGCTGAACGGAATGATGGGATTTATAATTCCGGGTATGCAGGCCGTTAAAATACACGACCGTGAACCTGAAGATCTCTTGAAAGAGGCTCTTGATCTGGCAAGAAACTCCGATATTGTAATCGCAGCCCTGGGTGAAAATGCAAATATGAACGGTGAAGGTGCATCTCGATCGCTCCCCGATATTCCTGAACCCCAGATGGAACTTCTCAAATCACTTGTCGCCACCGGCAAACCTGTCGTGCTTGTAATCTTTACCGG
>DOTV01000155.1:6367-7405 GCA_003520925.1 Bacteroidales bacterium | reverse complement strand
TGAAAAGCTGATGCCCGGTTAAAAGCCGATAATCATATAATGGAAAATTTTAAAACATTCATAAAAAAAAGATTACCTGTTTTTGTAAAAGTATTTGCCGGATTAAATCTTATCTCTGTTCCGGGGCTTTCAGGAAAGGATCTGAGGACATCGTTCATTCACGACAGCCTGAAAAGGACTTTCAATATTCACATTCCGGCATTTTTTGATAAGACTGTTCAGCTTCCGCTAGTTATTGCATTGCATGGCAGGGGAGCATACGGGGCCAGTATGGTTATACTCACCCACAAGGGTTTTAATAAAATGGCCGATCAGGATGGATTCATAATGGTTTATCCCGATGGAATTGAGCAGAACTGGAATGACGGCAGAATGGATGAAGAGGCAAATGACCGTGCACACAGGGAAAACATTGATGATGTAGGATTTATTTCCGCATTGATCGATTCAATGATCAATGAATATAATATAGATCCTAAAAGGGTCTATGCTACAGGTATTTCGAACGGAGCCATAATGTCATATCGTCTGGCCTGTGAATTATCTCATAAAATTACTGCTATTGCTCCGGTTGATGGAAATATCCCTGCCCTGCTTTTTCCTGAATGCTCACCTTCCAGGCCCGTTTCAGTATTAGCTATTAATAATACAGATGATCCGCTTGTTCCATTTGAGGGAGGTTATATTTATGGAATCCGGAAGATAAACCTGGGTAAGGTTTTATCTGCAAATGAATCAATAGAATTCTGGGTAACCAGGAACAGGTGTTCTCTCACCCCTGTCGTGTCTGATGAGCCTGACATTGATCCCAAGGATGGAACAAGAGTAACAAAGAAGAATTACATTAATGGCATTGAAGGAACAGAAGTAATACTTTATGTTGTAAATGGCGGGGGACATACCTGGCCGGGAGGTGTTCAGTATCTGCCTGCATGGGTCATTGGAAAAACCAGCAGGGATTTTGATGCTAATGAAGTCATATGGTCTTTTTTTAAGAAACATACCAGGTAGTTAATTTTACAGATATTATGTAACCAG
>DOTV01000155.1:0-6031 GCA_003520925.1 Bacteroidales bacterium | reverse complement strand
GTATTCAGGGTAACGGCATCGCTGAAGGATCCTGTAAGATATTCAGCAATCAGGGAAGCTGTTACAATTACTTCGCAGAGATTCCCATATTTCAGCGTTTCACTGGGAAGCGGGATATTCTGGCATTTCCTTGAATTTATCGATCATCTGCCACGCATACAGACTGATGAAAAGATCCCCTGCACAGCTTTTGCCGTTAACAGAAAAAATGAACCCCTCTACAGGGTAATAATTAAAAGTAACAGGATCTCAGTTGAATTTACCCATATTCTTACTGATGGAGGAGGTGCATTAGAATACCTGAAATCGCTGCTTTACACTTACCTGACAATTACCGGGAAAAATATCAGTTCACCCGGAGAAATAATCCTGCCCGGAACACCGGTATCAGAGGAAGAGTTCGAAGACGGATATATAAAATTCTTTCAGAAACTTCCCCCTCCGGCAAAGCTTGTCAAGGCATGGCATCTTCCTTTCAGGCTTAATGAGAAGCCAAGATTGAGAGTAATTCATGCTGAAATCAATATTGATGAGATCCTTGAAGTATCCCGTAAACATAAGGTGTCACTTACCGGGTATTTTGTTTCTGTATATCTCTTTTCACTCCAGAAGATCTTTAATTCCCATGAGGAAAAAAGCAGGAAAAGGAGGCGAAAAGTGCTGAGAATTGAAGTGCCGGTTAACATGAGAAGCAAATATCCAAGCAGAACAATGCGCAATTTTTCTCTTTTCGTATTGCCGGAAATTGACGTGAGGCTGGGAACTTACACATTTGAAGAAATACTCAAATCAGTTCATCACCAGCTCCAGATAAGCACCGATATCAAACAGATATCACGATTTCTGTCATCTAATGTAAGCTATGAGAAGCTTTTAATAGTCAGGGTAATGCCCTTGTTCATAAAAAAAATAGTCACTGCTGCCATTTACAGAAAGCTTGCGTCAAAGCGCTGGACAGGCATGGTAACCAATCTTGGAGTGGTGACTCTTCCGGGAGAAATGGAGGAGATGGTTGATTCTATCGAGCTCATCCCGACTCCACCCAACAGAAAAGTGAAGGCAGGCTGTGCTCTGCTTTCATATAAAGATAAGCTAAGGATCTGTTTCTGCAATATAACACAATCGACAGAGCTTGAACGGCAAATTTTCAGGCATCTATCGGATGCCGGAATTCATGTTAAGATCTTGAATAACAATTAAAAGCACGGAGTATGATTATTTGCTTAAATTGCGGCGTGGAGCTGGATGACGGACTGAAGATATGTCCTCTTTGCGGCAGCGATCCGGAGTATAAATCAGAACAGGAACAAATTTCTGGTAATTATCCTTCGGATGTCATTCAACTTGAAAAAAAGGAAAACAGAAGGTATCTCTGGGAACTAAGTGGAATAATAGCCTTTTCCGGAATCGTGGTTTGTACTCTCCTTGAACTGTTGACAGGCAAAAGACTGAACTGGTCTCTCTTCTCTGACGTCTCAATAACTGCTGCCTGGGTAATCCTTACTCTTTACCTGTTTTTATACAAAAGAACTGTTGCAATAATTATTTTACAGATGCTGACAATTCTGACAGCTCTCTTTTTTATTGACCTGCTTGCCACCGGCAGGGAATGGTTCTTCCCGGTAGGTCTCCCGGTCACTGTCGCCGGATTTATTGCGGCAGGATTTGTCATTGTTCTCTACAGGGTTGTCCATTTGAAAGGGCTTAACATAATTGCATCAGCACTTATTGCATTATCGGGATATTGCATTATAACAGAAATTGTATTTGACAATTACCGGAACAGCTTTGTGGATCTTCAATGGTCGCTAATAGTTGCTGTCTCAGTTCTTCCGGTGGCGCTGCTACTCTTCTTCTTCCATTACCGGCTGAAAAAGGGAAACCGGCTTGACAGTTTTTTCCACATATAAAAGACTGAATCATTCCAACTATTACATATCATTCTTTCTGAATAGTGATTCGCAGTGAAATGTAATTATGAAAATCCATCTTAAAAATGATGATTCCCATTTTTGAGTAGTAAATTTAAGGTGTTAAAAACAGATTAAGCTTTTTAAATTTATCTATTATGACAAAATCACTTAAGGGAACAAAAACAGAACAGAATCTTCTGAAATCATTTGCCGGAGAATCGCAGGCCCGTAACCGCTATGAATTCTTCGCAAGTGTTGCAAGAAAAGAGGGCTATGAACAAATTGCAAATATCTTCATGGAAACCTCACTCCAGGAAAAAGAGCATGCAAAAAGGTTCTTTAAGTTCCTGGAAGGAGGCATGACTGAAATCACCGCAGGTTATCCTTCGGGAGTAATAGGTACAACAAAAGAAAACCTTAAAGCTGCAGCTGAGGGTGAAAATGAGGAGACTAACGATGTTTATCCTCATTTTGCAGAGGTGGCAAGAGAGGAAGGATTTAACGAGATTTCTGCAGTCTTTAAACTGATTGCCAGAGTTGAAGCTGAACACAAGCGCAGGTTCATGAAACTATTAACTAATATATCCGAAGATTTGGTTTTTATGAAAAAGGGTAAAGTTTGGTGGAAATGTCTTAACTGCGGATATGTTTACGAGTCAGAAAAAGCTCTCGAAACCTGCCCGGTATGTCTTCATCCTAAGGCATTTATGCAGGTAAGGGAAGATAATTATTAAATCCATGACAGCAACAAATCCAGATCATTAGCGGTAACCGCAAATAATTCTTTATCAATTTTTGATCTTGATGAAGACATGTCTGAATATAGATTAATCCAGGAATCAAAAACATGCACATCAGCAGAAACCGCTGATACCGTTTTTGTTTTAATGATTAATAACCACATAAGAAGAACCTGCAATTGAACAAATAATTCAAAAACCCGGAGGCAAACTATCGGTTGTTACCAAAATTCAGAATGCAAAATGATAACCCAGTGTAATTCCGACAGGAATTGTTGGAGCTGCGAATTTAACACCCAGATCATTCTTAAGATACTTGTAGTCATCATAATAAGCCGATGTTCTTATTGGCAGTAAAAGTTCCAGATTAAAGAATCTCGGATTTACAGAGGACCAGAATTCCAGACCAAAATTAAAGGAAGGTCCGTAATAAGTCTGTTCAAAGTTTGCATCCCCGGTAACTTTGATTACTGCATTATACCCGTACATCGCTCCTATATATGGACATAATTGTTTCTGGGGTGATATTCTGAAGTTTGCACCTGCATTAAAACCTAATCCCAGCAGGTTGTAACCCAGAGCACCGAAAATTCCCAGTCTTTCAGCTGGCAGAACTGTGAATCGTCCTCCAAATCCTCCATAATCCATGCCTATACCAAATCCTACATGATATTTAATCGGCTTCGGCTCTTCCTGCACCTGTTCCTGTCCAAAAATGACAGGAGATGAACATAGAATAAAAAGGACAATAATCAACTTTTTCATCTTCAATTGTTTTATTCACATGAAACAATCCCGGTCAATCTAATTCTAATTGTTGAAAAAGTTCAAAACCTAAACTGGATCATTGCTCCATTTCCTGAAAAACCTATGTTCAGATCAATTTTATCTATAGAACTTGTTTTGTGCGAAGAATTATACAGATTTATGGATTTCTTCATGTGGGAATTTGACATTATGATAAAAGGCAGGCTGGCCAGATAGAATCCGGCTCCTACCAGCATGGCAGCCCCGCTCATATTTGAGTAATCTGTTGATCCGGAAAGATCGCCATCATTAGTTGCCTGAGCAGCTTTTAAAGTATAAACCAATCCAGCTCCGAGGAAGACAGTTCCAACACCCATTGATGCCACCCCGATAAGACTGTTTGTCTTTGCAGCTTTAAATTCCCTTGTTGATGCCTGATCAGCATTGAGAATTGAAGCGAGTTGTTTGGCACTAAGAGTTTTATTATCCTGCATAATAACCTTTTTCATTCCTTTCTTTTCGAAAGTTATGGGTCCGGAGACTTGTGCCAAAGCACCAGGGGAAATCAGAATACTAAAGATCCCTAAAAAAATAAATTTCTTCATATTTTCGGATTTTAATTAATATTGCAACTCTAAAATAATAATTTTAGATAAATAGTCAGTAAAATTTCTGGATTTATTTTCTAAAATCCCCGATCAGGTTAATATGATTAAGTGAAAGGAAGTAAAAGCATTCAATCATTATTACCAAGACCCTGGTTTTGTTAAATACTTCAAATGATTTCTCAGTTTTGATTACCTTTAATCTGAGCTAAATCAAAACTGGTCAATAATGAAGCAGTGCTTATTTATCCAAATGGGGTACCTTTACTCCATAAAAGTACGGGCTTTGGGATCCATTTCTTTGGCAGCGATGGAGAAGTGATGGTCAACCGGGGCAGATTCAAGGTAATTGTAAGAGGGCAAACCATAGCCTCATTTGATGGGGGCTGAAACCAGGTAGGAATTATATTATCCGGTAAGGCTTTTATGGGTCTTAAATAATGATAAGGTTAGTCCTGTTTCCTTAAGAACAAGGGTTAAGCATATACTCGTTTAGCTGCAGAAGTGATAAATTCTGCCATCTGTCGTTTTATATCTGTTTTCGGCAAAGTCCCGGATTTACAGGCGATTTTACCCAGTGCATTGATCAACTTATCAATATCTTCAGTCGTGTTTTCGATTCCGAAGCTCACCCTGATAATACCCGGAAACTTTAAGCCAGGGAATAATTTCGCTATCAGCCACTGGAATCGCTCAAATGAAGGAGGAACACCTACCAGATGCTTTACAAGAATATGGGCACAATGACAACCCGTGCGGACTCCAATGCCAGCTTTTTCGGCCAGTTCCTTAGCTACCGCCGGGGCCATTCTGCCCTTCAGAATAAAGGCAATAACACCTCCTTTTAGCGCGAATCGTGGTGATTCAGGGTCTTTTACCCCGTAAATGGTCAGACCTGGTACATTTGACAGACCGATTAAGGCCCGTTTTGTCAATTCATTTTCTTCCTCTTTAATAAGATCCATCCCTATCCTTTGTAAGAGTAAAAGTGCTTTACCCAGCGCAGCAATACCGACAGCGTTTTCCTCTCCCGAAGTGTTAATCCGCTCAATTTCCGAAGGCTTGAATTTAAGTAGCCCCTTTCTGACTGCCAGTACTCCGGTACCGAATGGTGCGTATACTTTATGGGCAGAGGCTGCGAAATAATCAATTCCGCATCCTTCCATATCAACCTTGCGGTGTGCGGCCAGTTGAGCCCCGTCAATGAATAATCCTGCACCATACCTGTGGACGATTCTTCCTATTTCTGTAAGGTCGTTGCAGATACCTAGTACATTCGAAGCACCGCTGATTGCAATAAGTCTGATCCGTTTTTTTCCATGTTGATTATTCTGATTGTATTCACCCAGTATCTTCTCCAGTTCATTCAAATCTATAATACCTTCATTGTCAACCGACAGCCTGATTACTGAAACATTGGGAACCATCCGCCAGGGCAGATCGTTGGAGGTATGTTCGAGGATTGTGCTGACCACAACAGGTTCCATTTCCGGCCCTGATTCACGGCCCAGGCTTTCAGCTGCAAGATTGATGGCTTCAGTGGTATTGGAAGTAAAAATCAAATCGTATTCAGCCTTTGGCGCTCCAAGTACTCCTGCACAGATTGATTTTACCTCATTAATGATCTCCTGGTGTGTTTCTTTTTTCTGATGCCATGTCTGGCAGACGGTGCTCCATACCGGCATGAATGTTGGTGTACTGGCTGCATTGTCGAGGTTATGAAATGGTTTGTTTCCTTCTGCTGTCGGCACATTAGATCCCTTGCCAATAAGGGTCTGCCTCAGTTTATCCAGCATTTCTCTGCCTGAATAATCTTTCAGTTCATCATTATAAATTATTTCAGCAGCAGTCAGATTTTTTGCAACCGGATTCAGGAAGGCATCTTTTCCGTAATGTTCTGTCAGTTGCAGTGCCCTGGCAAAAGCAATAACATTTATTATGGCAGGTGTGCCGGCCTCAAATTTGTCAGGTTCATTTCCCCAGATTACCCACCCGGGAGAAACGAGCCTTGTTGTACCTCCGCCAG
>DOTV01000154.1 GCA_003520925.1 Bacteroidales bacterium | reverse complement strand
ATAAAATGCCTTTTACCCTGTAGTTTATAAGAGGTGCAACCATTGTATTATAAAGACCCGTTGGTTCATTCTGCATTGATAAAACCGGTGTCAGTGCCCCCGGTCCCTGAGCAACAGGCCTGAATACCTGTCCAACATTATACAGCCATTCTCCTCGAAGATCGATGCTGTCGTTTCCGGCCACAAGCCAGTAAGGTTTATCAGGTACAAACCCGCCTTTCCCCGAATTGTTCGTCACCCTGACCACTATTGTATTTTTCCCGGGCTTCAATAATCCCGATGGCAGATTATATCTCCTGGGAGGATACTGATATGTTACAGATCCTGAAAGAACTCCGTTAACATATACATTATCTGCATCTACTATTCTTCCGAGAAATAATTTTGCTGGTTTTCCGGCCATGCCAGCTGGCAGATTTATCTCTTTTCTGAACCAGACAACCCCGTCAAGACCTTTTACACCCTGGTCATCCCAATATCCCGGGAGCCAGAATTTATGCCAGCCTTCGGGTATATATTTATTGTCGTACCACATTACTGGTCCGCTGGTACCTTTGTCCACTGACCATGGATCTGTCCGCGATATCTGACCCGTTTCAGATCTTCTTTTTGATGCCCTGATTACCGGATTCAGCCAGGAAGTATCTTTTAATTGATCAATTCTGGATATCAGCCGGGGAAACTCTTTCAGACCATCCTCACTTATCCAGGCTTCAATCGGAGTGCCACCCACACTTGAATTTATTATTCCAACCGGCACTTTGTATTGCTTATAAATGTTCCTGGCAAAGAAAAACGTTACAGCACCAAATCCCAGGACATTTTCAGGCGATGCTGATATCCATTTCCCGGGAGGTAAATCATTATGTACAGATGTCACATCTGATGCTGTGGGTATGAAGAAATTCCTTATTTCCGGAAAATCTGCACCGGCAATATCTTC
The DNA here is from genome assembly GCA_003520925.1 of Bacteroidales bacterium. Lineage (GTDB taxonomy): Bacteria > Bacteroidota > Bacteroidia > Bacteroidales > VadinHA17 > LD21. The sequence continues at coordinate 4,081 of DOTV01000154.1, read as the reverse complement.
AGGATATTTCTCATTTACCCTCTCCATATTAAGAACCATGTTGGACTGACCCGAACAGAACCAGACGTCACCTATTAAAATGTTATTTACTGTTATAGTATTCTTCCCTTTCAACACCATGTTATATGGTCCGCCAGCCTTCATGGGCTGCAAAACAATCTTCCAGTTACCTTTGGCATCGGTAATGGCACTGGTCGTTTTATTGTTGAACTTTAGAAGCACTTTCTCTCGGGGAGAGGCCCAACCCCATATTACTATTTTAGTATCTCTCTGCAGGACCATACCATCGCTTATCAATCCGGGAAGTTTTATGTTTCCTTTCAATGAGACTGAAAAAATTATCAGAATGATGCTGAGTATCAGCTGACGGAAAATTTGCGTTTTCATTTTAATAATTTGATTTACTAAAGTATCAAAATAATATATACAATTCTGTTTTTGTTTTTCCAAAAGCTCGTTTTGGGGAACGGTAACTCCACAGCCTGTTTATAAGCTAAGATATCAGCTGAAATAATCGGATTATATAACGCGAATTTGCTACTTTTAAACCTTTAGGCACAAATCCGAACATCAGGAGATACTGGCGATATATATAAAGAGATTATTTACATATTAGTTCTACTTTAATCTTTTACTTCTATGAATAAATTCTTTTTGGTTCTTGAAAAACTTATTGTTCCGGCGTTTCTGGGTCTTCTTGCATTTTATACGGCAAGCTCCGGAAATAAGATTTCGAAGCAGCAGACGCAATTGATTGAATTTCAAAATGCAAAAGATGCTGAAGATTCCAAAAGACAGCTGGAGCTGAAGTATCTTGAATTGTTTTATCAGGATATCAGCTCAGCTGATCCGGAAAAGCAAACAAAAGCGATAGGATTACTCAGCTTGATGAATCCCGACCTGGGCCAGCAATTAAGCAACTGGGTAAAGGAATATGTCACCCTGATGCCACAGTCCAAGGCAAGGATCGAGAGATTTGATAACCAGTTGTCAGGAAAGCCGGTTGTTAATGAGCAGGCTGATGAGCCGGTTAATGAACTTAAGAAGGAGCCTTCAGTAAAGCAGGCTATTGTAGATACCCTGTCGAAGAAGATAGTAGAAAAAGTCTCAGATATTGCAATTGAAAACCTGGGCATTAATATCCCGCTGTCATACAGGCAGAAATCAAAAGATCCTGTTTTCAGACTAAAGAGCAGAAACGTCAGTTCCTATAAATGCGTTATAAAAAGCCTGTCAGGCGCAACAGTTTTTTCCGGTCAGGGAAACGAAGTGATCTGGGATGGCACTGATTCATCAAAGAATAAGGTTACAAAGGGAATATACAATTGGGAGGTTGAAGCCGTTACAAGCTCAGACCAGACAATAAGAAGATCAGGAAAGATAATAGTCATGTAAAATACTGAAAGTATTAGCAGTCTGTTGTCATGTATCAGTTCACCGTCTGGACATGATTTGGATACTTCCGTGATCCTCATTTTCGTGATAAGAACTCAATTTTCTTTTTAAAGATATGCATGTCTTTAATATGTCAATTCAGTACCTACATTTGTGTGATAAACAGATGATAAAAAGAATCTTTATGCGAATAAAAATCAAACCATTTAACGTAGTCGACCGGAATGAGCTTCCGGAAGTTACTGTGGACAGGGTTCCGGTTGAAGGGGACCCGCTGGAAATAGATTCACAAATGTACTTTGTCTGTGAAACAATTAACAATAAAACAGAGGGCACTCAAACAATCGGAGTAATACCGCTTGTGATTAAAAATACTACCAAAATTAAAGATATCGGGAGCTATCTAGAATCTTTAAATGTTGCTCTGAGAAGAATGCAGTATCTGAGAAAAATTTCGGTTTTATAACCGGTAACCGGTGAACATTCAAATCAATCACAAACAGGTCACCCCGATGAGGTTAATTTTCTTGCTAGGATTTATTTCTACAAACAGGTAGTCTCTGACGGGACTTGAAACGCCAAAACTCCTTAGAGTCTGCCCCGCTTAGGCGGGGAGCGACCTGATGTTAGTCAGATCCCATTGTAATCAAATATTGATTTAGGTTAAATATTTATAGTATCACATAAATTAATTACTGCTTATCCCTTTCGGTCAAGTAAAATATTATATGACAATCGGTAATCATGAATTAATCAATTGTTGTACAAGTATATTTATTACCCCATCCCTCCAGCTAACTACTCTTTATAAACATCTCAAAAATCGCGGAGCGGTTACAACAAGAAAGCCACTTTTGTGGCGATATGTGAATAGAGGCTGCCCCTTTTGAGACAGCCTCTATTCATATTCAGTCATTTTTATGACTGTTTTGTCAAGCCCATGACAGGGCTTTGGACCTTAACTAATTTTCGTTCCTGCAAAGTATAGTAGTGGCATGGAACTATGTTACCGAGTCCCGCCCTGATGCGGGGTGTGCTCACCGAAGGTAATCCCCATCCAATAACCTTGTATAGAAGCAATTTATAAACGATGTTAGCTACTTGTTTAAAGGAGATAAGCAGTTATTATTTGTTGTGGTACAATATTAACGTCAGGGTTTTAACTGGAATACGATAATTGTAAGGGGATCCCTCGCTTTGCTTCGGGATCCCCGGTATCATTTAGAAACCTTTACACACATTAATCTGCTCTGATCCCTGACCAGAAGCTTTCCGCCGGCAAGCGCAATCGGTCCCCAGTTCTGAACTCCTCCGCCAAATCTTGAAGGGGCTGCCTGTTCAGTCTCTGAACTCGCGGCTGTTTTTAGAACTTCTGCAGTTGCAAGAGGTTTGAATCCGGATGGTGATGGCTCAATAACATATAAACTGGTTCTACCGTCAGTGGCAAGAATCACTCCGTCGACTAGAATCATGCTTCCTTTATCAAAAAGTGGTTCCCGGCCGGTCTTCCAAAGGACCTTGCCATCCATATCCATGCAGGCCAGGCCATCGCGTTTGCTGTTGGTTGTGAACTGACCATAGAAATAGCCATTATACAATATCGGGGTTTTTGTATGCTCTCCGAAATCATTATGCTTGAAAAGTTCTGTGACTCCATAATTGCCATCAGCCTTTTTTTCAACTTTTATCATAACAACCCCATGTTCATATCCGCCCGCAACAAGTACTTTATTACCGCCTGCGTCAAGTGCAGCTGGTACTGAAATATGACATAGCCAGTCATTGTATTCCCAGAGGATTTTACCTGAAAGAGGTTCCATCCCGACAATCCTGCCCGGTGTTTGTGGCAAATCACGATTTCCGACAGGATTAGTGGAAGAAACTACTATTGCAATATGGTCTCTGCTGTCTATTTTTACTACCGATGGGCTGGAATATGATTCATTTCCGAGATATGGTGTTTTCCATACCATCTTGCCTGTGAGCTTATTATAGGCAACCACACCGGCTTCCGGAGCCTGGGCTGAAACAATTACAAGATCACCATAGATGAGCGGACACTGAGTAATTGCCCAGATAGGGAGTTTGGTCCCGCCAAAATCTGTCCAGATATTCTTGTTCCAGACAGGTTTATGAGTATTGATATCGATACAGTACAGGTCGCCGTTATGACCACAGGACCAGACATATTTTCCATCAGTGGCCGGGACGCTTCGGGACCCGGGGAACATGACCGATCCGGGGGCATCATAGCTGAACTTCCATAATTCCTTTCCGGTGTTAAAGTCAAAACACCTCATTATATCACCTGTCTTATCATCTCTGTCGAGCAAATAGACTTTCCCGTCTTTTATTACGGGTCCGCCATATCCGGGACCGACGCTTACCGTCCATAGAACTTCCGGTCCGGTGGCAGGCCAGGTGCGGAGAATACCTTTCTCAGGTGATGTATTATTCCTGTTTGGTCCCATATACTGGGGCCAGTCCTGTGCCTGAATAATAATTGTGCTGATTATCAAAAAAATCAGAGTTGTGTACAATTTACTTCTTCTCATTTTATGATTTTTTACTAATTGCTAACTTTAACACATTTGAGTTTACTTTGATCCCGGATCAGTAATTTCCCATCGACAAGCGCTATCGGAGCCCAATTTTGACCCGTTTCAAGCAGCTCAGCAGAAGCCAG
>DOTV01000233.1:62425-62616 GCA_003520925.1 Bacteroidales bacterium | reverse complement strand
ATCTGCCTTACAAGCAGAGGGTCGGGGGTTCGAATCCCTCATCGCCCACAACATAAAAGCCGGTCCCGCAACTGCGGGATCGGTTTTGTTTTCGAGGGACGTTTTAAGCTTGCTTAAATAAGGACATCGAAAACGAAACAGATAAGCCATGCGCAGCGTGGCAACAGCTTTTTTGTTGTCAGGGTCCACCA
>DOTV01000233.1:14546-62144 GCA_003520925.1 Bacteroidales bacterium | reverse complement strand
TTTTGTTGTCAGGGTCCACCAAACCGGGATCAGTGAAACTAATCCCTCATCGCCCACAACATAAAAGCCGGTCCCGCAACTGCGGGATCGGTTTTGTTTTCGAGGGACGTTTTAAGCTTGCTTAAATAAGGACATCGAAAACGAAACAGATAAGCCATGCGCAGCGTGGCAACGGCTTTTTTGTTGTCAGGGTCCACCAAACCAGGATCAGCGGTTTTTCTGTAAATCCCTGGGCATTTCGATAAACAGGTTCCGCCTTTGCCTGTCGAATTTTGAGAATCCCCGGTCAACAATTATATATTCAATTGGTCTTTCAGCCCTTTTGGGTGCAGAAATTGTTGTCCCGGTAATGTTTTCAACAGCTTTTTTCAATAGCGGTTCGGTAAGTTCTCCGAGAGGATATGCAGGCAGAAGTTCGTCCCTGACAAGAAAATCGGGTGCAAAACCATTTTTGAAATTGGTGATCCCCTGAGAATTGGCATAACGCATTATAATAGGTTGCATTCCCCAATTTTTAAAGCCTGTGTAATCAGATGCATTCTGATACCAGTCTTCAGGTTTTATTGTAATTGATGCTGTATATTTTCCATATGTTGTGTCTCCCACGATAACAACATCCATATATGGCTCAAGTCCGCAAATTGTCAACTCCGAAGCACTTGCAGTCCCATTTCCTGTCAAAACATATAACTTGCCGAGACCAAGTTTAACGGGCACATTCGGGTCAAACTTCACGCCGAGCTGATCTTGTCTGTTATTTGAAATCCAGTAAGCCTGGTACTTGTCGTTCCACTGATAGGAAACAAGAGTGCTTTTATCGTTAACGGTGTTAAGAGGTGCAATAGAGCTTGTAAGATACTGAGCGGCTGTTGTATAGCCACCAGGATTGTATCTGAGATCAAGAACAAGATCTGAAATCTGATTTTCCCTGAAATATTGAAAAGCAAGATTCAGACTTGAGCTGTTATAGCTTGGTATAAACTGAAGATATACAAGATAACCGATCTTATGGCCCTCCCTCTCGATTATCTTATACATCAGAACAGGGTCAAGATTCAGCTCTTCAGCAACCAATGTTAATGTTGCTCCGGTGGCAATTCCATTACTTGTTAAAGTCCCCTTTGTGACTGATACTGAGGTGCCGGAAAATAGATTTCTATAGTTATCAGCAGTAATATTACCTCCATCGAGTTTAATGATAAGATCCCCCCTGGTAAAACCTGCTTTGGATGCCGGAGTATTCGGGTAAACATATTCAACGATCCCGAAATAATTGCCGGTAGGGGCACCTGAAGAATTTACAAAGGAGCCAAATACCAGGGAGTAACCAAAAGTTTTTTCAACTCCCTGCAGACTCTGTTCAAATGCAGTAATATCATCGGTAATATATGACCACTTATCTTCACTGTAAAGCAGTTTCTGGAAATAATCCTTTGAATTGGTTTCATATTTTATGTCAATGTCCGGCAACTTGTCGTACCAGAGGTAAACATCAGTCATGACATCCTTGATGAAACCGTTAATTTTCTGAACCTGTGCCGAGGCCTGGACTTTCTCCTCCCCAACAGGTACCTCTTTCTTCTCACAACCAGTAAATAACAAAACTGAAATCACAACCCATTTCAACAATTTTCTGTTAATCTTCATTGCCGTTTGTTAAAATTAATTCCATATAAAATTACTGAAATTCTCTTAAACTGCTTCTCTGTTTCAAGAATGCTTCCTTTTCATTTGTTTTGAGACACCTAATCAATGACGCATCTGATTGAGTATCCTACAATTTTCCAGTAAGTATTCCTTTCGACTATTATATTGAATTTACTAAGAGAACGAAACCAGGCACTTTCTCTATCCAGATTGTTTTCCGAGGAGGACCACCATGTGCAATAATAACCCAGTCCGAGAAAATCATCCCTGATGGAAGAATAGCGTGAACCAGCGGGTAATGCCGTGAAGCCGCTCAGGTTCGAAGCCCCGGAGTTTGGGTTTGCCCAATGCGTCAGTCCTGCTTCTTTCAATTTCATTCCTGCGATATCCTTACCTCCCAGAAAATCCGTCAGTCTGGTCCACTCTGAATCGGATGGCACATGCCAGCCAACCGGACAAATTTTGCGCTTGTCCCCAACAACAAACCAGTTGTACATTGCCCCGTAGACTTTTTTGTTCAAAGTATCGTTGTTATAGAAACAATAAGCGCCGGTGCCGAGACCGGTCCATGTTTTAAGATCCCTGATGTTTGGAACCGGGCTTCCGTCCTGGTATTTAGTGGCTCTGAGATTCTCCGCCATCCAGGTCTGATCACCGATTTTTACAGTTTTGTAATTATTCCCTTCTTTATCAGCAACTGTGCCATATGAGATCCATTCGGCATAATTTATTCCGGAAGGTGCCGTCTGAAAACTTATCTCATTTCCGTAACCGGTACCGTTTTTATTTGTGGCATAGGCCCTTACATAGTAAATTTTACTTCCGTTCAATCCGAACAAGGTACTTGAGTAACTTTCACTGCCAACACCGTTGGTTGTTCTTTTATCCCCGATCGTGGGGTTACTCTCATTGCTCCAGCAGACACCGCGAACATTTATAGCACTGCCGTTATCATCAATAATAATTCCTCCCGATTCAGCCGATTTAGCGGTTATATTGGTTACTTCTTTTGTTGTCAGCTGAGGTACATTTTCATCCTCGCAACCATAAAGGGCTGAAAATGCGACTATTATCCCGGCAGAAACCCATAAACGATTATTTAATATTTTCCTTCCCGGACAAGTCATGAGTGAGCTTGCGAATTTGTTCCAATACCAAAGATATGCAGTATTTCAGCTCAATATTCATGCCAAAGGAAATCCAGTTAGGTTCTCTCCAATATCATAAATTGATCTGATGATCAGTTCTGATTCTTTTTATTGATCTTTAATACACCGGACACTAAATGCTTCAGATCCGCTGTAATTGGATAAGCAGCACCCGGCTGATATTGCAAGAGCATGAGCCCCGGTTTCAGGGTGGTATTTATCGATCGCAGAGTTCCAGAAGAATGCTCCCGAGTATAATCCGCAAAAAACACCTTCCGGCTTACGCCGCCCTGCTGGCAATGCCGTAAATCCACTTTCATTAGTCCCCGTATTAGGCCACAGCCAGTGAACTGTTCCTGCTTCTTTTAGCTTATCTGACGGCAGCTTATTACCTTCCCCGAAATTATTTAATTCATCATGTTCTTCATAACTTGGAACATGCCAGCCTTCCGGACATATTCCCCTTTTGTCGGAAGCCGCGAACCAGGTATAGAGCCTGCCATAATCCGCTACATTATCTTCAAACCCCTCGTAAGCCCATTGGTATTTTGGTCTGAGTTCTTCCGAAATATCAAGTGTTACAGGTGCTGTTGTTCCAATGAGATCACCATTATTGTACCTGGTGGTTTTCAGGTTCTCCCTCAACCATACCTGGTTGCCAATGGTAACGGATTTATAGACATTGCCATCGGCATCTGTAATTCTGGTATCTTCCTCATCCGCTTTCCTGCATTCAAAACCCAGACTTAAGATCAATCCGGCTATGAAAAAATTGATAATCCTGTTTCTGCTTATCAATTTCATAACGGACAATTTTAGGGTTGTTATTAAATAAAGTTCGGCTTCTTAAATATTTTTGCCTTTCACTTTTGCATAATTTTCTTGTACTTTTATATTAATTATTATAATATTTAGTGCAATCGGCGGAGAATTTCCAAAGCCCGTATTCGAAAGCAAAACTGATGATTCAGTAAAAATAAAAAGCCCCAGGATTCGATCCGGGGGCAGAAACCCACTGGTATTGCAAATAACAATTTATCAGATAGAATCTTTAACACATCTTACATATTTTCCTGCCTGTAATTTAACACCTTCTGCATATACCTGACTTTTGTCGTAATCCAGTCGTCGGTATAAGCCAAGGGTGGCGCTCTTTTTGGTTGAAGTCCACCAGTAACTCACGGCGCCCAGATCGTTAAAACCGCCATCCACACCATATCTGTATCCACCTGCAAGTCCGTTGAAACCACTTCTGTTAGTCCCGTTTCCGTTGTCTTTCCATCCTGTTCTGCTCTTCATTTTTTTCCCCTGGTCGGTACCTCGCCATCCCATTGAATCAGCTTCAACCTGTGTCATGCCAAGACTTTTCTCCAGCGCCTTGAATTCGTCATTGGTGGGCACATGCCAGCCGAAAGGACAAAGTTTCCCTGATTGTACGGCATAATAATTATATATCGCACCGTACAGGGCTTTATTTAAGGTATCATTGGAAAACCAACAATAGGAGGGCCTCGTCGTGGAGATCCAGGTACTATTGGAAGGGACAAGGGTTATGGTTGATTTATCATTGAATCTTGTGGTTTTGAGGTTTTCTGTCATCCATATCTGGCTTCCGATTGTAGTTGCGAAATATGTATTGCCCTCAATGTCGGTAACCGTAATCGGATCGTCTTTTTTGCAACCAACCATCTGGATTAGAATCAGTCCCGTTATGGTTAAGTAAATAAATGAAATCCGGGTCAAACTTTTCATCTCAAATAATTCAAATTACCGATCTTAAAATTCTGTACCAATAATCATTTATATTATTTACTATAAAAGCCCTGTTACAGGGCTTTTCAACTTATCTCTTTCTATGGCATTACAGATCAGCTGCTTGCAATCAGATTACCGTTCTTAGCCTGTACCTGAAAGGTACCTGGTTTAGTCAACTGCATTTTCTGAAGGAACTGCATCCTTGCCACTTCATCGGGGATCCATACGTCTGCTTCAATCCAGGTTGAGTTATCTATCCTCACAAACTTGGTGTTTTTGGAATTAGAGTATTTTCTGGCTTTCATTTTGCTTCGGATTTTACTATTATATAAACGATGTCAGGATAATGGTTATTGCAGTAAATAAGAAAATTAAAAGCCTTTAAGTGAACCTGAAGGAAACGCTCCGGTTGATTTTTTACCCAATCCTGACTTAGCTGTTAGAAATTAATTTAATTTTGTGTAACCAAAATCTAAACTTATGCCTGACAATTTTTTCAATCTCAACAATCCTGATTTTTTCGGCATTCTCATCAGGTTCGTAATTAACATGGCTTTCATTTTCGTTCTGATCCGGGTAATCTACTTCAGGTACTCAAAGAAGGAGAAGTTCCTTTTTACTTTTTTCATGATGGGAATAACTGTTTTCTTTGTCAGTTCGATGCTTAAGTCCGTTTTCATTGAGTTCGGAATGGCTGTTGGACTCTTTGCAATATTTGCAATTTTAAGGTTCAGAACACGGAATTTCGGGCTGAAGGATATGTCATATATCTTTACAACTATTGCAATTTCTCTTATCAATTCCCTGAAGCTGGTTGGTTTTCCTGTTCTGGGAGTGGTTATTTTCAATATAATTATAATTATTTCAGCTATTTTCCTTGAAGAGTTTGCCCTTAGAAATAATACAACGACGTTTTCGATTATTTATGAAGATCTGGAATTGCTGCAGTCAGCGAAGAAACCCAAGATGCTTAAGGAATTTTCAGATCTGACAGGGAAAGAGATCCTTAAGTACAGGATCAGGAAAATAGATTATAAGAAAAAGGTCGCTTCTATCGATGTATCTTACAAGGATTAACCTCTGATAAATACCCATTACAAAAAGATTTTTATGGGGCTCTTGAAAAAGTCGAAATCCATTAACCCTGCCTGACGGCAGGCAGGCGCAAAGGTCGCCATCCTGAATACTCGGGATACGCATAGATCGCAGAGAGCTAGATAGTAACATTCTAGCTTTGCGTGCTTTGCACCTTCTTAGAGGGCTCTGCGGTTAAGAAAAACATTTTCCACAACCCCATGCTTTTAACTGACCATCACTTTAAATAGATCATTCACAATATTTGACCCTTAACAGACAAATAAAAGAGGCTGCCTTTCTGAGGCAGCCTCTTTTTACTTATGCTTAAGATGTTTTAGTTTTTAATACATCTGACAGATTTTCCTGCAGCTTTAACTGCACCTTCCCTGAAGATTCCGGCATTTGCGCCATCGAGTCTTCTGTAGTATGCATTTGTACCGCTGACCTGATCAGATGACCACCAGTAACCAATTGTACCTGCACCTGCAAATCCACCGTCAAAATAGTAGCGATACCCGCCCGGAAGAGCCGTGAATCCGACTGTGTTGGTTCCGTTTCCGGTTGTCCATCCTGCAGTTGCCTTCAGCTGTGTACCCTGGTCAGTTCCCTGCCATGAATAACCATCAGCCTGTGCCTGTGTCATTCCAAGGAATATTGAAAGTCCCTTGAATTCAGCATCAGTAGGAACATGCCAGCCTGTCGGGCAAAGTTTACCCTGATTTACTGCGTACCAGTTATACAATGCACCATAAAGAGGCTTGTTCGTAGTTTCATCATTTCCGTACCAGCAATAAGCCTGTGTTGTGAGACCAGCCCATGCTGTGCCGTCGGTGACGTTAGTTACGTCACTGTTATCATTGTATTTCTTGGTTCTGAGGTTCTCAGCCATCCAGACCTTATTATTTATAAGAACCGTCTTATAGAGGTAACCCTCAGCATCAGAAACCATAGTAAGTAACTGAACCTGCGACCCATATGCTGTTCCAGCAGCGTTTGTTGCATAAGCCCTTACATAATATACAGTTCCGTCTGAGAGTCCGCTTAAGGTACTTGTGAAGGCTCCAATACCTGCACCATCAGTCGTTACAGTTCCTGTTGTAATATCTGGATTTGCTGAAGTACTGTAGCATACACCACGTGCAGTTATTGTTCCTCCGCCTGTGGCTGTCACTTCACCACCTGTTACTGCACCTGTTGCTGTAAAGGTCGATACAGCAGCAGTTGTAACCGTGCCAAGTAAGACAGGGCTTGTCTGTAATGGTACAACAGCACCGTAAGCAGTTCCAACTGCGTTGGTTGCATAAGCTCTCACCTTATAAGTTGTATTTGGTGTAAGTCCTGTGATACTGCTGGTAAACGTTCCTGTACCTGTGCCGTCAGTTGTATGGCTGTCGGTAGCAACAGGATCAGCTGTTCCTGATGTCCAGCATACACCTCTGGCTGTTACGGCTGAGCCACCGTCGGCAGTCACATTTCCTCCCGAAGTTGCTGTAGTCTGTGTCGGTGCAGTAACTGCAGTTGTTGTAACTGTTGGAATGACTGCTGCAGAATTAAATGGAACATCTGCTCCATAAGCAGTTCCGAAGCTGTTGGTTGCATAAGCTCTTACATGGTAAGCTGTACCAGGAGTCAGTCCGGTGATATTGCTTGTAAAAGTGCCGGATCCTGTACCATCTGTGGTATGCAATCCGGTGGCCACAGGATTTGCAGTTGTTGCCCAGCATACTCCCCTTGCAGTAATTGGTGCTCCTCCATCATTTGTGATATTGCCACCAGAAACAGCTGTTGTGGATGTAAGTGAAGTAACTGCGGTAGTGGTTACTGTTGCGCCAACAACAGCATTTGTAGTGAATGACTGTTCGTTGCCATAGGCAGTTCCTTCGCTGTTTGTTGCGTAGCCTCTGACGTAGTACTTGGTATTCGGGGTTAAGCCCGTAATACTGCTTGTAAAACTTCCGATGCCTTTACTATCGCTTGTTTTCGAACCTGTAATTTCAGGTTTTGTTGCAGTTCCCCAGCAAACTCCGCGAGCTGTCACCTCTGCTCCGCCATCATCGGTTATGTTACCTCCCGAGGAAGCTGTAGTAGTAGTGATACTGCTTATTGCAGTTGTTGTCAGTGTTGGAATCTCCGTTTTTTTGCAGCTGGTAAAGGCTGCAACACCGGCCAGGAAACACACAAAAGCAAAAAGATTTAAGACTTTCTTCATAATAAAGTGAATTAGTGATTAGAATTTTAAGTTTGTTATTTTTGTTATTTTATGGTTTGAGCTTTTTTATTTTAAATTAATCCTCTGCAATTTAGTTTCTCAGGCATCTAACTGATTTACCGCCCGCTTTAATAACCCCCTCACGGAAAACTCCCGTCTCAACGCTATCTAAACGGCGATAAAGCGCTTTTGTTGTATCGGACCAATGCAAAGTTGAACTCCACCAGTAATTAACCGATCCCATGCTGTTGAAACCGCCATCAACACCATATCTGTATCCGCTTCCGAGGCCTGTAAATCCGCTTGAATTAGTACCTCCGGCCGGAGTCCAGGTCAATGTAGATTTCAGTTGTGTTCCCTGGTCGGTTCCTCTCCAGAGTGTACCGTCGACCTGAGCCTGAGTCATCCCAAGGGATAATTCAAGTGCCTTAAACTCATCATCTGTCGGGACATGCCATCCGGTCGGACAAAGAATATTTGTCTCAACCGCGTACCAGTTATATATCATCCCATATGTGGATCCATAGGAAGGATTATTATCATACCAGCAGCAGGCAGCCGAGGTCAGGGCAGCCCAGGCCGCATTACTGCCTGAACCGGTGGTAACTGTCGGAATCAGAGTATTATTATTATACCTGGTTGTCTTCAGATCCGACTGCATCCACAATTGTGAACCGATAACCACAGTTTTGTAAATATTACCATCTATATCGGAAGCTGAAGTCGACAACCTCTGTTGGGTTCCGTAACCTGAACCGGCGCTGTTGGTCGCGTATGCCCTCACATAATAGACTGTCCCGGAATTCAGGCCGGCAATATTACTTGGGAAACTTCCGGTTCCGCTGCCATCAGTCGTTTTGGGGTCGGAAGTCGTAGGATTACCTGTTGTATTCCAGCAGACACCCCGTGCAGTCACAGTTCCGCCATTATCATCAGTAATATTTCCTCCCGAGACTGCAGCCGACAATGTAACACCTGTTACCGCAGTAGTTGTGACTGTCGGGACCTGAACCGGACTTGTTGTGAAGAATTGTTCATTCCCGTAAGAAGTACCAGCCGAATTGGTAGCATATGCCCTGACATAATAAGAGGTTGAGGGGATCAATCCGGTTATATTGCTTGTAAAGGTTCCATTTCCTGTTCCGTCAGAGGTATGAGAACCGGTAGCCAGTGGCCCGGAAGATGTACTCCAGCAGACACCCCGGGCAGTAACTGCCGCCCCTCCGTTATTTGTTATGTTGCCCCCCGAAACAGCTGTAGTCCTTCCTGGGGAGGTAATGGCAGCTGTTGTTAAAGTCGGGGTTACCGCTGAAGCCGTAAATGGCAGATCGTTTCCATAAGCTGTTCCTACGCTGTTTGTTGCGTAGGCTCTTACATGATAGCTTGAACCAGGCGTCAGTCCTGTTATATTTGCAGTGAAACTACCTGGGCCGCTTCCGTTTGATGTCTTGGTGTCACTTATTGTAGGATTTGCCACCGATGACCAGCATATTCCTCTCGCTGTGACTTCAACTCCTCCGTCTTTTGTAATATTACCTCCCGAAACTGCACCAGTGGATGTTATCCCGGTAACCGCCAGAGTTGTCAATTCAGGTAATGTAAGAGCCACCGTTGAAAAAGTGATTTCATTTCCATAAGCAGTACCTGCTTCATTTGTGGCATAAGCCCTTAAGTAGTAGGTTGTTCCAGGAGTCAATCCTGTCAGAAGGCTCGTGAAAACACCTATACCCTTACTGTCGGTTGTATGTGATCCGGATATCAGAGGTTGTACAGATGTTCCCCAGCACACACCCCTGGCTGTCACTTCCGCACCTCCGTTAGAAGTGATATTACCACCTGTTTTAGCACTGTTTATTGTTACCTCCGAGGTAGCAACCGTGGTTAATGTTGGCTCTACCGGGTCTGGTTTACATCCTGTCAAAAAAACAACTTCCCCTATCCACAGTGCGACAAGCAGAACAGTATAAGATCTCAGTTTCATTTTCATCTGTTGAAAGAATTATTTACTTGTTTTAAACTAAATTCTGATATTTAAATTGTGTCTCAAAAATTTTTTCAGATCTCCTTGAAAATCCCGAAAAATAATCGACAGCAAATAAAACTCTGATTTTTCCCTGCTCCAAAGGAATTTTGATCACAAGTGAAAAACTTATGATGAACTGCCGGCTAGAGTAAACCCGCTAAAATATTTTCAGTCCTTGACACAACGGACCGACATTCCATAATTTTCATTATTGGTGGCCCTGAACAGTTTTTCGCTGTCGTTCTGTATATGACGGTACCATACATTCGGGGAAATCGATGTTGAAGTCCACCAGTAGCCAAAACCGTTAATGTTCTGGAAGGTTCCTGCATCAGTACGCCAACCACCGGGAAGTGCAGTAAAGTTGTATTCATCTGTAGCACCAGTATTTGGAGAGGACCAGTGGGATGTTCCGGTCTCCTTCAGTTTTCCTCCTGCTACAAGTTCTCCGCCAAGATAATCCTTAAGTGTAAGCCAGTCATTATCAGTTGCTACATGCCATCCGGCGGGACAAAGTTTGCCTGTATTAACTGAGTACCAGTTGTATAATGCCCCGTAAGCGGCTTTATTTGAAGCATTGTTGCCGTACCAGCAATATCCGGTCGTGGTAAGGCTGCTCCAGGCAGAGGAGCTTTCAGTCAAAGCAATTGCTGTTCCGTCATTTAATTTCGTCGTTTTCATGTTTTCCTTCATCCAAACCTGTGTTCCAATCCTAATTACATTATAAGTATTGCCATCATTATCACTTACAGTCAGCGGATCTGTAGTAAAAGTCAGATCGTTGCCATATGCTGTTCCGGCACTGTTTGTAGCATAGGCTCTTACATGATATGTTGTGTTTACAGCAAGTGAAGCCATGTTGCTGGTAAAAGTTCCTGTCCCTGTTCCGTTTGTTGTATGGCTGTTTGTTACAGTAGGATTGGCAGATGTGCTCCAGCAAACACCCCGTGCAGTTACCGTCGCGCCTCCGTCACTTGTCACTGTTCCGCCTCCCGTTCCTGTAGTAGTTGAAGTTGAAGCTGGTTGCGTAGTTGTAACGGAAGGAAGTAAAGGACTGGTTTTGAATTGAAGCACTGCACCGTAACCTGTTCCCTGTGAGTTTGTTGCATAAGCTCTGACATAATATGTCGTATTGCCTGTCAACCCGGTAATATTACTGGTGAACACACCGGTTCCTGACCCGTTGGTTGTTTTTGAATCCGTTATATCAGGAATAGTTTTTGTGCTACTCCAGCATACTCCTCTTGCAGTCACCGGAACCCCGCCGTCTGATGTAATGTTACCTCCTGATATTGCAGAAGTCTGTGTTATTCCGGTTATGGATGTAGTTGTCAGCTCGGGACCAGAATAAAGGCTTGTTGTAAAAGTAACCTGGTTGCCATAGGAAGTACCCTCACTGTTTACAGCATACGCCCTGACATAATACAAAGTATTTGATTTAAGATCAGTGATATTGCTGGTAAAAACTCCCTCACCATATCCGTCAGTTGTTCTTGGATCCTTAACATCGGGTGATTTTTTAGTACTCCAGCAGACACCTCTTACAAGAATGTCAGAATTGCCGTCGCTGGTCACAAAACCTCCTCCGGTGGCGCCTGAAGGCCCAATCTCGGTTACCAGTGCAGTTGTCAGCTTAGGAGGTCTGACAATTACGCACCCCGGAATAAAAAGGGTCAGAAAACATATTGTCAGGAATATATTGAACTCGTTTCCTTTTTTCATTGTAACAAACTATATAATAATTGCAGTCAGAAAGCTTTGACCTGATCCTTTAATGGATTCAATCATAAAAATACGAAAATTTCCCGATTCTGAAGTTTATCTTATCCTGTTTTTGACAAAACCAGGACTTTCTGATGGGCAGGGAACTTAGTATTCTCAGACTTATGGCTATTTCTTATCCTTTACCTTGTCTTTCTCCTTCTGAATCTGCTTTTGCGGAGAACTGTAGGGTACCGTAAACCTGAAATCAGTTCCTTCACCAGGCTTTGAGGTTACCCATATTTTACCACCAAGAAGTTCTACATAAGCTTTGCATATCGACAAACCAAGTCCTGTACCTCCGAATTTTCTTGAGATAACGTTATCGACCTGAAAGAATCTTTCGAATATTTTTTCATGATGTTCAGGAGGGATCCCTATTCCTGTATCCTTTACAAAGAATTCAAGAGCGCTTTCTTTAACTATATATCCGAAATCTATCCGACCCTCACTGGTAAATTTGGTTGCATTATTAATAAGGTTTGAAAGGATCTGAATCAGCTTTACACCGTCTGTAAAAATAAATGATTTATCATCTGGCAGCCCGGTTTCGAAATTAATTGATATAAGATCTGGCTTTCCCTTATAGCTGAATTGCTCGCCTAGGGTTCTCAAAGATGTATTAAGGTTCACTTCCTTTATATTCAGCTTAACCTGACCGCTTTCTATATTTGCTACGTCAACTATATCATTTATAATAGAGAGTAACTGGCTTCCGCTCTGAAAAATGATGTCGATGAACTGGTGTCTTTCTTCTTCCGTGGTGTCGGGTTCATTAAGAAGTGCAGAAAAACCAATAATGGCATTCATTGGCGTTCTTATCTCATGCGAAACGTTGTGAAGGAATGCAGTTTTGAGTCTGTCGCTCTCTTCAGCTTTTTCCTTTGCAGCAATAAGCTCCGATTCTGCTATTTTTCGGAGAGTAATATCTTCAATCATCACCAGGAAATACTGAACCTCATCATTGTTATTCCTTATAATGCTTATAGTCGCTGAACCCCAGATAACACTTTTATCCTTGCGTATATACCTGTTTTCGGTATGGTAAACCGGTATCTCTTCGGCAACAAGGCGAAGAAGAGAGATATCATCTCCGGCATTATAATCCGGATGAGTAAAACTCCTGATCATATTTGATTTCAATTCTTCCTCCCTGTATCCCAGCATCTTGCAGAATGCAGAATTGGCACGGATAATTGAGAGATCCTTTCCTGTCATTGCAATGCTTATAGGGCTCTCCTCAAAAATCTTGCGGAACCTCTCCTCGCTTTCCCTTAAAGTCTCCTCTGCAGATTTTCTCTCCGTAATATCCCTGCAAATCGACTGAAAATACTTAACTCCCTCAATCTCAACTTTTCGGGCACTTATTTCGACCGGCATCAGTGTGCCGTCTTTCCTGACATGCACAGTTTCATATGTTGAATATCCCTTTTCGTCCAGAATCCTGCGCTCATTCTCGAGGTCCTTAACAGCCTCAGCAGCCCTTATCTTTGCAAGATTCATGCCTATAAGCTCATTCCTGTCATGCTGATATGCCTCAAATGCCCTGTCGTTTGCTTCAATGATGACCAGATTCCGGTCGGTGAGCAGAATTATATCGTTAGCATACTTTAGTATATAATCAAAGTGCTTGCGCAAAGCCAGATGATCAAGCTCGGTTTCATATTTTTCACGATAGAATCTGGCATTTTCGTTCCATTCAATAGTTCCAAGCACAAGTCCAATGGTGAGGATAAAAAGAATGATTATTATAACAATCATTGTCATCTGATTGTTAAGAGCTGTAAAGACCTCACTGTGGCTGATTTTTGCTACCATAAACCAGGGTGATCCGGGTACCTTTCTCATAGCTGCAATCACAGAAGCGCCTCTGTAATCGATTCCATTAAGTGTACTTTCAATACCGCGTACCGCCATAGCTTCAGGAAGATTTTCCTCTGAAAGTGCTTTGGTGAGTTCGAGCTCGGAATTCTTTTTAAATCTCAGCTCGCTAAGGTAAAGAATCTTATCACCTTCCTGTCTTATCAGATAGGATTCAGGTGTTTTGCCCGGCACCGGCCATACCTGAACCAATGGATAAAGAATCTCTTTTGGATCGACCCTGATTGCAAGTAATCCGAAAACCGAAGAGTCTTTTTGCCATGTATTGATAAGTGGAATAACAAGGTCAAGATGAATATAGTTAACTGTACTTGCCCTGTGAAAATCGGTAAGAATGCCTGACTGAAGCTTAAGCAAATCAGGGAACATGGTTTTCATATGCTCACCAATCATTGTGTCCCTGTTCGGATAGTAACCCCTGACAGTACCAAGTGAATCGATAAGGAGCACATTTTTATATTCAGAGCTTCTGGTTAGTGATCTCAGACTTGTGGTTATTTCAGCCCGGAGATCTTCATTATTATCCTTAGTGTGAAGAAACTCGTATAAAAGTTTAATGAAGGGCGTATTCTCCCCTATCAGAACTGCATCACTTAACCTCTCATTGCGCCATTGAGCTATCTGACTTACTTTTAAGTCAGCAATTGCTGAAAGTTCAAGATTCTTATCCTTGAGAAGTCTTGCTTTCTGGCTTTTATAATATATTAACCCCAGCAAGATACTGCTTGCTGAAATAATTATAAAAAGAACAATTAATAACCACGGAGTGGCTGGTCTCTGCCTGTGCGAAATCATTCCCGTTCGCCCTTAGAAAATCTGTTTGAAAATAAAATCCTTCACATTATTGAATTGTAAAACTAATACTTTGTTCAAAAAGTATTTCAATCCTCACGTTTTATCAGATCAGGAAGGGATTCTTTCTTTTTAATGATAACAGATGCGACTATAGAAAATAGAAGTATTGTAACTATTATTGCAAGGGATATTAATATTGGTATCTCAATATGGAAATAAGAGGCAAGCATTTTCAAGCCTACGAATGAGAGTACTATAGCCAGTCCCACTTTCAGAAATCTGAATAATCCCATAATCCCAGATACTGCAAAATAGAGTGAACGAAGTCCAAGTATCGCAAAAATATTTGAGGTGTAAACTATGAATGTATCCTTACTGATGGCCAGAACTGCAGGGATGCTGTCGACAGCAAACACAAGGTCGGTTGATTCAATTACAAGCAGCACCAGGAATAATGGTGTTGCATACAATTTACTATTCTGTTTTACAAACAGGTGGTCCTCATGCAGTGAGTCTGTTACCGGCAGAAACTTCCTGAACATCCTTACCAGTGCATTTTTTTCAGGCTCAACTTCCGCATCCGCTTTCTGAAAAAGCATTTTTATCCCGGAAAATACAAGGAAACCACCAAAAATAATTACGATCCAATGGAACCTGTTTATCAATGCGACTCCGGCAAAAATAAATATCCCCCTCATTATCAATGCCCCTAAAATACCCCAGAACAGTATTTTATGCTGATATTGGGGCTTAACCGCAAAATATGAGAATATCAAAATGAATACAAAGATATTGTCAATGCTTAAAGAGTACTCGATGAGATAGCCCGTAAGAAATTCCAGAGCTTTGATCTTGCCGAACTCGAAATAAACAAAAACATTAAAAATCAGTGCGATGGATATCCAGATCCCGCTCCAAATAAGTGCCTCCCTGAGTTTAATCTTATGAGGATTCCTGTTCAGGACTCCGAGGTCGAGAGCAAGCACCGTAACAATTACTATTGTAAATACTACCCAGAATAAGATACCTGGTTCCATAAAATTATATTAATCTGCAAAGCTAAAAAATAAATCATTCCTTTTACTTCAATTAAAGGCACTATAAATCCAGACTTAAATCACCTTTATAGCTTATGGATTTAGTTTTTTAAGGAAATTCTTTTCTACATTTATCGCCAGAAAAAAATAAATCCATGAAACAGTTGAAAACCTTTTCAATCTTTATTATAATCTCAATTGTTGTAATTCCATCTCTTTCTTTCTCCCAAAAAATTAATCAGGGTACAGGCAAGATTAATTCCGGGGACCTCAGGGCACATGTTTCCTTTCTTGCTTCACCGTCAATGAAAGGCAGGTCGAACGGGGAATCAGAACTTGAGATTGCATTGAACTATATTGTTTCACAGGCCAGTCTGATGAATCTGAAGCCTGCCAACGGATCAAGCTATCTTCAGCCATATTCAATTATGAAGAAATTTATTGACCCTAAGAAATCAATGATAAAAGTATTCAGTTCAGGCATGGATTCTGTTAAGATTACTGAACCAATGTACCAGCTTTTTCCTGCAGGTGCTGGAGATTTTGAAGTTGAAGGTGAGGTTGCATTTGTCGGTTATGGAATCAAAGCTGACAAATACAAATACAATGATCTGGAAAATATTACACCTGAAGGAAAGATACTTCTTCTTATGAACAGGTCTCCACTATCTCAGGATGGTACAAAATATCTTTTTGAGGAGCCTATCTGGTCTTCATTTATGAGCATTCAGGCGAAGATTACTGCCCTGATGTTCTCCAAGGCAAAGGCAATTATTATTGTTTCTGATCCAAAATCCGGATTTTCATCCATAGAACAGCAGTATCCCGGTATAGCTAACGAATTAGAATCGAGCAAGTATCTGAAGGGGTCAAAGCCCTTGGTATTTGATATGCCGGCAATGCCCAGAATAATTTTTGTTCACAGGTCGGTTGCTGATGAGTTGTTAAGGGGAACAGGACATACTCTTGAAAAACTGCAGGAAACGATTGATGCGAACCTGAAACCACAGTCTTTCGTGATAACTGGTAAGAAATTAAGAATTACTGAGGTGTCAGATACCAAAGAGGTTACCCTTTATAATGTCGCTGCTTGGATCGAAGGTAGTGATGCACAGCTTAAGAAAGAACTGGTAGTATTCTCAGCACACGCTGATCATGTAGGGAAATCAGGAGATAAAGTATTTCCGGGGGCGGATGATAATGCATCTGGTTGTGCTGCAATGCTTGAAATTGCACAGGCATTTCAAAGCCTCGTAAAAAAGCCTCTCAGATCGATTCTGTTTTTATGGGTCACTGGTGAGGAAATTGGTTTATTTGGCTCACAATCATATGTCAGTAACCCACTTTTCCCTCTCGAAAACACAGTGGTTGATCTCAATATAGATATGATAGGAAGAGTAAAAGGAGTAGCCGATACGACAAGTGAGAATCCTATGACTGGGAAAAACGGTGTATTTGTAATAACTGGCAACCAGAGCAAGGAGCTTGTCGCAATTGCTGATGAGGTTGATAAAAAATCCCCTATCGATATTGATTACAGCCTTAGCGGAAGGAATCACCCGCTGCAGCTTTTCTCCAGGAGCGACCATTTTAATTTTGTCAAGAAGGACATTCCTGTTCTATTCTTCTCGACAGGACTGCATACAGATTATCATAAACCTGAAGATATTGCTGATAAACTCGATTACGAAAAGATGGAGCTTGTTACAAAAGCAATCTATGGAATCGGTTATACTGTAGCAAACAGGAAGACAAGGTTAGTTGTCGACAATCCTTACAGTAAATGGTAGCTTAAAATGCCGTGAAAAATGTCTTTACAGGAACAGAATATTTCTTTTCAATATCAGGGATACCATTTCCGTTTTGATCTTTCATTGAACTTATGAATTCAAGCAATGCAAGCCATTCCTTTCCCTCCTGAGTACCTGGTGCGGATTGGTTCATATCGATAACGGCATTCTTCATATCAGTAACAGGTTTCCCTGATGCATCCTTGGGGACAACATTAATTAGCCCGAAACTCATCTTTTTAATAATCCCTACAAATTCAAGCATGTAAGAATTAGCAGTTATTGAATACAGGGTCTTGTTCTTTTTTGAGAAACCGACATTTATAATACTACCATCAGAACGAACGATATCAATCCTGCTTAACTTTTTAAGCAGCCCCCTGCCAGGATTGTATTCAACCTTTAGTCCGGAATAATAGCAGAAATTATCAGGTGTCGATTTGTAAGCCACCTGAAGTATTTCAAGTATATTTTTAAGTTCTTTGCCCGTTACATATAGCCTCGAAAGTGGATAACCCGGTATATTATCGGAACCTGTACCGAGCGACATAACACTGAAAATATCAGGTGCCGACAGCACCCCTGGAACAAAGTTATCCCTGATAACACCTGCTGCCACCATGCTGACATCACATCCATCGGCAGAATGTTTATTAACATAATAATGAATTGCATCTGCAACCATCGGGCCAAGACTGCTGGCACTCAGATCTCCGTTTATGTCAAATTCAAGAGGGAAGTCAGTTTCAGCAACCGGATCAGAATATTTTATGCCCAGGGGGGATAGAATAAACCTAGTAATAAGGTCCTGCTGTTCCTTCACTAATTCTTCAACTTCACTATCCCCCAAAATATTATCGTCAGCGGGTATCAGATTGTAATCATCCAGTCCGAGCTTACCCTTCGACCAGGTTAAAGATATCCTGCCTATATACTGACCATTTTCTCCTGCCTGGACAACCGGAATTCCATTTATTATTATTGGTTTGTCAAGCTTCGTATGGGTATGGCCGCTTATTATTACATCGATCCCTCGGACTGACTCAGCAAGTTTAACGTCTTCTCCTGACCACATACCATTTTTGTCCTTAGTAACTCCGGAATGTGAAACACATATTATTATATCACATTTTTCACTTTTAAGCTCCTTTACCATTTTCTTTGCAAACGGGATCTGCTTTGCGAATTTAACCGGTCTTGCCGACGGGGCAACATCAGCAGCATTTACACCAAGAAGGGAAAAGAATCCAATCCTCAAACCGTCCTTTTCAATAATGAGCTTCTTTCCTATTACTTCGGCTGAATAGAGTTTTTCCAGCCCGTCATCTGCAGGGTCAGTGGAACTAAATAGCGCATTGCCCGAAAGAATATTCGGAATTGGTCCGTTTGAAACAGATTTATTGATTATCCCGGCCAGTTTTTCCGGACCAAATTCAAATTCATGGTTCCCGATTGAAACCAGATCATAACCCATTTTTTTCATCAGGCTGAGCTGAAAGCCGGTCTGAGCCTCCAATGCATAAAACAGCGTACCCTCTAAAAAATCGCCTGCATCAACGGTAAGTGTTATACCCGGGTTTGACTCTTTTTCAGTTTTAATGATCGCTGCAATCCGTGAGAATCCGCCCATTGTTAAATCATTTCCTGTTGTCAGAGGAGAATAGGTTGATTCACGCGGATATCCGTTCAGCCGTGAGTGGATATCATTTGTGTGAAGAATAATTATTTTCTTTTCTGACTGAGCTGAAACTGTCAGAAAAAAAGGCAATAACAGAAGAGTCAAGGATAATCTTTTCATCAGTATACATTTTTTTAATTAGTATTAGGAATTCCGCAGATTGAATCCATGTATTTTTGTTCATTAGTTCAGTCATTTTTTATTAGAGATTCCTCGCTAAAGCTCGGAATGACAGTACTTTATTTGGATTTATGGAGGTAAGGCGAGAGCGGCGGTAGCGCCGCTCTCGCCTTACCCCATCCCAAAAAATAATTGTTGTCATTCCGAATGAAGCGCAGCAAAATGAGGAATCTCACACCTCAGACTGGTATTTGTTAATAAAAACCTAAACTCAAATTAATTTTAAATGTAACCCTTTTACAATGCATCTGCAACAACAAAAGTACTCCCTCCTATGAAAATCATATCACTCTCTGAAGCATTTTTACGTGCAGATCTGACAGCAGATCCCACATCAGGAAAGCATTTTCCCTTCAGGTTCCAGTTTGCAGCTTCTGCCATCAGAATCTTCTCATCCAGGGCTCTTGGAACTGAAGCTTTTGTAAAATAATAAACCCCGTCGGGAGGGAAAAGCGGCAATACGATACTCAGATCCTTATCGCTCACAAAGCCAATGACCAGATGAAGCCTGCTCTTTGGGACCTTTTTAACCTGATTCATAACATATTCAAGACCCTCCCTATTGTGTCCGGTATCACATACTACCAGAGGTTTCCTACCAATGATCTGCCACCTGCCTGCAAACTTTGTATTAGTTTCTACTTTCCTGATGCCATCAATGAGATTTTTATCAGAATGCGGTATTAAGGTTTCCATGACACTGAATGCCTGATAAACGGCCTGAAGATTTTTGACCTGGTAATCACCTCCCGGGCCAACTTCACCTTTTAATGATTTCCCTGATAAGTTTTCCGTTATGCGATAATTCCTTTTTCCTTTGGTCCAGTCAAAATCATTAAGTATGCAGGTGTAATTTCTGTCGGCGTAAAATATCTCTGAACCTGTTGCGGAGGCTCTTCCTGCAAAAACATTTTCAGTCTCCTTCTGGGTTTCACTGATCACTACCGGAACTCCCGGTTTTATTATTCCTGACTTCTCTACAGCTACTTTTTCAAAGGTATCTCCGAGAAGATCAAAATGATCGTGACCTATATTTGTAATTATCGAAAGTATGGGATCAATAATGTTGGTTGAGTCGAGCCTTCCCCCAAGACCCACCTCAATAACTGCAATGTCGACACCGGTCCTGGCAAAATAATCAAACGCCATACCTACAGTCATTTCAAAGAATGATGGCTTCAAAGAAGCCAGAAAAAGTGAGTTTTTCCTGATAAATTCAGTTACTGCACTCCTGGTGATCATCTTACCATTGACCCTTATTCTCTCCCTGAAATCTTTAAGATGAGGGGAGGTATAGAGGCCTGTTTTATAACCGGCTTCCATAAGAACTGATGCGATCATATGCGACACAGAGCCTTTTCCGTTGGTTCCGGCCACATGTATTGTCCTGTACCCTGAATGAGGATGACCAAGATGCCTGTCGAGTTCAATGGTATTCTGAAGATCATTCTTATAAGCAGCTTTCCCAATCCTGTGATACGCCGGAAGCTGGCTGTAAAGAAATTCAATTGTCTGTTTATAATTCATATACAAATTAACATACTTTCAACACATACAACAATGTAAACTTTATTTTAATTAATTTTGCCGGGTGCTGAAGAGATCTATTTGCAAAATACAGCTTATTGATTTTAAATTACTTAACTATGAAGAAAAAACACAATAAAAAACTATTCATTATTGATACAAATGTTTTGCTGCACGATTTCAAATGCATTTATAATTTCGAAGAAAATGATGTTATAATCCCTATAGTTGTCCTGGAGGAGCTGGATAAGTTTAAAAAGGGAAATGATATAATTAATTTTCACGCCAGGGAGTTTACAAGGGAACTTGATAAGCTTTCAGGTGATATGCTTCTTACCGCCAATATCCCTCTTGGAGAAAATCTTGGAAATCTTCACATCGAAACCGGCCGTGATTTTTCTGAAAAAGTCAACCAGTCATTCCCCGAAAGAACGGCCGATCACCGAATTCTGGCAATTGCCGACTATGTCTGTAATACAAACAAGGATAAATCGGTAGTTCTTATCACAAAGGACATAAACCTGAGGATGAAGGCAAAATCGCTCGGGATAATAGCACAGGATTACCAGAATGATAAAGTGGCAAACATAGATGATCTTTACAAGGGTATACAGGTGCTGGAGGGGATTGATCATGCTTTGATTAGCAGGTTGTATGAAGTTCCGGAGGGTGTAAACGTTTCAGAATTTAATATAGACCCTGAAACAAAGGGGCATCAGTTCTTCATTATGAAAAACAGCGGGGCAAGCGCCCTGGCCCACTTTAATCCGGCAAACAAGCTTCTGAACAGGGTGATCAAGCAGACCACCTATGGTATAGATCCCCGGAACGCCGAACAGACTTTCGCACTTGATGCTCTTACAAATCCTGATGTACAGCTGGTTTCTCTTACAGGCAAGGCCGGGACAGGAAAAACCCTTCTTGCGCTCGCTGCCGCTCTTCAGCAGCATAAGCGATACAAGCAGATATTTCTTGCAAGACCGATAGTCCCACTGGCAAACCGTGATCTGGGATTTCTCCCTGGTGATGTAAAGGAAAAAATGGACCCTTATATGACACCATTATATGACAACCTCACAGTCATTAAACATAAATTCAGTCACCAGAGCCCTGAGTTTCTGAGAATCAATGAAATGGTTAAAGAAGAAAAACTGGTTATAACTCCACTCGCATATATAAGAGGAAGAAGCCTTTCGAGTATTTTTTTCATAGTCGACGAAGCTCAGAACCTGACACCTCATGAGATCAAGACCATAATAACCAGAGCCGGTGAAGGAACAAAGATGGTGTTTACCGGCGATATTGAACAGATTGATTCCCCTTACCTCGATACTGCATCAAACGGGCTAAGCTATCTTTCAGACAAAATGAAGGATCAGGATATTTTTGCACATGTTAACCTTGTTAAAGGGGAGCGCAGCTTCCTTGCAGAACTGGCAAGCAAACTGCTTTAGGAAAAATTTCAAATATTAATTCAAATAATTTAAACCATGAAAGTTAAATCATTAAGACCCATTTTTATTTCATTGATAATCTTTTCGGTAGCATCATCAGGGATATACGGACAGTCCAGGCAGAAAAACCAGAAAAGCCAGCGGAACAGCAGAAATGATAAGTCAGTCGACATTCAGCTTTTTAATGGTAAGAACCTTTCAAACTGGGCTTTTCATCTTAAAGATCCTTCAGTTGATCCTTCAACCGTATTTACGGCTCAGAACGGAGTCATTCATATTAAAGGAGAACCATTCGGGTATATGAGAACTAAAGATACTTACTCTGAGTACAAGCTGCATGTTGAATGGCGCTATCCGGGTGAAGCTTCAAACAGCGGTGTATTTATTCATGCGCAGCTTCCCGATACGATCTGGCTGAAGTGTTTTGAATGCCAGCTTAAGTCAGGAAGTGCAGGTGACTTTGTATGTATGAACGGAGCCAGAATGAATGAACAGAAAGATAATGCACGGATGGTAAGCAAGTTGGCCGGATCCTCCGAAAAACCTGTCGGCGAGTGGAACTCAATGGATGTGACATGCAAGTCGAACACAATAGAAGTATTTGTTAACGGAACTCTTCAGAACAGAGCCACAGGTATTTCTGACACCAAAGGACATATCTGCCTGCAGAGTGAAGGCAAGGATATTGAATTCAGAAATGTCTTCTTAACCAAACTCCCGCAGGCCAGCCGGAAATAACCAATGGAACCAGCCAGGAAAAAGGTAGCATTTCATACACTGGGATGCAAGCTGAATTTTGCTGAAACATCGACAATTTCAAGGTCGTTTCCCGAGGATCAGTTTGAAAAAGTCAGACCTGGTTCAATAGCTGATATTCATGTTATTAACACATGCTCGGTTACCGGTATTGCCGACAGGAAATGCCGACAGGTGATCAAGAGGTGCATAAAAGAATCGCCCGGTTCTGTCATTGCTGTTATGGGATGTTATGCACAACTGAACCCTGGTGAGATTTCATCAATTCCTGGTGTTGACCTTGTCCTGGGATCAAATGAGAAATTTGATGCAGTTGCCTTTATTGAAAGAATTGAAAAAAAGAAAACTGCAGAAATCCATTCAAACGGCCTGGCTGCAACTGACCTTTTCCACCCCTCCTTTTCAATAGGTGACAGGACACGCTCATTCCTGAAAGTCCAGGATGGATGCGATTACAGGTGCTCCTACTGTACTATCCCTGTTGCAAGAGGACGGAGCAGGAATCAGGATATACCCTCTCTAATCCTTGAGGCTGAGAAAATTGCCTGCCGCGGAATTAAAGAAATCGTTCTGACAGGAGTAAATATAGGAGATTTTGGCAAATCAACCGGAGACAGTTTTGCATCATTGTTGAAGGAACTGGTTAGGGTTGAAGGAATTGAAAGGTACCGGATCTCATCAATTGAGCCCAACCTGATAACTGATGAAATAATCGGGATGGCTGCAGAATGTAAAAAGATTCTTCCTCATTTCCATATTCCTTTACAGAGCGGTTCCGACAAGGTGCTCAGGCTTATGAAAAGAAGATACAGAACTGATCAGTTCGGGGAAAGGATAAACTTAATCAGAAAATATTTGCCAATGGCTGGAATAGGGGCTGATGTAATTGTTGGTTTCCCCGGAGAAACAGACAATGACTTTGAAGATACAATGAGTTTTCTTAAAGAGATCCCGTTATCTTACCTGCATGTTTTCAACTTTTCTGAACGACCCGGCACCGCAGCTGAAAAAATGGCCGGGAAAGTCCCTTTTAGCACTCGTGAGAGCAGAAGCAGGAAACTAATTGAACTCTCTGAAATTAAGCATCTTGCATTTCTAGAGCAGAACTTAAACCGGTCAGATGAAATCCTGTTTGAACACACCAGAACTGACGGTTTGATTACTGGGTTTACAGGGAACTATATCCGGGCAGAGTATCCATGGAAATCAAGCCTCGCAGGAACAATAAAAACTGGAAGGTTAACAGGTATCTCCGGGACAGGCAGAATGACGGTTGAATTAATCGATTAATCAATGACAGATCTTAAATCTCTATGTGCTGAAATTGAATCAGCAGCCAGAATGGCCGGTGAATTCATAAAAAATGAGTCGGCTGTTTTTAATATTAACAGCACCGAAACCAAAGGACTGAATAACTTTGTGACCTACGTTGATAAAGGGTCCGAAAAGATGCTGGTTGAAAAGCTTTCTCTTCTGGTTCCCGAAGCCGGCTTTATAGCTGAAGAGGGTACCTCGGTAAAAAAAGGACCAAAATACAATTGGGTAATAGATCCTCTCGATGGTACTACAAATTTCCTTCATGGTGTACATCCCTATGCTGTGAGCATAGGGTTGATGGAAAACGATGAAATAGTTGCAGGTGTGGTTCATGAAGCCGGAGGTGATGAAACCTTTACGGCATGGAAAAATGGCGGAGCCTGGCTCAATGGCGACAGGATCAATGTTTCATCCACTCCAAAACTCTCTGGATCGCTTGCTGCCACAGGCTTTCCATATAATCTTTTCGACAGGCTCGACCCTTACATGGGCCTCCTGACATATCTTGTTAAAAACACCCATGGGCTCAGACGGCTTGGATGCGCCTCAATTGATCTTGCTTACGTGGCCTGCGGCAGATTTGACCTGTTCTTTGAATACGACCTTAAATTATGGGATATCGCGGCAGGAATGCTTCTTGTAAGAGAAGCTGGAGGCAGGTTTAGTGACTTTTCAGGTAATATGGTACAACTGACCGGCGATGAGACAATAGCTTCCAATTCCCTTATCTATAAAGAGACACTTGGAGTTATAGGTAATTACATGAAAAAAAAGTCAAAGTAAATAATGGGAACTCTCGGATACTATATTTTCTACGGAATTAACTGGACAATTACCCTTCTGCCTCTCTCGATTCTTTATTTTTTCTCCGATATCCTCTTTCTGTTACTGTACTATTTCCCATCCTACAGAAGAAAAATTGTTACAGAAAACCTCCGGAATTCTTTTCCTGAAAAGTCAGAAAAAGAGATAGAAATTATCAGGAGAAAGTTCTACAGGCACTTTGCTGACCTCTTTATAGAAACGCTTAAACTTACTCACATCAGTGACAGTGAGATTAAAAAGAGGTTCATGGTAACCAACCCTGAGCTGATAGAACGTCTTTATGAATCAGGACGTGACGTAGCAGTTGTTTACAGCCATTATAACAACTGGGAATGGCTGTCAGCTTTTCTCCCTAAATATACAAAGTACAGGTGTGTTGGCGTTTACAAGCCATTACAGAATAAATTATTCAATAATTTCATTAACAATAACCGGATCCGATATAATGGAGAACTGGCCCCGATGAAAATGGTCGTGAGGAAAATAGTTGAAAACAGGGAAAAAAATATCAGAGGCATGTATGGAATAATGTCGGACCAGACTCCTGCAAAAACTCTTATTGAATATTATACTGATTTTCTGAATCAGGAGACACCTGTATTTCTTGGAGCTGAGAAGATAGCTTCAAAATATGATATGGCTGTTGTGTTTCTAAACTTTCAAAAGCTGAAACGTGGTTATTACAGCTTAACAATAGATCTCCTGTTTGAGACTGCCAAGGATCTTCCTGAATATATGGTAACGAACACTCATGTCAAACGCCTTGAGAAACTGATCAGGGAAAAACCTGAGTACTGGCTCTGGACACACAGAAGATGGAAATATAAAAAAGAGGTTAAATGATTAAAACCGCTGTTGTCATACTAAACTGGAACGGACTTGCCTTGCTGCAGGAATTTCTTGCCACGGTTGTCAGGTTTTCGGCCGGCCCCGGTAAAGCTGTTTTTATGGTTGACAATGGTTCGACTGATACTTCAGCTGAGTGGGTTTCAAAGAACCTGAGTGATGTCGCGATAATAAGACTCGAAAGCAACCATGGTTTTGCCGGGGGTTACAATCGGGCGCTGAACCAGATCGCTGCAGAATACTATGTCCTTCTGAACTCCGATGCTGAAGTGACCGATGGCTGGCTCGAACCCTTAATTAATTATATGGATGAGAATCCGGATGTAGCCTCCTGCCAGCCAAAGATAAGGTCATTTAACGACCGGGATCATTTTGAATATGCCGGTGCGGCTGGCGGATACATTGATAAATATGGTTATACATTCTGCAGGGGACGGATCTTTGACAATGTCGAAAAAGACAGAGGCCAGTATGACAACATCACCGATATTTTCTGGTCATCGGGAGCTTGTA
The DNA here is from genome assembly GCA_003520925.1 of Bacteroidales bacterium. Taxonomy (GTDB): domain Bacteria; phylum Bacteroidota; class Bacteroidia; order Bacteroidales; family VadinHA17; genus LD21. The sequence goes on along the minus strand of DOTV01000233.1, from coordinate 35,925 downwards.
TGGTGGTAAGGTCGACTGCATGGAAGCATTGCGGGGGATTCGATGATGATTTTTTTGCACATATGGAAGAGGTCGATCTTTGCTGGAGATTTCATCTGGCCGGGTATCGCGTTTCCTGCGTACCCGGGTCAGTAATTTATCATACAGGCGGCGGATCGCTGCCTTATGATACAAAACCAAAAGTTTATCTGAATTTCCGCAATAATCTCTTTCTTCTTTATAAGAATCTTCCGGACAACAAGTTGCATAAAATATTATTTATCCGAAAGCTGTTAGACGGGGCAGCCGCTCTGGTTTTTATTTTTAAAGGCAGAGCAGGAAATGCAGGAGCTATCCTGAAAGCACATCTCGATTATTATAAAAATATCAAAAAACTGAAGGTTAAAAGAGAAGTTGTGAAAAATTTAACAATAAATAAAACCATGAGAAATTTAGTGAACAAGTCGATTGTTTTCAGGTTCTATATAAAAGGCGAAAAAACCTTCAGCACAATAAACATCTGAAATCGATCTGAATGAAAACTTACCAGTTTATAGTGTTTTTTGCAGTTGTACTGACAATTTACTCACTTGCTAATATTTATATTTATTCCAAAGGATATAGCTCGATTACTGCATTCCAGAATCACAAGATCTGGTATTTTTTAATTTTTCTCCTCCTGGCATCCACATTTATCTTTGGAAAGATTCTTGAATCCCGCCATAGCTCAGTTTTGTCAGATATCCTCAATATTACAGGTGGATTCTGGATGGCTTTTATGCTTTATGGTTTTATCTTTCTGTTTTTATCAGACATAATAGCATTAGCCCTCCGGATAGCAGGAGTAATTAATGCCAGCAACATAATGGATTTCAGGAAATGGTCATATATTCTGACCCTGATAATTTCATTCATTCTTATTGCCGGAGGATTTATTAACGCAGTTGTCCCATCGGTTAAAAGCTACGATATCACAATAAATAAATCAGCCGGGGAATTGAAGGAACTCAGGATTGCGGCAGTCTCAGACATTCATCTTGGAAGTGTTATCAGGAAACGGAGCATAAAAAAGCTGTCACAGATCCTGGTAAAACTTAAACCTGATCTGGTTCTGCTCCTTGGGGATATTGTTGATGGTGAAATAGGTCCGGTTTTGCGTGGTGACCTTTTACAGTATTTTAGCTGTCCGAAATGCAATGACGGCCTCTATGCAATTACAGGTAATCATGAATTCATAGGAGGTGCCAAAAAGACGATCCCATATATAGAGAGCAAGGGGATAAGAATTCTGAAAGATGAATCTGTGACTATTGATGGAGGCATTCAGCTCATCGGCAGACTTGACAGGGATTCGAAAAGGTTTTACGGTGCTGAGCGAAAACCGCTTGGGGAATTGATGAAATCAGTTGATCATTCAAAACCCATTATACTTCTTGATCATCAACCCATTGACCTTGGGGACGCAGAAAAGAACGGTGTCGATCTTCAGCTTTCAGGCCATACTCATAATGGCCAGATGTGGCCATTGAACCACCTTACCGCCAAAATTTATGAGGTGAGCTATGGATATAAGAAAAGAGGGAATACACAATATATTGTTTCTTCCGGGTTTGGATTATGGGGCCCGAGAGTAAGATCGGGCAGCCGGTCTGAGGTGCTCTTAATCAATATCAGGTTCGCTTCCGGAAATGATACTGTTCAATTTCAGCAGGATTAAAGGATATCATAAATCTTCTCAAGGGTCATCCCCCTGGAGCCTTTTATGAGTATAAGATTTCCTTTCAAAGGTTCTGCTTTTAAATACTCACGGAGTTTTCCAACATCATTAAATGATTTGAAATCAGTACCTGAAGAGGTCTTCTGAAAAGTAGTCCCAACCAGCAGTATTTTTCCCGGTTTCTTTGATTTTAACATTTCAATAACCCTCAGATGCTCTTCCTCGCTCTTATCTCCAAGTTCAAGCATATCGCCAAGGATCAGAACTTTCTTGCTGGTTTTCAATTCATTAAATGATTCAATTGCCATAACCATACTTGTCGGGTTTGCATTGTATGAGTCGCAGACGAGGGTATTGTTTGGAGTTGTTTTTATCTGCGATCTGTTATTACCCGGCTGATATTTTCCAATTGCTTCAGCAATCTCATCCATTCCTACCCCCAGAAACAGACCTGTTGCAATAGCTGCCTTCAGGTTGCCCAGGTTATAAGCACCAAAAAGACCTGTCTGAATTTCATAAGTCTTATGCTGATACTTTACTATTATAGCCAGGTTCATCTCTGAAGGCAAAGCTTCCACAACGAGTTCAACGCCTGTCGGATTTGAATAGGGAATTCCCCTGTTCACAAGCTTATAAATCTTTTCCGTCAGAAAAGGATTCTTATCATCATATATTGCGATTCCATTTACTTTCCTGAGATGCTCATAAAGCTCGGTTTTAGCTTTCAGTACTCCCTCGAATGAACCGAAACCTTCAAGATGAGCGGTCCCTATGTTAGTTATTATTCCGTAGTCGGGGCGGGCAACATTGCACAATGACCTTATCTCTCCAAGATGGTTTGCCCCTAACTCAAGGATCATCATTTCAGTATCATCGGGTGCCGACAGGATAGTAAGCGGTAATCCGATTTCATTGTTAAGATTGCCTTTTGTAAAGTGAACCTTAAGCTTTTTCGACATAATCGCGGCAATCAGTTCCTTTGTAGTTGTCTTGCCATTTGTACCGGTTATTGCAAGCACGGGAGCCTTAATCAGTTTCCTGTGCCAGAGTGCCAAAGCCGAAAGCTCAAGGAGACAATCATCAACAAGGATTGTCTTCTCGCTTTCATATACCGGGTCATCAATTACAGCATATGAAGCTCCCTTGTCGATGGCTTCTGAAGCATACTTGTTGCCGTTGAAATTCTGACCCCATAGTGCAAAAAACAGTTGCCCTTTTTTTATGTTCCTTGAATCAGTAGAGACTCCGGCTGATTCTTCCCTGAATATCCTGTATAACTGTTCTGTTTTCATACTTTAAAAAAAAAATGCCCCATTATGTTTTCATAATGAGGCAATATATATAAAATTCTTCTATTCCCCTAAAATCCTGACGGACTTCCGACCCTTATCATTGCACACCTGAACCCTATATCATCCCGTGAGCTTTCCTGATCAAGGAACCTCCTTGTGGAAGGATTGAGCCAGTATGCCCTGTCTTTCCATGAACCACCTTTGTATACCCTTGCATTATCGTTTATAAGAGTATAGAAATCCTTCTCTTCCTGAGCATACATCCTCGATGAACCTTTTTTGTTGTCATCAATATTCCAGTCGGCAGTAATTGAAGATGAAAGATCACCGTCCCTGTAATTCCTGTAGTCACCCCTCTGATAATTGTACCTGTTAGCTACATCAGTATCCTTAACGGTATCAATATATAATTTCCCAAGCTTATCTTTTCCTACAACCTGTCCGTTAGCGTCTCTCCTGAGATCGGTGTAGACATTCCCCCTGTAAGGATTGAATCCGTCAACATCCTGTGATGTCAGAGGACGGTAAACATCCTGTACCCATTCATTTACGTTTCCTGACATGCAATAAAGACCATAATCATTCGGCCAGTACGATTTTACATCGGTGGTTATGCTTCCGTTGTCATTAAGACTTCCGGCTACACCCATCATATCTCCCCTGCCCCGGACAAAGTTAGCCATCATCTCACCACGTGATTTTTTGGCTGCATTTCTGACGTTATGTCCGTCCCACGGGTAGATCCTTCTTTCATAAACACGTTCTTCAAATGTATTTCCCCTGAGGGCATAGGCAGCAAATTCCCATTCTGCTTCAGTTGGAAGCCTGTAGGCTGGAAGGAGTAAGCCATCTTCAAAATTTGTACGTCTTTCGGTCTGATTCGGATTAAGACTTTCACGAAGCTGATTTACAACTCCTTCATATTGGCCTGCAAGGTAAGCTTCAGTATTGAAATTCTTTTCATTAAGCTGGTTGGGATCAGGATTAAGTTCTCCTTCATCGATCAGAAGCTGCTCATTCACCCGGTCAGTCCTCCAGAGGCAGTAGTCATTTGCTTTAACCCAGCTCACACCAACAACCGGGTAGTTATTGTAGGAAGGGTGCCTGAAATAGTATTGCACATAAGGATCATTGAAACCCATCGGACTCCTCCATACAAGAGTGTCAGGCAGAGCCCTTCTGAAAACTTCAGGATAATCCTTGTAGACTCTTTTTATCCAGAACAGGTATTCGCGATAGTCCACGTTTCTTACCTCTGTCTCATCCATGTAAAAGGAGGATACTGTTACTGTCCTGGGTATATTATTCCAGTCAAACATTACATCCTGTTCCACACGGCCCATAGTAAAACGACCTCCTTCAATAAGCACGAGGCCGGGACCTGTTTTCTGTTCCGCGCCTAATGCAACCTCAAATCCTCCATTGTCAGGGTCATTATACTTCCATCCCGTAGTGGATGAAACATTTTCCCCTTTTTTGCTGCTCTTGCACGAAAAGAGAATCAATGCAGCAAGAAATATAACCGACAAGGTTCTGAATCTATACATAACTCCTTAATTTTAATGGCATTTATGAATTTCTAATTTTACTTTTAATCTGAAAAAGTTTTTTTGGACACCAAATATAACTACATATAAGGTGCATTTATTGTACTGAATTTAATTCTTTTTTCAACATTGTGTAAACTGAATGTCAGGCCTGTCTGATGGACAAGTGAAAATGGAACAAATGAATTTGCTGACGACAGATTGAACCTGTAGTTGTAGAAAATTCCGATTTTCTCCCAACGGAGTGAAAATCCTGCCTGCAAATCAAAATTCTTATTATTATCAAACATGAATAAAGTACTGAATGACAATGAATTGGTAAGAAGCACCGCTCCTGCGGCTGAATTAAAATAATTACCCTGTAATTCAACCGAGGCCAGTGGTTTGATCTTAAGTCCACTAGTTCTGTTCAGATCAATATCTGCAATCAGACTGATCAGATATTTACGTTTAAGCTTTTCAGCCGGTGACGCGTTTCCGTAAAGATCGGGCTGCGTGAGATGTGCGATTGCGAATCCTCCGGCAAGCCGCTTGTAAATAAACATAAATCCGGTCCCTGTATCGAACACCGCAGGGTTTCTGTTTGACATTAATTCGGATGATGGACGCGATATATTACCCATCTGATCAACCTGATCGGGAAAAACTGCATTACTAAAATTAAATCCGCGATGGAAGAACGCGGCAGAGAGTCCAGCATAAATAAACAGATCCTTCCCTGCCTGTAAAAAGTATGAGTATGAGACGCCTCCCCTCAGATCGTTGACTATACCTCCGATATAATCATTTGAAATGTAAAAACCTGCTCCGCCGTGCAAAGACTGAAAGTAAGAATCATACGAGAGATATACCGAATGAAAATTATAGTTATTCCCCGGGTAAAAACTCAGATAGGAGAGCCTCAAAGTACCGTCAATGCTGCTTCCGGAAAAAGCCGGGTTATTGACTATCATGGTCTGGTAACCTGGACCATAATTCGTCTCCTGGCAAAACAATGCCTGAGAAATAAGTAAAATCACTATACATGCCAGCCCCGGACGTTTATTCATAAAACTTAATCTTTAATATCAACGTTCCGACCTGTCCAAAATTTCATCCATTCTCATTTTCATTCCGCAAAATAAATTAAAAACCTTAACTACATTTATATCTTTGACCTGAATAATGGTGAGACCGGTTCAAATAGCGTGCTTTGCGGTTATGCTTTTCTCCCTGAATCTTAATCTCAGCGGAAATACGGAAAGTTATACTTCATCCTCAGTTCTCTCCTCAGGTAAGTGGTTTAAGATTGCCATTACAGAAGATAATATTTACAGGATTGACTTTTCAAAGCTGAAACTGCTTGGTCTGGATTATCCTTCAAATCCAAGGATATTCGGGAATAACCAGGGTCAACTCTCTTATTTCAATGATGGCTCTGAACCGGACGACCTTAGGGAAATTGCAATTTACACGTTTACAGGTAGTGACGGAATTTTTAACGAAGGAGATTATCTGCTTTTTTATGGCAAAGGGACACACAGGTGGAAATACGATAAATCGACAGGTGATTTTAACTATCTGAGGCATAATTATTCCGATACTGCATTCTATTTCATAACATCAGGCTCTATTCAGGGCAGAAGAGTCGTTAATTCAACCGGTTCCATTTTACAGCCGAACTACTTTTCTGCTGTTTCAGATGCCCTATTTATACATGAAAAGGAGAGTGATAACCTTCTGCATTCAGGAAGAGAGTGGTACCAGCCTGCAAGCTATTCACAGGAACTTGAGATAAATCCTGGATATAAAGACATTATAACTACCGAAAAGATAAAATATTCGATCAGGGTCCTTGCAAGAGCATCTGCTTCAACAATTTTCAGATTTACTGAAAATGGAACCGTTATAACATCAGTTCCGGTTAACGGAATCAATCTCTCCTCAACTTCAGGGACTTATGCCCAGGCGGAATTAAAGAAAGGTGAATTTATTCCATCATCCTCCCAGCCTGTTTTTAAAATGTTATTTATTAATAATGGCGATATATCAGCTAAGGGATGGATCGATTATGTGACAATTCATGCCCGTAGGGAGAATAAATTTGAGGGTTTGACATCATTTTATACGGATTCTAAATCTTCAGGAAACGATATTGTTACAGAATTCAAAATAAAAAGTTCTGTGGAGGGGACCCAGATCTGGGATATAACTGATCCTTTTTTACCTGAAATTATAAAGTATTCAATTACTGGTGAAAACATGACTTTTAAAGTTGCAACTGACACCCTGAAGACTTTTATTGCTTTTCTGAACAACAGTGCAAGAATACCAATAATTAAGCCCGCGATTTTACCCAACCAGGATCTTCACTCTTCACCTGCAGCCGATATGATTATTGTCACACATCCATTGTTTATATCCGGAGCACGCCGGCTTGCTGAAATTCACCGGAAGAACAGTGGCCTTGTCTCGATGGTTGTTACTCCCGAACAGATTTACAATGAGTTCTCAGGTGGTGTTCCGGATATTGCTGCAATAAGAAATTTCATGAGGTTGAAGTTCATACTTCAGAAAAACTCTGAACATCCCTTAAAATACCTGCTCCTGTTCGGAGACGGATCTTTTGACAACAAGACTCTTCCCCCGGGAAATACAAACTATATACCGACATACCAGACCCGGAATTCAAATATAATAATCTCATCATTCACTTCAGATGACTTTTACGGTCTCCTCGAAAACGGGGAAGGTGAAGATATCGGAACTGAGGATCTTGGTATCGGGAGGATACCTGTATCGGATACTACCGAAGCCGGGATAGTATTATTAAAAATAGAGAACTACATGAGTCCTGCCACCCAGGGCGATTGGAAAAACGTTGTTTGCATCACAGCAGATGATGAGGACGGCAACACTCACATGTCGGATGCTGAAGGCCTTGCTGAAATATTGACTGTGCGTGCCCCCTGGGTTAATGTTGACAAAATCTATTTTGACGCATATAATCAGGTTACTACTTCAACCGGTCAGTTTTATCCTGAAGTGACAAAGGCAATTGGTGACCGGATAAATTCCGGAACGCTTCTCTTCAATTATATCGGTCATGGTAATGAAACAAGCCTGGCTCACGAAAGGGTAATCACGCCGGGAGATGTTGACAGTTGGCTGAATATTTCAAAGCTGCCGCTTTTTATTACTGCTACATGCGAATTCAGCCGGTTTGACGATATTTCGATAAACAGCATAACCGGAGGAATTACAGGAAAGCCTTCATCGGGGGAAAAGATACTTCTTTCAGGGAAAGGAGGCGCCATTGCCCTGATGTCAACGACACGTCTTGTATATTCAGCACCAAATTATGCCCTCAACAGGAATATTTTTGAAGCAGCTTTCATCTCCGATGCTGAAGGAAAGGCCCCGCGACTGGGCGATATAATAAGGATTGCGAAAAACATGTCGGGGAACAATACAAATAAAAGGAACTTCCTTCTGCTGGGCGATCCTGCCGTAAGGCTTTCATATCCATGGCAGGGAAAGGTGGTTACTGATTCTGTAAACAATGCACCCGCAGGTGGACTTATCGACACTTTAAAAGCCCTGTCACTTATTACGGTTACCGGGCATCTTGAAGACAACACAGGGAACCGGTTAAATGAATTCAACGGTGTTGTTGCTCCCGTGATATTCGGTAAACCAACTGAATATCTTACTCTTGCCAACGATGGCGGACAGAAAATGCAATTTGAGGAACAGAATAATGTCCTTTTCAGCGGCAAAACAGGGGTTGAAAAAGGCAGATTCATATTCACATTCATGGTTCCCAGGGAAATTGATTATCTGCCGGGTAAGGGAAAAATAAGTTATTATGCTTATAATGCCACAGTAGATATGAACGGCAATTTTTCGGGGATTATCACAGGAGGATTCGACAACAGTGATAATAGTGATGCTGAAGGTCCTATAATAAAACTATATTTTAACGATACTCTCTTTAAGAACGGTGGAATTACTGACAGTAATCCCAGACTTTTGGCCAGGATTGAGGATGTCGGCGGGATAAATATTGCAGGAACAGGGATAGGTCACGATCTTTCATGCTGGCTTGACAATGACCGCGCTGCTCCATTTATTCTTAATAATTATTTTAAGAACGACTTCGGAAGCTACAGTAAAGGAACTCTTATCTATAATTTTTCGGGGCTAGATCCGGGAAGGCACACCATCACTTTGAAAGCCTGGGATAATTTCAACAATTCGAGTGAGAAATCACTGATTTTTGTCGTTGAAAAAGGAGAAAAATTCATCATAAAAAACCTTTTTAACCATCCGAATCCTTTTACCGAAGGAACAAAAATCAGTGCTGAGCACAACCGGCCTGATGAAATGTTTGATGTTACGGTTAATATTTATAATCTTAACGGAATGATAATCAAAATATTAAAAGCATCTGTTCCTTCTACAGGATACCAGCTTTGCCCTCTTGAATGGGATGGTAAAACATCAGCCGGACAAAGGGCAGGCAGGGGTGTTTATCCGTACAGGGTCACAATCGTTACAGAGGATGGTGAAACTTCCACTATTTCAGGCAGAATGATCATTTATTAACAGCTACACAATAAGTCGCCTGTTTATTTGTTTTATATTTGCGAAATCTAAAAAACACATAATCAGTATGAAGAAAAAAATTACTCCAGCTATATTATTCCTATTGCTATTTGCCGGAACCGTGAAGGTCTATTCACAGGAACTGAATGCTATTCAGACAGTAGTCCCGTTCCTTTCAATAGCGCCCGATTCAAGGGCAGGGGCAATGGGCGATGCCGGTGTGGCAACTTCGCCGGATGCATACAGTCAGCACTGGAATCCTGCAAAATTTGCTTTTATCGACGGAAAAGCAGGTGTCGGAATTTCATATTCACCATGGTTAAGGAACCTTGTTCCCGATATCAATATTGCATATTTAACAGGATACTACAGGATTGACGAAAAGCAGGTGGCAAGCGGAAGTCTCTTATATTCATCACTTGGAGATGTTCCATTTACCGATGATTTCGGAAATCTTGAACGGACTTTTAAACCTAATGAACTGGCTTTTGACCTTGGCTATTCAAGAATCTTTGCAGAAAACTTTTCAGGCGGGATTGCTTTCAGATTCATCTATTCAAATCTGACAGGCGGTTCATATTCAGGCGGCGATGCAACTAAGCCTGGAACTTCATTCGCAGCAGATATTTCAGGTTATTACCATAAAGATATTAACATGTTCAGCAAAGATGGAGAGCTGGCTTTCGGACTCAACTTCTCCAATATAGGATCAAAAATGAGTTATTCCGACGGACAGACATCTGACTTCATCCCTATGAATATGAGGCTGGGCGGAGCAGGAACCATTAATTTTGACAAATTCAACAGACTCACTCTTGCAATTGATTTCAACAAGCTCCTTGTACCAACACCACCGATATATAATAATGATATGGAAATAATCGACGGGAAAGATCCCAATGTCGGTGTTCCTGTAGCAATTTTCCAGTCTTTCTATGATGCACCGGGAGGATTCAAGGAGGAAATTCGTGAGATCACCTCTTCAATCGGCCTGGAATACTGGTATAATAACCAGTTTGCAATAAGGACCGGATATTTCCATGAAAATGAGAGCAAAGGCAACAGGAAATATTTTACTGCCGGAGCGGGATTCAAGCTCAAGGGCTTCACAATAGATTTCTCATACCTGATGCCCACTGTTTCAAATCATCCGCTTGCAAGAACACTCCGCTTCTCACTTGCATTCGATATAAATGCATTGCAGAAAAACGGCAACTAGCTAAAATGAATATCAGGATCGGACAGGGAATTGATTTTCACCGTCTTGAACCAGGTCTTGACCTGTGGCTGGGAGGAGTCCTGATCCCGTCCGGACGAGGTTGTGTTGCGCATTCTGACGGGGATGTTCTATTGCATGCTGTTTGTGATGCCCTCCTTGGAGCTGCCGCATTAAGGGATATCGGTTACCATTTCCCTGATTCTGATCCGGAGCTTAAAAAGATAGACAGCAAAATCCTTCTTAAAAGAACTTTCGAACTTATAAGGGATAAAGGATACAGTGTTATTAATATTGACTGCACCGTATGCCTTGAAAAGCCAAAAATTTCGTCGTACTCCTGTGAAATGAAGGATATCATTTCGGCCATTCTGGAAACAGCTTCCGACAACATCTCAATTAAAGCTACCACAACAGAAAAGCTGGGATTCACCGGCAGAGAAGAGGGAGTTGTAGCCATTGCGGTTGTTCTGCTGGAAAAATTATAAAACTTACACTGATATCCACAGAGCTTTCACCGAGATCAACAGAGGTTATCTGATGAACGACTCTGTGTACCTCTGTGTCTTCTCAGCGCTCTCTGTGTAACTTAAGATTTATAAACCCCGGATCCCGTACCTCACACCATCTTTAAAGCTTCTTCAATAAGCTTATCTTCGGCAATATAAGGAACTGTAACTCTCAGTCCGGGGGTTCTCTTCATTTCCCTTTGGAGGGTAAACATAGCACCTTCATTCCTTGCCCAGCTTCTTCTTGCGATACCATTATTTACATCCCAGCTGATCATCATTCTCAGATTATCCTCTGCTTCTTCTGATCCGTCAAGCACCATCCCGAAACCACCATTGATAACCTCTCCCCATCCGACTCCTCCCCCATTGTGCAACGAAACCCATGTCGCCCCGCGGAATGCATCTCCAATGACATTCTGAACTGCCATATCTGCGGTGAATTTCGACCCATCCCTGATATTGGAAGTCTCCCTGAAGGGTGAGTCGGTACCCGAAACATCATGATGGTCCCTTCCAATTACAACAGGTGCAGAAATAATTCCCTGCCCGACAGCCGAGTTAAATGCTCTGGCTATTGCTGTCCTCCCTTCAGCGTCCGCATAAAGAATTCTTGCTTGTGAACCGACAACCAGACTGTTCCTTCCGGCTTCTTTTATCCACCTGATATTATCAGACATCTGCTGTTTTATCTCTGTAGGAGAACACTGTTCGATTTTTTCAAGAGTTTCACCGGCGATCCTGTCGGTAATTACAAGGTCAGCAGGATCATTTGAGCAGCAAACCCATCTGAAAGGCCCGAAGCCGAAATCGAAACACATAGGACCCATTATATCCTCTACATACGAAGGATATCTGAACTCTCCGGAAGAATTCAGAATATCTGCACCAGCCCTCGAGGCTTCCAGAAGAAAAGCATTTCCATAGTCGAAGAAATATGTTCCCCTTTCACTATGCTGATTTATGGCTTTAACCTGTCTTCTCAAAGATTCTCTGACAAGTCCCCTGAACCGTTCAGGATCAGAGGATATCATCCGGTTTGATTCTTCAAACGTAATACTTGCCGGATAATAGCCGCCCGCCCAGGGATTATGAAGTGAGGTCTGATCCGATCCGATATCAACCCTGATGTCTTCCTCTGCAAACCGCTCCCACAAATCAACAATATTCCCATTGTACGCAATAGACGTAACCTTATTTTCCCGTTTAGCCTCAAGCACCCTTCTGATAAGTTTATCGAGATCCGGGAAAACCTCATCAACCCAGCCCTGAGATAACCTCATTTTAACGGCTTTTGGATTTACCTCAGCAATAACTGAAATTACCCCGGCGATTTTTGCAGCTTTTGGCTGTGCACCCGACATTCCGCCAAGTCCTGAAGAAACGAACAATCTCAATTCCTTAGTACCCTTCCCGTATTCTATCCTTCGGCTCGCGTTCAGTATTGTTATGGTGGTACCGTGAACAATACCCTGGGGCCCAATGTACATATATGAACCTGCGGTCATCTGACCATATTGAGAAACACCCAGTGCATTGAATCTCTCCCAGTGGTCCTGCGATGAATAATTTGGAATAACCATTCCATTTGTTACTACTACCCTTGGCGCGTCCCTGAGGGAGGGGAAGAGGCCCAGAGGATGACCCGAATTGATAACCAGGGTTTGTTCGTCAGTCATCTCCGAGAGGTACTTCATAGTCAGCCGGTACTGAGCCCAGTTCTGGAAGACTGCCCCATTCCCGCCGTATGTTATAAGTTCATGAGGATGTTGGGCAACCTGTTCATCGAGGTTATTTGAGATCATCAGCATTATTGCAGCTGCCTTCCCGGAAAGGCAGGGATAGTCATCAATATGCCTGGCTTTTATATCATAATCGGGCCTGAACCTGTACATATAGATCCTTCCCATGTCATAAAGTTCCCGGGCAAATTCAGCTGCAAGAACATTGTGGAAGCGGACAGGAAAATAACGCAGAGCGTTTTTAATTGCAAGCTTCTTTTCTTCAATGCTGAGTATATCCTTCCTTTTAGGGGCATGATTTATGCTCTTATCAAAAGGTTTTGGTTCGGGCAATTTATCGGGAATGCCTTCTGAAACCAGTTCCTGGAATTTGGAGGTATTCATAAAAGAGCGTATCCATCCTAAAGATGGCTTTCGCTTATTATTTCATCATCAACCAGTATCCTGCCGCAGTATTCACATACAATAATCTTCTTTCTCGACTTTATATCAAGCTGCCTCTGAGGGGGGATCTGATTAAAACAGCCGCCGCAGGCATCACGCTGAACTGAAACCACTGCCAGACCGTTCCTTGCATTTGAGCGGATCCTCTTATAGGCGGAGAGCAGCCTCTCTTCAATCACAGCCTGAATTTTTTCTGATTTCTTGTATAATCCTTCTTCTTCCTTCTGTGTGTCAGAAATGATCTCATCGAGCTCAGCCTTCTTATTTTCAAGGTCCGACTGACGGTCGGCAAGTGTTGCTTCAGAGTCGGCAATCACAAGCTTCTTTTCTTCTATCTGGATGGCAAACTCTTTAATCTTTTTATTGAATAGCTCGATTTCAAGATTCTGAAACTCTATCTCTTTTGAGAGAGAATCGAACTCACGGTTATTCCTTACATTCTTCTGCTGCTCCTCGTATTTCTTAATAAGAGATTCGGCTTCTGATATTTCAATATTCTTCTTTGAAACGGCCTTTTCGAGGCTGACAACTTCTTCTCTCAGGTTGCCCAGCCTGGTTTCGAGTCCTGCAATCTCGTCTTCAAGATCCTGTACCTCAAGGGGCAGTTCTCCTCTAAGGGTCTTTATTTTATCAATCTCTGAATCAGCCAGCTGCAGACTATAAAGCGCTCTTAATCTATCTTCTACTGATATATCAGCTTCATGTGTTTTTACTTTTTCCATCTTATAGATAGTTTATCGGATTGGTATTTGTTTCTGAAAACCGGACTGCAAATTTAGGGAATTTTTTGACAATTAGTTCGTATAATATTTCAGTTGAGAATTTTTCAGACTCAAAGTGACCGCAATCGACCAGGAGTATCCTGCCTTCAGCGTCGAACCATGTATGGTATTTAATGTCGCCAGTCACAAATACATCCGCCCCCGATGAAACCGCAGTATCTAAAAGTGATGATCCGGATCCTCCGCACAGTGCTACCTTCTTGATTTTCTTTCCCAAGTTACCGGAATAGCGTATCCCATGGGCGCTGAACATTGTGGAGACAAGACTGAGGAAATCTTTTATGCTTAGAGGTTGCCGTGGTTCCCCTATACAACCAAGACCATAATCAATATTATCATTTTCAAGCGAATAAAGATCATAAGCTACTTCCTCATAAGGATGGCTTTCGATGAGTGCCTTCACAACCTTTTCCTTAAGATGAGCAAAGAGTACTGTCTCAAATCTGATCTCCTTTTCGAAATGATCTCTGGCCCTTTTACCTTTAAAGGGATTTGTTCCCTCGCCTGCACGGAAAGTTCCTGTACCTGAAACACTGAATCCGCAATGGTCATAATTCCCAATAAACCCTGCACCTGCATTAAACACGGCATCTCTGACCTTTTCGAGGTGATCCTCCGGTATGAAGGTCACCAGCTTTATCAGTTTCCCTTTGAGAGGCTGCAGGACTTTAATATTCTTCAATCCCAGTTTCTGAGCCATTTTCCTGCTCACTCCTGTATTCATCATATCAAGGTTTGTATGTGACGAATAGACCGCGATGTCATTCTTTATTGCATTGACGATGATCCTTTCGGCAGCAGATCTTCCGGTTATTTTCTTAAGCCCACCGAAAATAACGGGATGGTGTGAAATCACAACATCGCAGCTTTTTTGAATTGCCTCCTCAATTACTCTTTCCGTGACATCGAGAGTTATCAGTGCTGATTTAATTTCCTTTCCCGGTAAACCAACCTGAAGTCCGGAGTTGTCGAAACCTTCCTGAAATGATAATGGAACAGCATTATCGAGATATGAACAAAGCTCTGATAGTTTCATGATATGGATTTTTTCTGTAAAACTCTGTGTAACCTATGTGGGTCTGCGTGAAACAAAAAACTATCACAGAGGAACACAGAGAAATCACAGAGAAACGCAGAGGGATTACTTAAATATTGTCCCTTAATTCATTAAGAAGCCCTTTTATTTTCTGAAGCGATTCACTGATCTCAAATTTATGATCTGCTTCATCCCATTTACCCGTAAGCTTCTTTTTCACACCGGCCATTGTCATTCCTTCTTCTTTTAAAAGCCGGTGTATGATCATAAGGTTTTTAACATCAGCAGAAGTAAACATCCTGTTGCCCTTCTTATTTTTCATGGGTTTCAGGATATCAAACTCATTCTCCCAGAATCTTACTGTGGATACAGGTACATCAAGCATCCCTGAGACTTCACCAATGGAATAGTAGAGCTTCTCGATTTTCTTTTCCTTATAAGGCATAATGCTAATTAAATATCAATCAAAAGACTGACCTGTTTTTGATGCAATCTCAATCATAGTTTCATATTCGGCAGGTGAAAGGTCATTAAAGAAATAGTTTACAGGATCAACATTTACGCCATTAAGCCTGATTTCATAATGAAGATGAGGAGCTACCGACATCCCTGTATTTCCAACATATCCTATTATATCACCCCTGTGTACCTTCTGTCCTGTTTTCACATTAAAACTCTCAAGGTGGGCATATGTTGATGAATAGCCGAAACCATGATTTACAATTATGTAGTTGCCCATACCCCGTTTGCTCGAGGAAACAGATTCTATTGTACCGTCACCCGATGCATAAACATCTGTTCCAAGGGGGGCAGTAAAATCCATTCCTGCGTGGAACTTGCTTATTTTGTAAACCGGATGTATCCTTAGTCCGAAACCTGAGGCGATCCTTGTAAGATCTTTGGTCGAAATCGGAATTATGGCAGGAATAGATCTGAGCATCACTTCCTTCTGCCTTGCAAGTAAAATTAGCTCATCGAACGACTTTGATTCTACGTAGACTTTTTTTCTGATAATATCGAGTTTTTTTACTGTTTCGATTACCAGTTTTGAATTATTGAATCCCTCAAGGTCGTTATATCGGCTAACCCCTCCTATTCCACCCTGCCTCTGAGTTGCCTGCAAAGGTTCGGCACCGAAAATCGTCCTGTAAAGGTTATCATCCGTTTCCTGAAGATGTTCAATAACAGTTTCAAGATTACCCATTTCCCTGTGAATCAGATCATACTGAAGACTCATCTGGGCAATCTCACGTTTAAGGGCTTTTTCCTTTGGGGTGTCAAAAAACAGGCCATACATGAAGTTTAATACAACTGCAACAAGTACAGAGGCAATTAAGTAGGCAAGTAACCTGAGAAATATAGCCTTGGCACCAAGACGAATCTTGTCGAAGCTTAATGATTCAGGGTTAAACTTGTACTTGACATGTTTCATGATTCAGCAAAGATAAATATTTCATTAAAGAAATAAAATCAGCCTGTTTAATTGAACCAGGAGATGAATCACAAAAAAAGTAGAGGAAATATTATCTGAATTTAGATTGGGCGGTGAGTGTTTGAATCATATCAAAATACTCATCTTCAGTAAGATCATCATTAAAGTAGTAAAGAGGATTCTTATGCTGTCCATAAAGGTCGATCTGGTAATGGAGATGCGGACCTGTAGAGGTACCTGTATTTCCACTGAGGCCGATCAGGTCGCCACGTTTGACATTCAGTCCGGTAGTTACTTTGATGTTACTCAGATGACCGTATGTTGATCGATATCCATAACCATGGTCAATAACAATGCAATTACCAAATCCACTGTTCCATCCTGCTTCAATAACCTTACCGGAACCAGTAGCATAGACATTCGTTCCGTAGGGAGTACTGAAGTCCTGTCCGTGATGCCATTGCGGAGTTCCAAGTACCGGATGTTTATCCCTGAATTTCATCCCGTCACCAAGTCTGTAGATAATATTTACCGGACTTATCATGGGCAGATATTCCATCTCCCTTTTCCATTCGTTCTTTTTTTCTTCAATCGCCCTGAATGATTCGAACTGAATGGTGGCCCTGTTCTTTATCTCAACTACTTTTTTCCTGTATGTAAGCATCAAGCCTGAATTGGAATAACCAACAAGATCTTCATATCGTTCAACCCCACCAGTTCCCATATTACGGATGGAGACGGGGATGGAATCCATATCCAGGACCGGCCGGTAACGGTTCCCGTCCGAAAGCTCAAGATCATCAAGTGTATTAAGTGCGTTATCGATTTTCATCCCCATAATCGAATATTTGAGTTTCAGGTTCTCAATTTCCTGAGACAGTTCTTTTTCTTTTGGGGAACCGAACGTACCATTTAAAACCCACGAATAAATGATTGTTAATACTACAGCAGCCACAGACCATAATGCAAAACGGGAAAGCTTGCTCTTCCATGGCAATCTTACCTTTTTGTATTGAAGATCTGTCAGATCAAGAAAATACTTATGATTGAACATTGCCTGCTCTGGTTTTTTGTGCTGAGAATGACAAATCTAAAACAATTAAATTAATTTTACAAACTCAAATTTGAGTTACTTATTGTGTAATAATATGTTATTTACATTAAATGCAAACGACCTGAGGATGCTGTTTTTTGACTTTTTTCATTCAAAAGAGCATCTGATAGTCCCTTCTGCCCCAATGGTCATGAAGAATGACCCGACTCTTATGTTTACAAATGCTGGAATGAACCAGTTCAAGGATATCTTTCTCGGCAACATGGCTCCGGTAAGCAGAAGAGTGGCTAATTCGCAGAAATGCCTCAGGGTATCCGGAAAGCATAACGATCTTGAAGAGGTGGGCCATGATACCTATCATCATACCATGTTCGAAATGCTCGGGAACTGGTCCTTTGGAGATTATTTTAAAAAAGAAGCCATAGAGTGGGCCTGGGAATTTCTGATCAAAAGACTTGGCCTACCTGAAGACAGACTCTATGCCACAATTTTTGAAGGCAGCCCTGACGAGAACGTTTCAAGAGATAATGAAGCCTTCAATTGCTGGAAAAGCTGTTTTAAGGATCCGGTTGGGCGGATAATTGAGGGATCCAGAAAGGATAATTTCTGGGAAATGGGTGAGACGGGACCCTGCGGGCCATGTTCTGAAATTCATGTGGATATAAGGGATGACTCTGAAAGAAACAAAATACCTGGTTTTGAACTCGTTAATAAAGGACACCCGCAGGTAATAGAAATATGGAACCTTGTCTTCATACAGTACAACAGGCTTGCAAACGGGAAACTGGAGCAACTCCCCGAAAAGCATGTGGATACAGGAATGGGATTTGAAAGACTATGCATGATTGTACAGGGTAAGAAATCAAATTATGATACGGATATCTTTCAGTCATTAATTAACCGGATCTCTGATATTACAGGCAAGAAATATGGGGTGAAAGAAGAGTGGGATATTGCCCTCAGAGTTATCTCCGATCACCTGCGAGCCATTGCGTTTTCTATTGCTGACGGACAGATGCCCTCGAATAATAAAGCGGGTTATGTAATCAGGAGGATACTACGACGTGCTGTCAGATATGGTTACAACAACCTTGGAACCGAAGAGCCGTTCCTTCACCTTCTGGTTCCGGTTCTTGCGGATATCATGGGTGAAACTTATCCTGAGCTAAGGGCATCAAAGGATCATATTTCAAAAGTGATCCTTGAAGAAGAGACTGCCTTCCTCAAAACACTTGGAAAAGGCTTAAAACTTATTGAAAAGAAAATTGAGGACCTCAGGAATGAAGGCAGTAATATACTGCCCGGCATGGCTGCTTTCGAGCTTTACGACACATTTGGCTTTCCGATTGACCTTACACAGCTGATATTGAAGGAGAATGGGATGATAACCGATATTGCCGGGTTTGAGGACGAAATGAAAAATCAGAAAAGCAGGTCGAGGGAAGATGCTGCTGTCGAAGCCGGAGACTGGACAATCATAAGGGAGACTAATGCTACCGAATTTACCGGCTACATTAGGACCGAAGATGATGTCCTGATATCGAAGTACAGGAAGATAAAAATAAGGGGAAAAGAGAGTTTGCAGATAATTCTTGACAAGACACCATTTTATGCCGAGTCGGGTGGCCAGGTTGGTGATACAGGACTGCTTATTTCTGATAAGGAGAAAATAGTAATTACGGACACCATCAAGGAGAATAATTCTATTATTCATCTGAGCAATGGCAGGCTTACGGATCCGCATGCCAGGTTCCGGGCCGTGGTCGATCTGGATAAAAGGCAGATGACCGCAAATAACCATACCGCAACCCATCTTTTACATTTCGCCCTAAGATCGGTTCTCGGAAAACATGTAGAGCAGAAGGGTTCTCTTGTTACTCCCGATCGTCTCAGATTCGATTTCAGCCATTTCACAAAGATAACAAGAGAGGAACTGAAAAAGGTGGAAGAGATTGCAAACAGAATGGTGAGACAGAGCAACAATATTAAAGTTATTGAAGGTGTTCCCATGAAAGAAGCGATAGAGATGGGAGCCACAGCGCTGTTCGGGGAAAAATACGGAAGTACTGTCAGAGTTGTCAGGTTTGGAGAATCGATTGAATTGTGCGGAGGAACACATGTGGAAAATACAGGAAGAATAGGGTTCATAAAGATCGTTTCTGAGGGAGGCATAGCAGCGGGAATAAGAAGAATTGAGGCAGTAACTGCATCAAAAGCAGAGGAATACATAAACGAAAAATTAGAATCCTTAGACGAAGCCGTTCTTCTTCTTAAAAGCTCAGGAAACATAAAGGAAAGCATTGGAAAACTTCTGTCTGAGAATGCACTGCTCAGAAAAAGCGTTGAGAAATTCGAAGCCCGGTCTGCTTCTGAATTCATAAGGGTACTTGACGAAAAGGCAGTTAAGATAAAAGGGATAAGGTTTTTGTCAGGGAAGTTTGACACCAGTTCAGCCGAAATCCTTAAAAACATTGCCTCACAGGTACGCAATTCTTCTGATAATACTGTTCTCGTCCTTGGTTCTGATATAAGCGGGAAAGCTAATATTCTTGTAATGGTAAGCGATTCACTTGTAGGAACAAAAAAATTAAATGCAGCCGAAATAATTAAAGAGATAGCCAGTGAAATTAACGGTGGAGGCGGGGGCCAGCCATTCCTTGCAACAGCAGGTGGTAAGAAACCTGCCGGAATCGAAGCAGCACTAAGAAAAGCTGAGGAATATTTAAGGAAGACAGTTAAGTAACCCTATAGCTGCAATTTTTACTATTTTTGAGGCTTTCAAAACATGATAAAGTTAACAGGTCATATAATAATTTTTTTACTTACAGCAGTTTGTTCAGCTCTGTCTTCCTGTACGCCCGGAGCATGCTTTGAAGAGACCAACGCATACCTTAAAGCTTCCTTTTACAGCAACGTAACCAAAGAAAAAAAGACGCCTGAAAGCCTGACTCTTTTCGGATTGAACAAATCAGATACTATCTATAAAAAGAAATCCGGAGTTCAGCCTGCATTATTCCCCCTTGATGCATCTGCCGGATCTTGCACCTTCATTATCATAATAAATAATGTGACCGACACTATGCATATTGTATATTCCAGCTATCCTCACCTGATATCTAAAGAGTGCGGATATACATTTTACCACAAGCTCGATACAGCCTATACGGCAGGAAAAGAATTTTATATTTATAAGAATTCGGAAAACATAACCACAGCCAATGAGGAGAATATCCGGATATTTTACTAGTCTCCTGGTTATTATTTCTGCGGGAAACCTCTTTGCCCAGGATACCGTCCTTTTTCCTTTAAAATTAAGAGCGGGGATCGATATTGCAGGTCCAGGTATTTACCTTTCGGATAAGAACAATTTAAGTTTGGAGGGATATTTATCATTTGATAAAAGTGAAAAGATGGCCTTTGTTCTTGAAGCCGGTTATCTGAACTATAAATATTCGCAATACAATTACGATTATACAACCAAAGGTATATTTGCTAGACTGGGTGTCGATTTCAATCTGCTGAAACCCGAAATGTCACTTGGAAAATACTGGGCAGGTATAGGATTACGATATGGTGTCAGTCTGTTCAATTCTGAAACTCCCTTTTTTCAAGCCGATAATTACTGGGGTTCAGTAACCTCTTCAATACCTGAAAAAAAGGCAATGGGACATTTTATTGAAGTCTCGCCGGGTGTAAAAACTGAAATTTTCAGGAATTTCAGCATGGGATGGACGGTCAGACTGAAGCTGCTGATATCGGGTGGAGGAGGCAGAGATCTTACGCCGATCTATTTTCCTGGCTATGGTAACGGCGGTAAAAAGACAGCTGCAGGAATAAGCTACTTCATTACTTGGAACATCCCCTACAAAACCAAAACAGTTATAACAAAACCTGAAGTGGTTGAAGAGGAAACTGAAGAAACCTCAACTCAAAACACTGGCAGTAATTTCTAATCGGGGACTTTTTCTTGGGAAATGATCGCATATCCGCTCCAGGATATGTAATTACAATGTAATTACATTTTTTTATAGTCTCCGGGCTT
>DOTV01000233.1:11474-14218 GCA_003520925.1 Bacteroidales bacterium | reverse complement strand
TGTAGCCATTGAACAGCTCCTCTGAATACCTGCTCAGGAAAAAACATGCAACAGGCGAAAGAACAGCTATGAATGGGGTAATACGGTCATTAACCTTTCTGCCTGTAAAAAGTCCGAAGGAATATAGGCCTAAAAGCGGACCATACGTGTACCCGGCAATTGTGAATAATTTATCAATTATAGCCCTGTCATTTAACGATCTGAATATCAGGATGCAGATAAAAAATATGATGGCTATTGATATATGAACAATGTATCTCGCTTTTGTTTTAGCCTGTTCGGACAATCCTTTCCTCCTTTCAAGACCCAGAAAATCGATGCTTACGCAAGTTGTTAGAGATGTAAGGGCACCGTCGGCACTTGGGAAAGCTGCTGAAATAAGTCCCACAAGAAAGACTATTCCTGCTACAGGAGTCAGATATTTAAATGCTACAGTCGGGAATAAATCATCTGTTGATGTAACAGAAATGCTTTTGCTCTGTGCATAGAAAAGCAGGAATGCGCCAAGAACAAGGAAAAGGAAATTCACAAACACCAGAACCCCGCTAAAGGTGAACATATTTTTTTGTGCTTCCCTGAGATTGCGGCAACTGAGATTCTTCTGCATCATCTCCTGATCCAGCCCGGTCATTGAAATTGTGATAAACATTCCGCTGAGGAACTGTTTAACAAAAAACCTCTCATTATGCCAGTCAGTAATGAACATTTTTGAAACTGAGCTGTCGAGAACTGTTCTGGCAAGATTAAACACCGGTGACCCAAGTTCCCTGCTAATATAAATAACCGAAAGTACTACGGCAAGCAGCATGAAAGTTGTCTGAAGCATGTCGGTCCATACTATTGTCCTGATACCACCTTTCAAGGTGTAAATAATTATCAGAGTAATAAAAATTAGGACGTTTACCCAAAACGGAATATTCCATGCGTCAAAAACAAACAACTGAAGAACATTTATTACAAGGAACATCCTCAGGGATGCTCCAAGTATCCTTGACAGTATGAAAAATCCAGCCCCTGTTTTGTACGACCAGAAACCGAACCTGTGATCGAGATAGGTGTATATGGATGTCAGCTTCAGCCGGTAGTAAAGCGGAAGCAGGACGAGTGCAATAACAAAATACCCGAAAAGGTATCCAAATACCACCACCATATAACTGAAATGGGTCTCCTTAACCCAGCCGGGGACCGACATGAAGGTTACTCCTGAAAGTGAAGCACCTATCATTCCATAAGCAACTACAAACCATGGTGATATTCTGTTGCCGATGTAAAATGACTGATTGTTAGCTCTGCGGGCGGTTATCCAGGTGACAGCAAAAAGGAGAACAGTATAGACCAGGAAAATTAAAAGTATCAGTAGTGGCTTCATTGGCAGGACCTGAAATTAAACTGCAAGGATAACAAAAAGAAAGGAAGGCAAAAAATTACACTGAGGTTTAGTGAATAGGTAATAATTGAACTATTTTTACTGAAAATCTTCATTAATGAGTTTCTCCGAATATCCTTCGAAATTGCTTGAAAATGCCGTAAATGAATTTGCTTCTCTCCCAGGCATTGGGAGGAAAACAGCTTTCCGGCTTGTAATGAACCTCCTTAAAAGAGACTCCGAAGAGGTAAAAAGGTTTGGCGAAAGCATTATAAGGCTGCACAGGGAGATTCACTACTGTAAGCTCTGCCATAATATTTCCGACAGTGAAATATGTTCTATTTGCAGTGATGAAAAAAGAGACAGATCGCTTGTATGCGTTGTTGAGAACATCCAGGATGTTATGGCCATCGAGAATACCCGTCAGTACCGTGGCGTTTATCATGTACTTGGAGGTGTTATCTCACCTGTCGATGGGATCGGACCCGGAGATCTGAAGATAGATACCCTTGAAGAAAAAGTAAAGAACGGAGGGATAGGTGAGATTATTCTGGCTCTCAGCACAACTATGGAAGGAGATACTACAAACTTTTATCTTTTCAGAAGGCTTAATAAGCATAATGTGTTTCTGTCAACTCTTGCCAGGGGAGTTGCAATCGGCGATGAACTTGAATACACCGACGAGATAACGCTTGGCCGGGCAATAAATAACAGAAATCCGTATCATCAATAGAAGAATCTGTTAAACATATTTGTCTGCAGGTTGTTAATGTAACAAAAACAAATTCATGGCACGGTTAAACATTATACTTCCCGCAATGGGTGAAGGGGTTATTGAAGCAACCATAAATAAATGGCTTGTTAAGGAGGGCGCTGAGGTTAAGGAGGATGATCCGATTGCTGAGGTAGCTACCGACAAGGTCGATTCTGAAATACCTGCCCCCACAACCGGAATAATTATTGAACTAAAAGCAACCGAAGGTTCTGTTGTTAAAGTAGGTGATGCTATAGCTGTTATCGAAAATAAAGTTGAAATGCGGCCTGAAGAGGTAAAGAAGGTCGATCAGGAGGTTGAAAGGATACGTGAGACCATCAGTGCTGCGCGGGAAGAAAAAAAAGAAGTGATTCAGGTTTCAGGCGAAATGAAAAGCCGTACCCCCTCAGGCAAGTTTCTGTCTCCTCTTGTCAGAAATATTGCATCGCATGAAGGAATAAGCTATTCCGAGCTTGATAAAGTTACAGGCACAGGGATGGATGGCAGGATAACAAGAGATGACATTCTTAAACTCCTTTCTGACAGAAAGAATAAGTCTTCAGAACCTGAAAAGAAGATTGATAAGGTCGTCCTTTCCTCAGCATCACAGGAAGATGAAGTAAT
>DOTV01000233.1:10165-11111 GCA_003520925.1 Bacteroidales bacterium | reverse complement strand
GCCTGGAGAAACAGCGTCAAGGACAAATTTCTGGGCAGGGAAGGTGAAAAACTAACACTTACCCCGATATTTATTGATGCAGCCGCCAGGGCCCTGAATGATTTTCCAATGATCAATGTTTCTGTAGACGGGAACAACATAATCAAGAGAAAGAACATCAATATCGGGATGGCCACTGCACTTCCCGACGGAAATCTTATCGTCCCTGTCATCAGGAATGCAAATGAAAAAAACCTTACCGGCCTTGCACGGGCAGTGAATGACCTTGCTGAAAGAGCAAGAAGCAACAAGCTGAAACCTGATGAGATAACTGGAGGTACATTCACTATAACAAATTTCGGAAGTTACAATAACCTCTCCGGGACCCCAATAATAAATCAGCCACAGGCGGCAATTCTTGGAACAGGGGCAGTCCGGAAAATGCCTGCTGTAATCGAGACTCCCGACGGAGACATGATTGGGATCCGGCAAATAATGATTTTATCACTTAGCTATGATCACAGGGTAATTGATGGTGCTCTGGCAGGCAGATTCCTGAACAGGATTAAAGGGATTCTGGAGAATTATACCCCCGATCCTGTTTAAATACATTTCAGAATTTCCTTTTTCTGATTTATCATTCAGGAGAAAAAAATAGTTCCGGATAATGTTTATTTCCCAAATTTGTTATATTTGTTTTCATGATAAATCTAAGGGGAAGAATACGCTGTCTTTTTTTACTTCTTTCTGGTTCAGTATTTATACCTGTTTTTGCTTTTGCACAATCTAATCGCGAAATGAAGAAGATTTTTGCTGAGGCTGAATCATGCAACCTTTTTGGGGAGAATGAGCTGGCGAATCCTCTTTATCTTCTTCTGAATAACCCTGATAATTATAACATTCAATACAAAATCGGGACATGTTACCTGAATATCCAGGGGGAAAAAGAAAAAGCTATCCCCTTTCT
>DOTV01000233.1:0-9840 GCA_003520925.1 Bacteroidales bacterium | reverse complement strand
GATGCCTATTTCTTTCTTGCGAGGGCATATATGATCAATAATGAACTCGAAAAAGCACTTAGTACTTTTAATAAGTTTAAAACGCTTGCAAATGAGACGGTAAAGAGGGGTGGCATGAAAAACCTGGCTTATATTGATCAACAGATCCAGGCATGCAATAATGCCATAAGTTTTGTAGAAAATCCCCTCGCCATCAGTAAAAAGATAGTAAGCCAGGAATTCAGCCAGGGTTCAATAAATGAAAATCCTGCGGTCAGCTTTGACGGGAATACGATTGTATATACTGAACGTAGAGGATTGCTGAATGCAATCATGTTCTCAAAGAAAATCCGAAATAAATGGCAGTCTCCGATCGAAATTAATGAACAGCTTAAAGCCGGAGATGATTGTTCATCGTGTTCCCTTAATGGTGATGGAACAGTGCTTTTCCTTTACAAAGAAGATAATTTTGATGGAAATATATATTCAGCTGAATATACTAATGGAAAGTGGACCCCTATCAAAAAACTGAACAGTAACATTAACACTAAATTTTACGAATCCCATGCTTCAGTCTCTGCAAATGGGAAAAGCCTCTATTTTACATCCAACAGGAATGGAGGTCAGGGAGGACTTGATATATATCTCTCGGAAAAGGATGCATTGGGAGAATGGGGTCCCGCACTTAACCTGGGCAGCGCTGTAAATACTGAATTCAATGAGGATACGCCCTTTATTACATTTAATGATTCCCTGTTGTACTTCAGTTCAGAAGGACATAAGGGTATGGGAGGATACGATATTTTCAGGAGCAGCGGGAACGGGAGCAAATGGCAATCACCTGAAAATCTTGGATTCCCGCTAAACTCAACTGACGATGACAGATTCTTTCAGCCGTTTAATAACGACCTGAACGGATTTTATTCAATAACCACCGATTACAAGAAAAAGGAGATTTTCTATATCACTCTGACAAACTCAAGGCTTAACAGGATATATGAACTTTCTGGGAAATACAGTCTTAAAGATACAGTGGTAACCTTCGATGAGAAAAATGTAATATACCTAACCGACAAAGTCACAGGGGATACAATCGATACCGGTTATCCTGATAGCAAAACCGGGCTCTATAATTTTATTGTTCCTACGGGCTTGTTCCGTCTGTTGTACACCGCACCAGGCTATTATCCACAGAGGCTCGATACAGCAATAATCAAGGGTACTCCCTCCCGGACAATTCATCTTAAAGACATCATCCTTGATAAGAATCCCCCGGTTGTATACGAAAAGTTGGATCTCTCAGATATTCCGGTTGTCGACAGGATTGATCCTGAAATACTTATTAAAAATCTCCGGGTTTATGATGTGACTGATAATGATCAGCAGGATACAACTATCCTTTACTATACCGTGCAGGTTATGGCATTGTTTAATCCAGTAGATATCAGTTATTTCAAATATGTTTCTGATATCAAGGTCTTTTATAATGATATAGATAAGTTTTACAGATACACGACCGGTGTATTTCTGGACAAGGCTGAAGCTTATGCCCACAGGGACGATCTGTTTAGCAAAGGTTACCCTGATGACCTGTTCATTAAAAAAGTTACCCGTGGAACAGCAGAAAAGTCTGTACCAAGTCAGAGGTATTACTCTATTCAGCTTAAAGCTACCGGTGCTCAGGTGGAGATAAGTAAAACCTTCCCTGGTCTTACGGGTGTGAGGGAAACAAAGGAGATAGACGGAATGTATCATTATCTTTATGGCCGGTACTCTTCAGCCGATGAGGCCAAAACTGCATTGCAGAGAAAGCAGTTTCTTGAATTCAAAGATGCTTTTGTCAGAGAAATTAGCATACTTATAAAGAAATAACTAAATTTACTTTCTGATGATTTGTCTAAAGTTGTACAGATAAACTTTAGTTTTATCATTATATTTATTGTCATTTTTAATACCCCGAAAAATGAAACACCTTTACTACGCTAAAAAATCATTCACCTTAGCATTTCTTTTAGTAGTTTTTGGATCAGCATATTCCCAGGAGATTGCCGTAAGAGATTTCCAGAAGGCCTTCCGGAATGCTGACATGTACTATTATTACGATGAAAACTATCTGAAGGCAGCAAGTCTGTTTGAGCCTCTCCTGAAGAGCAATCCTGATAACTATAACCTTGCAGCAAAGCTGGGAATATGCTACCTTAATCTCGACGGCAGAAAGGAAGAAGCCCTTTCTCTTCTGAAAAAGGCATCAAAGGGGGTAGTCTCAAGTGAGAAGGAGTATAAGCAGACCGGAGAAAAGGCTGCCCGTGATACATACTTATATCTTGCTATTGCTTTCCATCGCAACGATAGTCTACCCCAGGCACTTACCTTTTTCAATGATGTCAAAAAGAGACTTTCTCCATCCGATTCTTACCAGGAGGATTTTGTCGATCTTCAGATAAGGAATGTCAGGTATGCAATGGAGATGAAAAAAAGGCCTCTGAGAATTATCTCCGAATATTTTACTCCATGGCTTAAAGACTACCCTGGGGCCTGTAATCCGGTGCTTTCCAAAAATGATTCCGTTTTTATTTTTACTGTTAAGAATGAAGGCAAGACCCAGGTTTATTGTTCCTATAAAAACAAGACATGGGGCAGACCTTCAAATATTACAAATCAACTTGGGGGATTTGACAGATTTTACACAAACTCAATTACAGGTGACGGTAAATTACTTGTAATGTTCATGGATGACGGCGGAGACGGAAATCTTTACTACAGCCAGCGTCGCGATACAACATGGTCAAAGATTAAAAGCGTCGGAAAAAATGTTAATTCAATTTACTGGGAGTCTCATGGATTTATTACTCCTGATGGCAGAACCATGTATTTCTCGAGCAACAGACCCGGGGGTGAAGGAGATCTGGATATCTGGACTTCAGGGAAGCTCGCCGATGGTTCCTGGGATCGTCCTGTAAATCTTGGCAACACAATAAACACCCCCTATGATGAAGACACTCCGTACTTTGATCCTGAAAATAATGCTTTGCTTTTCAGCTCAATAGGTCATATTACTATGGGTGCAAATGATGTATTCAGATCTATAAAAAGAGGGAATACATGGACTCAACCCGTTGGAATGCCCTATGCTTTCAATACCGTTCAGGAAAACACCAATTTTATCCTTAATAACAATGTTCCAGGTTTCCTTGCAAGCCGATTTGATGATAAGTCACATATCAGGAATATTTATGCCATTGTTGCCGTCGATCCGGCTGACGAAATTACAAAGGCTTCAGGAACCATTAAACTTGAGGACGGGTTGGAAGTCGATCCCAAAATATCACTCATTACTCTGAAAAACCTGAAAACAGGAGAAACAGTCCAGAATATTTCCGTAAATCCCGATGGGACATTCAATTTTGATATAAAACCTGGTGAATATGAGGTCTATGTGAGCCACGACGGTTATCATACCGATACGATCACTTTAAGCCTTCCTCTTTACTATTCTGGTAGTTATATTGCTGTGAATCCATCGCTTTCACCTGAGAAGGTCTCAGCCGGTGATTTCCTCTCGATTAAGAATATTCTTTTTGATTTTGACAAATATGAAATAACTGATGAGGCAAAGCAAACACTTGAAACTCTGAAAAATATAATTATTAATTATCCTGAATTAACTATAGAAGTAGCAGGATATACTGACTCAAAAGGAAGCACTGAATACAATAGAAAGCTTGCCGATAAAAGAGCTCAGGCAGTCATTGAATATTTCACAATGACGGGTATTGAGGGCGGTAAGTTTATTAAAAAAGCTTTCGGTAAAACAAATTTTGTTGCTGTTAATACGAATCCCGATGGCACAGATAACGCTGAAGGGAGAAAATACAACAGAAGAGTCACATTCGGCATTGTCAATCCCAAAACTGGTGTTGTGCTGAGACAGGAAGCCTATACTCCAAGGTACCTCAGACAGCCCAGCTCAATTAAGTACAGTATTGTCCTTAAACAGACCATGGAAGAACTGTATCCAGGGTATTTCAGCAATCTGATTAAGGATGAGATGCTTTTTGTAAGGACAATCAAAACCGATTCTCTAAACCTTTATGCTCTTGGTGTATTTTACAATAGGTCTGATGCAGTAACATATCTCGGGTATTTAAAAGGGCTCGGATTAAATGACGCCTACATCATCAATCAGTATGATCTTGATAATGCCCCTGAACAAACTGACAAAGCAATAATAAATGAAAAACCCTCAGTAATCAAAAAAGCATTTACTATACAGCTTAAGGCAACGAGAAACCCCATCGACATCAGGAAAATATTCCCTGGATACCAAGGTGTTAGGGAAACGGCTGCTGAGGATGGCTTCTATAAATATCTTTATGGAGAATTCAACTCGATAGCCAAAGCAAAAGAGGTTCTGATCGATGTCAGGAAAGATTTTGACGACGCGTTTATCAGGGAGCTGGTTGTTCTGATAAACAAATAGACTGGCGTAGACTATTAAAATGAATTACAAGGAAATCAGATTACGGGCCCTGGAGCCCGAAGATCTTGAATTGCTTTATGACTGGGAGAATAACATTTCATACTGGGCAATCAGCAATACAATTGTGCCTTTCTCAAAATATACCCTGAAACGCTATCTTGAGGATTCACATAAAAATATTTATGAAACAGGTCAGGTCAGGCTTATGATCGATCATATTGCTGATAATGCCACGATAGGAACCATTGATATTTTCGATTTTGATTCATTTCACAAAAGGGCCGGTGTAGGCATCCTTATCGCAAACGAACAATACCGGAGAAAGGGATATGCTACAATGGCTCTTAAATGCCTGATTAACTACTGTTTCAATACCCTTCTGCTCCACCAGCTTCACTGCAGCATCCTGTCTAATAACTGTGAAAGCATCGATCTGTTTAAAAAAGTCGGTTTTATACAGTCCGGAATAAAAAAGGAATGGATCAGGAGTTCGGAAGGTTATATTGATGAGTTTATATTTCAGATGATTAATCCGGAAGGATAATGTTATTGCAATCCTGAAGCAAGAAGACCGCACGCTGCCGAAACATCGATACCTTTTGATTTCCTGATTGAAGCTGAGATTCCTGAGATTACAAGCTCATGCCTGAAATACTGCATTCTTTCGTTTGATGAAGAAATATTATCATCTGACGGAATCGGATTATATGGAATCAGGTTTATTCTGATTCCCGTTCCTGTAACCAGGGCTTTCAGTCCCTCAAGATGCTTTTCAGAGTCGTTGATATCACTGATCATGATATATGCAATACTCATCCTTCTTTTTCCGGAGTTCCGGTAACTTTTCATTATCTGAATTATCTCATGGGCATGATATTTCTTTTCGGCCGGAATAATCCGGTACCGTTCCTCCGGAAAAGGTGAATAGAGGCTCAGGGCCATATTGCAGTCTGACTCCTCGAGAAAATATTTGATTCCGGGAGTTATTCCGACCGTCGAGACAGTTATATTTCGCTTACTTAAAGCCAGCCCCCATTCCGCAGTAAGTATTTTGCAAGCTTTAAGGACGTTTTCTATATTGTCCATCGGTTCACCCATCCCCATAAAGACGACATGAGTAACATTTTCGGATGCTGGCAGACCAAGAACCTGTGTTATAATATCACGGACGGACAAATTCCCCCTGAATCCATATCTTCCTGTGACACAGAAAGGGCAGCCCATTCTGCACCCTGATTGGGATGAGACGCATACTGTAATTCTTTTAGCTTCAGTCAGCAGGACAGTTTCAAACTCCTGTTCACTTTCATTTCGGAACAGATATTTTATTGTTCCGTCAGATGATCTTCCTGAAGCAACCGGGCCATATATCCCCGGAATTGATTTTTTACTTAATTCTTCCTTGACTTTTTTTGGGATATCCGGAACCAGGGCTACATCATTTGATCGTCTCTTATACAGATAGTTAGCTATTACTATTGCATGAGAGATGCTTGATCCTGCAAGAACCCTGATCTCCTCTGGAGTCAACCCGATGAGGCTTCTTTTAATCATTCCGGCTTATTTCTGCAAAAATAATCCGATTATCAATACCTTAGTAATTAATTTCAGGATCCACAGAACAGGTAAAATCATCAAAAAAATGAACAAAATCATCATTGCAGTCATTTCCTACGTTTTGCTTACCGCATGCACGGGTAATGAACAAATCAAAAAACAAAATCAATCTTTAAAAACGATGACAACAGATTCAACCAAACAATACGGCTATAATGTTAATTTCCTTAAGAAATACATTGATGTAATTGAACTTAAGAAAGGCAATTCAGCAGTTGCAATTGTTCCGGGATGGCAGGGAAGGGTTATGACCAGCACTTCGGAAGGCCCAGGTGGATTCAGCTTTGGCTGGATAAATAATAACCTGATCTCTTCAGGAGAAGCATTACCTCACATTAATCCATACGGCGGAGAAGAGAGATTGTGGCTCGGACCTGAGGGTGGGCAGTTCTCGATTTTCTTTAAAAAGGGAGATGAATTCATTTATGAAAAGTGGCAGACACCAGCGTTCCTTGATACTATTCCATTTAAGATAACTGAGCTTTCCGATTCATCAGTTACATTCTTTCATTCTGCCGAAACTGAGAACTACAGTGGAACTCCTTTTGATCTGGAAATTGACAGAAAGATAACCCTCCTCAATGAAAATCAGATTATGAAGGAAACAGGAATTGACATGACCGGAATAAATTTCGTTGCTTACCGCTCCGATAATAAACTTACGAACAGTGGATCGGCTGAATGGAGAAAGGAGACAGGGCTTCTATCTGTCTGGATGCTGGGTATGTTCATCCCGTCACCGGCCGTGATGGTCGTTATTCCGGTTCGGGAGGGCAATGAAAGGGACCTTGGAGTAGCCGTAAATGACAACTATTTCGGAAAGATTGCGGCCGACAGGCTGAAAATATCGGGTGGTAATATTTATTTCAGGGCTGACGGTAAAAGCCGCGGCAAAATAGGTATCAATCCCAAAAGGGCCAGGGAAATAATGGGCAGCTATGATTTTTATAATAACATCCTTACCTTGCTATTATGTAAATTGCCTGAGAATAAGACGGAATATGTGAATTCAGCCTGGAAGATTCAGGATGACCCGTTCTCAGGCGATGCTCTTAATTCATATAATGACGGCCCGCTTGAAGATGGATCGCAAATGGGTCCATTCTATGAACTTGAGACTTCATCTCCGGCAGCAGACCTGAAACCCGGCGAAAGTATAACTCACAGCCAGATTACGATCCATTTTACAGGAAATAAAGACCGTCTCAACCAGGCTGCAATCAAAAGCCTTGGAGTTTCTCTCGATGAAATTGAAGGAGTTTTTAAATAATTGTCTTGCATGTCGTGCAGGTCATACAGGTCATGCATGTCGGGATCAATTAACTGACCTGCAAAACTTGCATGACTTGCAAAACTTGCATGACTACTTATTGAGAGACCAGCCCCCTGTTCCTGAGAAGAGGTTCAATCTGCGGTTCGCGTCCACGGAAATTGACATACATCTGCATAGCATCCATTGTGCCGTCTTTTTCAAGTATGTTTCTGCGGAATGATTCGGCTGTTGCCCTGTCAAAGATACCTTTCTCCCTGAAAGCTTCAAAAGCATCATTGTCAAGAACCGCAGCCCAGGTATAGCTATAGTATCCTGAATCGTATCCATCAATTATATGAAGGAAATAAGTGCTTCTGTAGCGTGATACTATTTCAGGTATGAGACCGATCTTATTGAAAAAATTCTTCTCAAAACTCTGAACATCAACCACTGCTGGTGCTTCAAGAGTGTAGTATGCTATGTCGAGAAGCGATGCTGCAAGAAGCTCAGTATTGATGAATCCCTGATTAAAGTACCTGCTGTTCTCCAGTTTTTTCACAAGTTCAACCGGGATGACCTCTCCGGTCTCATAGTGCCTGGCATAAACATTAAGCAATTCTGGTTCCGTAGCCCAATGTTCCATTATTTGTGAAGGAAGTTCTACAAAATCCCACGCAATGTATGACATGTTATAGGTGTTTTTGCAGAAAAGACCCTCAAGAGCATGTCCGAACTCATGGAATAGCGTTTCAACCTCATCGAGGTTCAGAAGAGATGGAAGCTCACCCGATGGAGGGGTAAAATTGCATACAAGGGTAACGACCGGGGTCACTGGTTTTCCATCAGCAATATGGTGGTTCCTGTATCCTCCGCACCAGGCTCCCTGCCGCTTGCTTTCACGCGGATGGAAATCCATGAACAGAACACCAAGATGAGATCCATCCGAATCCTTTACTTCATATGCCTGAGCATCAGGATGTGGAAGGGGACAATTGGTAATTGGCATGAAAGTAATGCCATAAAGCCGGTTTGCACAATTGAAAACACCTTCACGGACATTATCAAGAAGGAAATATGGTCTCAAAGCATTATCATCGAGATCGTATTTCTCTTTCCTGACCTTTTCGGCATAATACCACCAGTCGGAAGGTTCAAGCTTAAATTTACCACCATCTTTATCAATTATCTTCTGCATCTCACTGACCTCATTCTTTGCCACAGGGACTGCCTTACCCCAGAGGTTGTTAAGCAGACTGAGTACATTTTCAGGATTTTTGGCCATTCTGGGTTCAAGGACTAGGTCAGAGTGTGTTTTATATCCAAGGAGCTTTGCACGCTGTGCTCTTAGTGCAACAATCTCAGCAAGAACTTTATTATTGTCATACTCATTACCATTGTTCCCGCGGTTTGTGTAGGCTTTAAACAACTCGAGGCGGAGTTCCCTGTTCCCGGAGTACTGAAGGAAAGGGAATATACTGGGTCTCTGGGTAGTGAATGCCCAGCTGCCTTCTTTCCCTGCTGCTTTAGCTGTTTCAGCTGCGGTACTGACCAGTGATTCAGGTAATCCGGCAATATCTTCCTTTCCGACAACCAATTTGTAGTTATTCGTTTCTTCAAGTACATTCTGATTGAATTTAACACCAAGTACTGAAATTCGCTGATTGATCTTCTTAAGAGTATCCTGATCTGTTTTGTTCAGGTTTGCCCCGTTCCTTACAAATTCCTTGTATAAATTTTCCAGGATAAATTTTTTCTCCTGACTCAGATTGAATTTCGCCTGGTTATCATAAACCTGTTTTACCCTTTTAAATAATTCGGGGTTCAGGCGTATCTCGTCGTTATACCCTGCAAGTTTCGGGGAAATCTCCATTTCAATACTCTGAAGCGAATCACTTGTGTTTGCAGAAGCCTGTGCAAAGAATACAAGAGAAACCCTTGTCAGAAGTTCTCCGGCTCTGTCGAGAGCTCCGATAGTATTGTCAAAATCAGGTTCCGCCTCGTTCTTAACGAGGTTTTCTATATCTTTTCTTCCCTCGTTCATCCCTTTTTCAAATGCCGGCATATAATGTTTAGCCTTTATTTTCTCGAAAGGCGGGACACTGAAGGGAGTATTATATTCAGAGAAAAAAGGATTGATTTTATCAGCACCCGACTGATTCTTGCATGAGCTAAAAATGAGCCCCGATAATCCCATAAGCAAAAAGAATTTAGATAGATTTTTCACAATTATATTTTTTGGTTATTGATTGAGTAAAATAATATCTGCAAAATAAGTTTTTAAAAAGCTGTAATCAAAAGAAATATGGATTATTTTTGTCAGCTCCGGATGCGCCGGAGATGGAGAGATCGTCCCGCAGTGGCGGGATAAACTCCATGGTGAATGCAGCTAATAAGGGAGAGATGGCAGAGCGGTCGAATGCGGCGGTCTTGAAAACCGTTGAGGGTATCCCCCTCCCAGGGTTCGAATCCCTGCCTCTCCGCCAATCATCAGGAATCTTTCAAATCTGTAATT
>DOTV01000157.1:1882-6093 GCA_003520925.1 Bacteroidales bacterium | reverse complement strand
TCCCGCACTCGGTAAAAGTGTACAGGTTCATTAAAAAATAAATAGAAACAGATTGAAATATTAAAACGGGTGCGGAAACGCACCCGTTTTAAATGTAATTACAATGTAATTACGTATTCTAGTTCGCAAAAGGGACTTCTTTACCTGTGAGTCTGATCCTTCCAGTCATTACCTGTGTGAATTGCGGATCGAGATGACCCTTGAACCCTGGTTGTTTCCCTCCCACTGAAATTGTAAAATAACCGGGCTCAATTACCCTTTTGTTTTTATCGTTAATAATTGAAAACTGCCTGGGTTCGAGATGGAATTCAACCACCCTGCTTTCACCAGGCTTCAGGTTGATTCTTGAAAATCCCTCAAGCTGGCGGATTGGTCTTGTGGTAGAAGCTTTTTCATCGGTAAGATAAAGCTGAACAACCTCATCGCCCTCAACCTTACCTGTATTTGTCACAGTGACTTTTGCAGATATTCTATCGCCCGCAATGGCTTTTTCAGGAATAACCAGATTACTGTAACTGAAAGTTGTATAGCTTAAACCGTACCCGAAAGGATACAATGGTTCCTGCCTGAAAAACCTGTAGGTTTTACCTGTCATATCATAATTTTCAAATGCAGGAATCTGGTCTATTGATTTGTAATATGTCACAGGTAATCTTCCGGCCGGGTTATAATCACCGAAAATAACATCGGCTACAGCATTTCCCCCCTGCTGACCGCCATATCCTGCTAACAGAACAGCTGCTGCTTTTTCCTGAGCCTTATTAACTGAAAGTGCTCCGCCGCTTGTAAGAACAACAATCACCGGCTTTCCTGCTGAAACAACAGCATCCAGAAGCTTCTCCTGTATAGCCGGAAGATTAAGATTTGTGCGGTCCCCTCCGTTGAACCCTTCAATTTTTATTGGCATCTCCTCACCTTCCAGCCGCTGAGACAGTCCAAGCACAAGAACCACTACATCGGACTCCCTGGCAGCAGCAACAGCTCTTTCAGTCAGTCCTGTTCGCGGCATGCTCCACAGAAGCTTCATATCTGCATCACCTGCAAAGTTTTGATACATTACTTCTATTTTATACTTCTCCCCTTCTTTAAGATCAATTGCCTTTTCTACATGAAAAGCATGATGTTCGCCACGGTATCTGAGAAATTCCTTGCCATCCACAAAAATCCTATAAGCTGAAGAGCCCCAGGATCCGAGGTAAAAGGTTCCTGTTTCCGGAGGTACCAGATAAGTTGTCCATTTAACGCCGAAATCATCATCCGGCAGATCTGCTCTCGGGGAAAGGTGCTCCCAGTAGAAATCAATATTATCGTCTGTTCTCGAAAAAGCAGGTTCCCCCTTCATTTCCCTGTTATTGAAGTATTCTCCGGCTGCACCCTGCTTTCCATCAGGGGTCTGAAGATATCGCGAAGGTATGACAGTAAGATTGTGAATCCCTTCGGCAAGGTCGCTTCCTTCAGCATAAATAACTTTCGTTTCAGGGGATACTTTACCTGTAATACCTCTGAGAATCGTAACCGGATCCCTGGGTATTCCATTGTAATTTCCAATGAGCGATTCAAAATTGTCCGCATTAGGTCCAATCACTGCAATTGTTTTGACAGATTTAGCCAGAGGAAGAGAATTTCTGTCATTTTTAAGCAAGACTATTGATTCTCTGGCTGCCTGACGTGCGAGTGAATTGTTATAATCGGAACAGTTTACAAAAAATGGTATTTTGGCATAAGGAACCAATTCGTCTGGGTCGAACATTCCGAGCCTGAATCGCGCGGTAAATATCCTTTTTGCAGCAACATCAATATCTGCTTCGGTCAGAAGATCCCTTTCAACAGCTGTCATAAGATTTTTATAGTCGGCACCGCATTCCAGATCAGTCCCTGCTTTAACGGCCTGTGCTGCAGCTTCTGCCGCGTCTTTTGAAAATTTCGTGAATCTGTAGAAGTCGGATATGGCCCAGCAATCGGAAACGACATAACCTTTAAATCCCCATTCATTACGCAATATTCCATAAAGTATCGGATTCGCACAGCAGGGGTAATCCCTGAACATATTATATGCACCCATTACGGAATAGACCCCGGCATCCACAACAAGCGTCCTGAATGCCGGCAGATAAGTCTCCCTGAGGTCAACTTCGCTGACTTTGGCATTGAATTCATGTCTTAATGGTTCAGGGCCGGAATGAACTGCATAATGTTTTGCAGTTGCAACTGTTTTAAGATATTTAGGATCATCGCCCTGCATTCCCTTTACAAACTGAAGACCCATTCTGCCTGTTAACCAGGGATCTTCACCATAAGTCTCATGGCCTCTTCCCCATCGTGGATCACGGAAGATATTTATATTTGGCGACCAGAATGTAAGCCCCTGGTAAATTCCGGTCTTCCCCCTGCGCTGGAATTCATGATATTTAGCCCTGGCTTCATCCGAGATCGCATTTGCGACATTGAACATAAGTCCCTCATCCCACGAATTTGCAATAGTGATCGACTGGGGGAAAACGGTTGCATAACCAGCTCTTGCGACTCCGTGCAATGCTTCGTTCCACCAGTTATACGATGGTATTCCAAGCCTCGCGACAGCGGGCGCCGTGTAAAGAAGCTGATCGGCTTTTTCTTTCAGTGTCATTCTTGAAATCAGGTCGTTGACCCTTTGTTCCTCACTTAGTGTTGGATTCTGAAAGGGAAAGGAATAAACAGGCTGCTGAGCATCAGCAAGATTAAAAGCTGCGATGAATAAAAGAGCCAGAAAGACTATAAATCTTCTTTTCATAACAAATATTACTGAGTTTTATAAGAACCTATTATTTTTTTACCACGGAGTTGCACAGAGTTTCACCAGGTAACACGGAGTTAAAACAGTGTAACTCCTTTTTAACTCCGCGAAACTCCGTGTTTAAAGGATTTCTGAACTGACTAATCTCCCTAAACCTTAGGCAGCTTCCATGGATCCCTATAGCTTGGAACCAGGTAATTGTTTGCCTCAGTATCGTTTGTGAATTTAGTCCCGTTCCATACAAGCTTTTTACCTGTACGGTATGCAATATTGCCTAAAGCTGAGAATTTTGCTATATGTGCTCCGATCTGGATGCTTGCATTTGTGTTCGGATTCCGGCTGGCAATACAGTCAAGGTGATTTTTAACATGGTTCTTCAGACCCTGGTTGGTGCCCTTCTTTAACGGTACCGCTTCCATGCGGATCTTGCCGTTAACCTTTTCCGGGATTACTTCCCAACCCCCGCGGTCGACCACTAGAGTTCCGTTTTCACCGACAAAACCTAACCCATGGTTACGGCCGTAGGCACCATCATCAATCCCTATCGCATGATCCCATAACACATTAAAACCGTTGAATTCATAGATTGTCTGAAGGCTGTCAGGAGTTTCGCAGGCATCATCAGGATAACCGTATTTCCCCCCCATGGCCATTATTGATTTAGGGGCAGTTACATTCATCCCGAAAAGGGCATAATCCAGCAGATGAACGCCCCAGTCAGTCATCAGTCCCCCGGCATAATCCCAGAACCATCTGAAAGTAAAATGGAACCGGTTCCTGTTAAATGGTCTTTTCGTTGCCGGACCGAGCCACATATCGTAATCAACTCCTGCCGGAACCGGTTCATCCGGTAGAACAGGTATCGAAGGACACCAGCCCTGGTATGAGAATACCCGTACGAGCCTTATTTTGCCCAGTTTGCCGGAATTGATGAAATTTACGGCGTCCTGCCAGTGAGGATCACTTCTCTGCCATTGTCCTACCTGAACCACTCTTTTATACTTTTCCGCGGCTTTGACCATGAGGTTACACTCCTCAATTGTCCGTCCGATAGGTTTTTCGCAGTATACATCCTTTCCTGCCTCACATGCAGCTACCATCTGTAGGCAGTGCCAGTGATCGGGAGTTCCGATAATTACAAGATCAATATCCTTGTTATCTATTAATTTTCGCCAGTCCTTATAAAGATTTGCAGGCTTTTTTCCCCTTATCTTTTCGACATTCGATGCCCGTCGGTTAAGCACTGTCTCATCTACATCGCATAATGCAATGCATTCTGTCTGGGGATATTCGAGAAAGGCGCTGAGGTCGCTCCATCCCTGTCCGTTGCAACCAATAACTCCTATTCTTATCCTGTCGCTTGCCTGAAATCTTGTCATTGAACCTGAAACAGATGGTGCAATTGTCAATCCGGCAGCAGCAATTGCACTGTTCCTTA
>DOTV01000157.1:0-1495 GCA_003520925.1 Bacteroidales bacterium | reverse complement strand
TTAGTAATTTATCACAATTTCG
This sequence comes from Bacteroidales bacterium, assembly GCA_003520925.1. GTDB lineage: Bacteria > Bacteroidota > Bacteroidia > Bacteroidales > VadinHA17 > LD21. The sequence continues at coordinate 1,473 of DOTV01000157.1, read as the reverse complement.
ATCTCTTGTTAAAGAACTGAGAACCTGTAAATTGTCCTGGTTTTATAAGTTTCTCCGGGATTAAGAACTGTTGAAGGAAAATCAGGGTGGTTCGGACTGTCGGGGTAATGACCCGATTCAAGACAGAAACCTGTTCTGAAATTATATTGGATGCCGCCATGGCCTTTCTGTGTCCCGTCAAGAAAATTGCCGATATAGAGCTGAAGGCCAGGCTGATCGGTTATTACCTCAAGTACCCTTCCGCTGCCCGAATCATAAACCATGGCATCAACCTCTTCCTTATTATCAAGGACAAAGTTGTGATCATATCCTTTTCCAAGGATAAGCTGATCATAGTTCTGGTCGAGTCTTTCACCTATTGTATGAGGTACTGTAAAGTCAAAAGGTGTTCCGGCGACCGGACGTATCTCCCCTGTCGGGATCATTACAGAATCGACGGGTGTAAAATATGCTCCTCTCAGGGTCAGAATATGGTCAGTGATAAATCCGTTGCCAGGTCCGAACAGATTAAAATATGCATGGTTTGTCAGATTTACAACTGTCCGTTTATCGGTGGTGCATTTATAATCCATAATAATTTCGTTGTTGTCACTCCAGGTATATGTTACCTCGGCATCAACATTTCCCGGGAATCCCATCTCCATATCAGGGCTGTGATAAGTGAATTTCACTGCAGGATAATTACTGTTTTTAAGCACTTCCGTATTCCAAACAACACTGTGCCAGCCTAAAGGTCCTCCATGCAGGGTATTTGGTCCGTTATTCTTAGGCAGATCATATTCAACGCCATCGAGAGTAAATTTGCCGTTGGCTATCCTGTTGGCATACCTTCCTACTGTTGAACCAAACGACATATCACCCGCCAGTGTTTCTTCAAAAGTATCATATCCGAATGTGATATTAGCTTTCTGGCCCTTTCTGTCAGGTACTTCAATCCAGTTGATCTTCGCTCCGTAATTGGTTAACTTCAATACATTACCAAGCTTATTTGTAAGAGTGATCAGGTAGACTTCCTTGCCCTGATGGTTACCAAAAACCTCCTGTCTCACCTTGTTTTTTGATGAGTTACCGCAACCGGTAAATAAAGCAATTATGCCAACGAACATTGGCAGTAAGAACAGATTCTTTTTCATAATATATGTAAGATTTAATTGTATAAAAATAATAAAATGTATTTCAGTTTAAGTTTTTTACTATTTGTTCGTCCGGAATTGAAGGGCTGGCAATCCGGCGCTGTTGAATAATGAAGCAGTCGCCATGTCCCTCCAGCAATACCTTACCGAAACCGGTTCAGCAACTTCAGGTGAAGTTACCCAAACTTCATTGTTTACGATCTGTGCCTCACCTTTGTGGTATTTTCCATCCATCCCTGAAATTTCAAACTCCGACAATTTGCCATTCTTTGCATTTAGTCCGTTCTCTGTATTGTCAAACAAAACCTTGATAATCTTCCCATCAACCTTCATTGATTTA
>DOTV01000120.1 GCA_003520925.1 Bacteroidales bacterium | reverse complement strand
CCGGCAATTCTTTCAACACCAGGAATCTTTTTTACCTCATCACAAATTGCCGTGAAGCTTTTTCTTAATTCATCTGTATTTAGTCGCGTTACCAGAACATTCTCGGGATTAATTCCGATATAGCCTGTCATTGAATACTTTATTTGTCTTGATACAGCAATTACTCCTGAAACAAGTATTATAAAGATTGTGAAATGAAGCATCAGGAATGAATAGTTCCATCTGTTCGAACCAGAATCTCCTGAAGATATGCCTGAAAGTAAATTGTCTACAGGAATCCTGGAATAATTATATCCGATCAGGAAACCAGACAAAGTGCCTGTAAAGAGCACTACCGATATCAGGAGCAACCACATAGCAGGATTGCTGAAAATATCTGTGCTTAAAGTTTTATTCAGAGTAGTATCAATAAACGATATCCCGGAATCAATAACAAAAGCAGCCGGGATCAGACTCAGAACTGCAACAAGATTGGCCTCCAGTATAATTTCTTTCCTCAAAGTTCTCTCTGATGCCCCGAATACTTTCCTGGTTCCAAGTTCATGAAGTCTTTCTGATATCGCGGCCCGGGTCAGGAGAATATAATTGAGGGCTGATATAAGTAATATAAGGATTGAAATTGCTTCATAATATTTGAGCTCACTGGCGTTCCCCACCCTCCAGAACCGGCCTCCACCAAGATTCTCTGATTTTAAATAGATATCACGGACCGGCTGAAGGGAATATTCAAGGTTCTTAATATCTTTATTGTCCATTAGTTCTTTGTACTTTCCGATTTTGGCAGCAAGTGATTTACTGTCAGCATTTTTATCAACAATAACAAAAGAGAGAAATTCACTATAATTCCAATTCAGGCTGCTGTTTCTCTCATTTCCATAATCTCCAAGAGTTTTCTGGAATTGCATATTCAACTTTTCGGCAAGTTTTATATCTGCGATGAACATTGGATTAAGGGTTGAGTTTGAGGGGAAATCCCTGAAGACTCCCGATACAGTCATGTTAATAATACTGTCATTAAGTTTTACCTGTAACACTGATCCCATAGGGGGTATATTCCCGAAATACTTGCGGGCTGTTGTTTCAGAAATCGCCACATCGCTGATTGAAGTAGCCGGGGCACCTGAGATAAGCCGGACGCCAAGTATCTTAAAAACGGAAGGATCGGAAAATCCGAAATTTCTGTCTCTTACCATCTCATTCTTCGGATTTCTGAGTTCAATGCTGTTTGTCTGATTAAACCTGAAAAAGTCTTTTACTTCAGGGAATTCTTCCTTCATTTTCTCGGCAAGAGGATACTGAGTAAGGGCTGACTGCCCGAATACAATCCGGTAAAGGTTCCGGTGATCTGGTATAAATCTGTCGAACGATTTTTCATGAAGTATTAATGCAAGCAGGAGTATTATGCACCCAAGCCCAATTCCCAACCCAATAATACTTATGAATGACTGAACCTTATTTCTTGAAATACTCCTTATTGCATTTTTTAGATTTGAAATTATTAGCATGGATTTGTTTTTATTGTTTACCAGCTATTATGGTGCCAAACATATAACATTCAGATAGACATTTATTTAAATATTGCCATTATTGTGCAGAGTAAATATATTTTACGTTTAAGCGTAAAAATATTTTACAAAACATTGACTTCCATTTGGTAATCTGGTACATTTGTTTAATGAAATAATTTCTTCATAAAGCTTAGCGCAAAAAAAGTAATCACATGCATTCTCCAAATTGTAACATCCTGGTAGCAGACGATAACAGAAGCATCCTGAGCGCCCTTGAGATACTTCTGAAACCGGTATTCGGGGAGATCACATGTCTTTCCAATCCGAACCAGATCCCCTCGGAACTGAGAAAGAAAGATTTCAATCTTGTAATTCTCGATATGAATTTCAGAGCAGGAACAAATTCCGGGAATGAAGGGATCTTCTGGCTCAACAAGATCAAGGAAATAAATCCTGATGTTTCCGTTGTAATGATCACTGCTTATGGTGACATTGAAACTGCTGTGAAGGCATTGAAGGCCGGTGCCTCCGATTTCGTGCTAAAGCCATGGGATAACGAGAAGCTTATTGCCACATTGAAGCTGGCCCTGCAGCTCAACCTCTCCAGAAAGGAAGTCACCAGCCTGAAAGAGCGCGAAACAGAACTTAAGAAAGAGATGAACCGTGAACAAAGATTTATAATTGGCTCCTCACCACAACTCGTAAAAATCCTGAATCTTACCAGAAAAGTGGCAAAAACAGATGCCAATGTTCTTATCACCGGAGAGAATGGCACAGGGAAAGAACTTATAGCCCAGGAGATTCACCATCTTTCAGGGAGATCGGGTGAGGTAATTGTAAGTGTTGATATCGGTTCACTTAGCGAAACTCTTTTTGAAAGTGAACTGTTTGGTCACGTAAAAGGATCTTTTACTGATGCCCACGAAAGCCGGCAGGGGAAATTCGAACTGGCCCACAGAGGAACACTATTTCTGGATGAGATAGGGAACCTGTCGATCCATCTTCAATCCAAACTTCTTTCCGCGATCGAAAACCGCCAGATAACACGAATCGGATCAAATCAACCTGTCCGGACTGATATAAGGTTGATATGCGCCACAAACAGAAACCTTGAAAATATGATAAGAGAAGGACTTTTCAGGGAAGATCTTCTCTACAGGATAAATACAATTCAGATCGACATTCCTCCACTGAGAGAAAGAGGATATGATATTATAATACTTACTGAATTCTTCCTTAAGAAATATACCTTTAAATACAAGAAGCCGGAAATTAAAATCAACCGACAGGCTGTCGATAAGCTACTCCATTATTCATGGCCCGGTAATGTCCGTGAGCTTCAACATACAATTGAGAAGGCTGTGATATTAAGTGATTCTACGGTTTTAAGAGCCGAGGATCTGTACCTAAAGCCTGTATCTGCGTTTCCCGGAAGCAATTCATACACTACTCTTGAAGTAATGGAGCAGGAAATGATCCGGATTGCGCTTGAAAACAATAATGGCAATTTTACAGCAGCTGCAGAACAGCTGGGAATTACAAGGCAGACTTTATATAACAGATTTAAAAAGCAGAAATAATGATAAGCAGAAACCTTTATATTAATCTGATTGTAAGAGTTTTGATAATTGTAACCCTTTCAGTCTTCTCAGGCTATCTGATAGCAACCGGTAAATCTTTGCGGATCAACCTTATTTGTATTCTTGCAATTGTTGTCATGACAATAAACCTGATTTATTTTCTGAATGGTGTGAACAGAAAAATAAGGTATTTCTTCGATTCCATCAGAAACGACGATTCCAGCCTCTCTTTTTCAATTGAAGAAAAAAACATAACTGTTAAAGAGATCTATAAGAATATGAACAGGGTAAATGAACAGATAAAGAGACTTAAGATTGATAACAGGAACCAGGAACAATACTTCAGCATTTTAATTGAACATCTTGCAATCGGGATAATCACTTATGATAAAAAGGGATTCGTTCTTAATTCCAATTCATCGGCAAGGAAGTTGCTTCAGACAGATGTACTTACTCATATTAAACAAACAGAACGGATTGATGCAAGATTATTTCAAACCATAAACACTCTGGGGCCCTCTGAAAGAAGGCTTGTACCGCTGCGTACCGAAAAAGGAGAAATACAGCTTTCCCTTAAAACTGCTTCTTTCGGGACAATCAAAGATGAGGTAATAATTCTCTCGATTCAGGATATTAAGAATGAGCTTGATGAAAAGGAGGTTGAATCATGGATGAAGTTAATACGAATCCTTATGCACGAAATTATGAATTCAATCACCCCTATCACGTCCCTGTCGGAAAGCCTTTCAAATATATACACTAATAATGGACAACCTGTATTACCTGAACAGTTAACTTCAAATGCAATAGCCACTACTCTAAAGGGATTAAATGTTATAAAAGACCAGGGAAAAGGCCTGATGTCATTTGTGGACTCATACCGGAAGCTGACGAGGATACCAGAGCCTGAAAAGCAATTCTTCAGAATTGCTGACCTGTTTAACAGGTTAGAGGTGCTTTATGACTCCCAGGTAAAAAAGGATAGGTTTGAATTATCTTTTTCTATAGACAAACCTGAACTTGAGATTTTTGCTGACCAGAATCTGATTTCACAGGTTTTAATCAATCTTATCGGCAACGCTCATGATTCGATTGAAAATATCTCTGAAGGAAAAATCCTGATAAGTGCGGGTACTGATAAAGAGCTTCGTCCACAGATTTGTGTCATCGACAATGGTCCCGGGATCCCTGA
>DOTV01000085.1 GCA_003520925.1 Bacteroidales bacterium | reverse complement strand
CCCTGAAGGAGCCGTGTCTCATCCCATTCAACCGGTATCTTTTTGATAAAATCCGTGCACTCCTTCTCATGGTAATAATCCGATGGAGAATCGGGAAGCATCGTCATCGGGCTGTTCAGGATCACAAATAATGACATTGAATGCGCCCTTGTTCCCTGTCCCATCGGGTAATCCCCGACCGGCCTGAAATTACCTTTCGTTGAATTGCGCATTGTGGCTGGTATATAATCCATCGGACCCGGAAACATCCGGATATAAGGAAGCAGATTATGGTGGATGGGGTTGTCAAAGTCGGTCCAGCCATTGTATTCAAATTCAATCAGTGCCTCCCGGGTAAGAACGTTCGGATACTTCCGGCTCAATCCGCATGGTTTGTAAGCGCCATGGAAATCCACCACCATTTTATGCGCGGCAGCCTCCCGGGCAACGGCTTCATAAAACATTACCATTGGCTGATCATCGCGGTTCATGAAGTCGACCTTTATACCCCTGATACCCCACTTCTCAAACTGGCTGAAAGCCTTTTCCCATTGTCTTTCAAGGGTGTGCCATACCATCCAGAGCATAATATCAACTCCCTTCGACCGGCCGTAAGAAACAACTTCATCAATGTCTAATCCGGGCACCGGCTTCAGCAGATCATCCTGCTGGCTCCATCCATCATCAAACAGGAAATACCTGAATCCCTGCTCAGCACAGAAATCGATAAAATATTTTGCTGTTTCGGTGTTAATTCCGGCTTTGAAATCTACACCATAAATATTGTTTTTTGCCCACCAGTCGAACATCACCACCCCTGGCTTTATCCACGAAATATCTTTAAGGACGCATGGTGTTGCAAGAAGATAAACCATATTGTTCGAGATCAGTTCCTTTTCACCGGCTGCTACTGCGAAAATCCGCCATGGATAAGTTCTTGATCCTTTTACCTGTGCAATATAGCCGAAAGTTCCGGCAACCTGGTTCCTGACATAAGTACTGCCTGTACTTGTCACTGAACTGGGGATAGGAGGATTGATGGCCGACAGCTGCAGCTGACCTGTTCCCTTAAACCATAGTCCGGGATAATCGTAAAGGTCGGCTTCAGTAATCATCACAAACAAACCGTCCCGTTTCTCAATAAGCAGAGGCAGGCTGATAAGCTTTCCTGCTTTGACCGCGGTGATATTTTCATGCTCATAAGGGGTTTCATAAGGTGAATTGAAAGTCTCTGACGACTGAAACCTTATTGAATCGCCTGCATCAAGATAAAGATCAAGGTTTTCCCTGATAATCCTTAGACTGTCTTTCTCCGAAATTGAATTTCTGTATGCAAGTCCTTCATTGAACAGCCTGAATATAATAGAGTAATTCTTCTTAAATTTTATCTCAAGCTCGTTATAGGCGTTGCTAAGTTCTGATGCCTTTTCGCGGATTTCTGGCCTGATAACTTCATTAACCGTTCGTTGAATCACCCTTGCCACTGCATAATCGGGATTCCTCGAAGCCACATAGTAGTTTTCAACTGAAATATTCCCAATCTTAAGCAGAGTTGTTCGTCCCTTCAGCAAGGCGACATAAATACCCTTATCAATTTCAATTGCAGCAGTCAGTTTACCATCGGGGGAGGTCAGCCCGTATTTCTGTGCGAACAGTGAAAAGTTTAAAACCATCAATAATGTAAAAACCAGAAGTTTTTTCATATCTGTCTTGAATTTGTATTTTGATCCATGAAAATTTCAGTGTTCGACCCTGAACTCCTTATAATTAACCGGAGGATAAGGATCAGCGGTAACAGATTCAACATGACCCGGACCTTTTTTGCACCACTCCACAAAATCCCTGATCTGTTTACGTGTCCCTTCAGCCTCTATATAAACACTTCCATCCGGCATATTCTTTACAAGCCCCTTAATATCACGGCTTACAGCTTCTCTCAAAGTTCTCCATCGGAACCCGACTCCCTGAACATACCCCTTAATATGAATTTTATAAAGAAGTTTTTCCTCCATGGTTACTCCTAATACAAATTTATCGGTATGCAATTAATTCAGTATAAAAATAGATAAAAAAATCCATATTAACCACAGATTTACACGGAGTTATCACGGAGTTATCACAAAGTTGCACGTTATAAAAACATGCTGTTTCCCCTCTGCGTAAATCCGTGCAAATCCGTTTACCCGTGGTAAAATAAAAATAGTTAATTTTATGAGACAGAATCTCTTTAATATGATGGACAAACTACAAAGATCCCTTACATTTCTTTCTTTAACTTCCGCCTTCTGTTTTACTTTCTGTACCTGTTTCAGCCAGACATATGGTAATAATATTTCAGGAGGTACCGGGAAGGAATTCCCCTGGCCCGAAGGCAAAAAAATGGCACTGAGCCTTACATTCGACGATGCACGTCTCTCACAAATAGATACAGGCATCCCTCTGCTCGACAGATACGGAGTGAAAGCTACATTCTATATCTCTCCGGGGAGCCTGCTTGAACGTGCCGATGGATGGAAAACAGCTGCAATGAACGGTCATGACATAGGAAATCATTCTGTATATCATCCGTGTTCGGGTAACTTTAACTGGTCGAGAGACAAAGCTCTTGAGGAATATTCACTCCAGAAAATGAAAGACGAACTAGATTCTGCAAACAGGTTCATATATGAGTTATCAGGTGTTAATCCGACGTCATTTGCATACCCGTGCGGACAGACATTTATTGGCAGGGGGGCCGGGGTACAAAGCTATATACCGCTTATCGCATCGATGTTTGAAAGCGGCAGGGGATGGCTTAACGAAGCCCAGAATGATCCCCGGTTCTGCGATCTCGCACAGCTTAACGCCACAGAGCTCGATGGTAAATCTTTCGACCAGATCCTGACATTAATCGAAACTGCAAAAACAAACGGTCACTGGCTGATACTGGCCGGTCATGAAATGAACGATGAGGGACGACAGACCTCACTTCTTAAAACCATAGAGGCTTTATGTAAATATGCGACAGATCCGGCAAGCGGAATCTGGATCGATAACGTTCGTAATGTGACCTCGTATGTTGAACAGAAACGCCTTGATGAATCGATAGCTGAACACAGGAAGGGAGTCATCACGATAAAAGCCCGACCGGGTGCAAAGGTGACCGTGGAACAGCTCAGACATGAGTTCTGGTTCGGATGTGCAATAAGCAACAGTCTGGGCAGCGGAAAAATGCCGGAGAATGACCTGAAACAGTACAAAGAGAAATTCCTGCTGAACTTCAATTCGGCAGTAACTGAAAATGCCGTGAAATGGGGAAATATGGAACCAGTGAAGGGTGAGGTCAATTATGCAACTATTGACGGGATACTAAAATGGACTGAAGAAAACAATATTCCGGTCAGGGGGCATAATCTTTTCTGGGGCATCCCGAAGTTCGTTCAGCAATGGGTTAAGGACCTCAATGATGAAGAGCTCAGGCAGACACTTCAGAACAGGGCAGAGACAGTTACAGGCCGGTTCAGGGGACGCTTCGCAGAATACGACCTGAATAATGAAATGATCCATGGAAATTACTATGAAGACCGGCTCGGTC
>DOTV01000230.1:1235-7299 GCA_003520925.1 Bacteroidales bacterium | reverse complement strand
CCTATATAGTAATTTGGATCCACAACAATAACAGCATTCTCAGGTTCAATGTCGATTGTATTGAAACGCGAGGTAGGAACTATATCTTTTCTAACTCCTGACACATAGATCCTGAGAGGCATATTGAACCCCTGAACGCAGTTGTTATACCTGTATGTGAGCTTTTTGTCCTTTACATAATATTCAAAAATCGGGATCCTGATATCCCTGAGGTACTGGTCAAAAACAGGCTTCAGGTTAATTCCTGTTTTAATGCTTATGTATTCTTCTATCTGGATTCCCTTAACTACCTTATGGTAAAAGTCTCTGTTCAATCCGCGAAGGATGCCTCTCCATTTATCATCATCATCAACTATCTGTCTTATAGTGTGAAGCATGCTTCCACCCTTGTAATACATGTCGCCCGAACCACTGAAATTAACATTATAAATCCCTGTCACCGGGCGATCATTTCTGATATTCCTCCTGCTCCCCAGCACGTATTCCCTTCCTGCATCTTTCCCAAAATAGTACTCAACATACAGGTTCTCGGAATAATTAATAAAGCTCTCGTGTATCCACATATCAGCTACGTCTTCATATGTTATGTTGTTTGCAAACCATTCGTGACCAGACTCATGTACAATAATAAAGTCGAATTTATCGCCCCATCCCGATCCGCTGACATCATTTCCAAGGTATCCGTTCCTGTATCCGTTTCCGTAAGTTATCGAACTTTGATGCTCCATTCCAAGATAAGGTGCTTCGACAAGCTTGTATCCATCTTCGTAAAATGGATATGGTCCAAACCAGTGTTCAAAAGCTTTAAGCATCATCGGTGCCTGTCTGAACTGGACTTTTGCCTTTTCAAGGTTTTCCTTAAGGACATAATAATCGCAATCGAGCTTACCTTTCTCTCCGTTAAATACCTCTGAGAAATGGGCATAATCACCAATATTTATGTTCACCCCGTAATTATTTATCGGGTTCGCAACAAACCAGTTATAGGTAGTTGTATTGTTCTTAAGTTTTACCGTGCTTCTCAATCTTCCGTTTGAGACATCTATAAGGTTTGAAGGCACATTTACGCTTATCAGCATGCTGTCGGGCTCATCGTACATGTGATCCTTGCACGGCCACCATAAGCTTGCGCCATCCCCCTGGCATGAAGAGGCAATGAAAGGAAGGTTATTTTTGTCCTTCTTCCAGGTGATCCCGCCTTCCCACGGGGGTCTGCGTGAGACTTTGGGTCTCCCTCCGTAATTCAGGACGAGGGAATAGACTAATCCTGGGATTTGCTTCTCAGTCAGCCGTATCCAATATACATTACCTTCCCGTTTGTAGCTCAGTGATTTTCCGTTTTGTTCTGCCTTTAAGATCTCAAGCGGTGGCTGAAGGTCGATCTGCATTATTTCGGAGCTGGTTATTACCCTGTATGTCACAGTATTGGATCCAAAAACAGTACTGTCGGATGGCTTTACTGCAATATCAAGATGGTAGTATGTAAGATCCCACCAGGCTCTTTCAGGAGTAATTGAACCCCGCAGTGTATCCTGCCGGGTGAATTTTGTCTGTGAAGGTGCAAGGTACTGGGCGGCGGAAGGAAGTAAGTGCAGGAATAATGCTGCAAATGCAAGAGAAATTCCGAAAGATCTCATCAACATTTATTTTTGTAAGATAAAATACAAAAGTAAAAAGATAAAAGTATTTTTATTCCTCTTATGAGAAATACTCTGTTCATCATATTCCTTCTGCTGTTTGTTTCGGTAATCCCCGGATTTGGCCAGTTATCATCAAATCTCCCGATAGTGGTTATTACAACACCTGATGGTGCAGATATTCCTGATGAACCGAAAGTTACAGCTGAAATGAAGATCATATATAATGGCACGGGAATTATAAATAATATAACCGACAACGGTAACATTTACTCAGGCAAGGTGGGAATTGAGATCAGGGGAAGGTACTCTGCATCCCTTCCTCAAAAGCCGTACGCCTTTGAAACTCGCGATGAAGTTGGGGACAATCTGAATGTACCGATACTCGGATTGCCTGAAGAGAACGACTGGATACTTACTGCCAACTATAATGATAAGGCCTTCCTGAGAAATTTCCTTGCATTCGAAATCTTCAGAAATATGGGACACTATGCCCCGGGAACTGTGTATTGCGAAGTTGTTATTAATGACGAGTACCAGGGAATATATCTTCTCGGTGAAAAGATCAAACAGGATAAAAACCGCGTGAATATTGCAAAGCTGAATCCTGATGAAAACTCAGGAGATAATCTCACAGGAGGTTATATTTTTGTCAATGACTATTACACTAAAAACGACAGCTGGCTGAGTAAATATTCACCGTTAAACAAGCCGGGAGGAGATGTGCATTTTGTTTATTTCGATCCTGAACCCGGTGAACTGACAGCACAGCAAAAAGCTTATTTACAGAACTTCGTCGATTCATTCGAAAGGGTATTGTACAATCCAGGTTTTAAGGACCGGAGCAACGGATACCGGGCATATCTTGATGTAAATTCATTCGTAGATTATTTTATTTTAGGTGAATTGTCAAGAAATGTTGATGCTTATAAAAAGAGTAGATTTTATTTCAAGGATAAAGACAGTAAAGGCGGTCTGATACATTCCGGTCCGCCTTGGGATTATGACTGGGCATGGAAAGATATAACCGAGAATTGTATTCATTTTAACCAGACCGATGGTTCAGGATGGGCTTACAGGGTTAATGACTGTGTCGATTGGCCAATTCCGCCCTCGTGGGAAGTGCGCCTTGTTCAGGATGAAGCATTCGCCGGTCAGATACACGACAGGTACTATTTGCTAAGGAAGACTATCCTGAGTGAACAATCTCTTTACAGTATTATCGATTCGGTGGCAAATCTCCTTAACGAAGCCCAGGAGAGGCATTATCAGAAATGGAAGATCCTTGGAATTAATGTCGGCACTCCCGAATATGGGGAACAGCCTGAAACTTTCAGCGGAGAAATAGAGAAGTTTAAAAGCTGGATAGCAAGGAGGCTGGTGTGGCTTGATGCAAATATGATCGGTAAGCCAGTTCCGGGAGATGACAATGTCACACCTGTCATCAGGGTTTTCCCGAATCCTGCTGAAAATACCATACATGTGGGATCAGATGAAATAATTAGCAGAATTGCTATCTTCAACCTTACAGGAAATCAGATTCTCGAAAAAACTGACTGCGGGGATTACACAGCTGACGTAAATGTTGCTCAACTTAGGCCGGGGTTATACATTATAAAAATATTTTTTAATTCAGGACAGGTTGTCACCCAGCGGTTTGTGAAAAACTAATAATACTTTCCCTTTGTGTAACTTCGTGTGTACGATGTGTGACTTTGTAATAAAAAATCCTTAACCACAAAGGATAACGAAGGTAGGCACAAAGGGAGACAAAATGATTTTCTTCAGATCCGAATTTATTTATCCGATTGAATTACCTATTTTAGAAAAAATTTCAAATCCTAAATCATATACAATGAAACGACTTCTTACCGCTTCACTTTTTATTTCCGTTCTCCTGATCCTGACAACAGAATTCACCCTGGCACAGAATTCCCCAAGATCGCGCGAATCTTTCAATCTGGGATGGAAATTCATTAAATACTTTAATGCCGCAACCGACGCGGCCACAAACGATAGGGAACCGGCGGGGCTTCAACTGCCCTCAGCCATTGATAACAGCTGGCGGACCCTTGATCTGCCTCATGACTGGGCAATTGAGGGTCCGTTCAGCGATACACTTGAAAATAATACGGGTCTTCTGCCATGGAAAGGAATCGGATGGTACAGGAAGCACTTTGCATTGAAGGAGTCGGAAAAAGACAAAAGAATATACATTGATTTTGATGGTGCAATGGCTTATTCTGAAGTTTGGGTAAACGGCAAATATGTCGGAGGATGGCCTTATGGATACACCTCATTCCGTCTCGACCTGACACCATATGTTCTTTTCGGAAAAGACAATCTTATTGCTGTCAGGCTCGATACGAAGAACTGGGATTCCCGGTGGTATCCGGGGGCCGGATTATACAGGAATGTATGGCTCGTAAAAACTTCACAGCTTCATGTAAAATACAATGGAGTTTTTTGCACAACGCCCGAAATTAAACCTGAGAAAGCTGTTCTGAGTGTTAAGGCAGAAATCGAAAGCCATATAGAACAGCCTGTAAGTGTCTCTGTCAAAGCATCTGTTTTCAAGCTTGACAAAGCAGGTGAGGCTGCGGCTCAGGCGGTTGCCGAATTCTCGAGCCCCGTTGCAACTCTGACTGCATCCGGTGTCCACATCTTCAGGGTCGATATCCCTGTCAATAACCCTGTTCTGTGGAACCTCGATAATCCTGAACTTTACCGGGTTGCAGTTACCGTAATGCAGGGAAAAGAGATATCGGACGTTTATGAAACCAATTTCGGATTCAGAACCCTGAATTTTACTGCCCGTGACGGATTTTTCCTTAACGGTAAAAAGATGCCTGTAAACGGGGTTTGTAATCATCATGACCTTGGAGCCCTTGGTGCTGCTTTCAATGTCAGGGCTGCGGAACGTCAGCTTGAGATACTAAAAGAGATGGGGTGCAACGCAATCAGGACAAGCCACAACCCTCCGGCTCCGGAACTTCTTGACCTGTGCGACAAGATGGGATTTCTTGTAGAGGATGAAGCATTCGACACATGGAAAACTCCCAAAAAGAGGCTCGATTACAATAAGCTCTTTTATTCATGGCATGAAGAGGACCTGAGGGCAATGGTTCGCCGCGATCGTAATCACCCGTCTGTTTTCATCTGGAGCACCGGGAATGAAGTGAATGACCAGAATAATCCTGCACTCTCCGAAAGTCTGAGAGCTATAATTAAATCTGAAGACATTACAAGACCAGTGACCGTAGGATGCAACTGGGATGAATCGGGCACAAACGGCTTCCAGAAAACTGTAGATGTGTTTGGTATAAACTATCGCCTCTACAGATATGATGCTTTCTTTGCTTTGAAGGACAATGAAAATCTGCCGTTCCACTCAAGCGAATCAGCATCAACTGTAAGTTCCAGGGGAGAATATTTCTTTCCGGTTGCCCAGGGTGATCTGAATAAAAACCTCCCTGGCCACGGGATCTTCCAGATATCATCATATGACCTTGCATATCCTGCATGGGCTTCTACAGCCGATCAGCAATGGGAGATGCAGGACAAATATCCCGGGGTTTTCGGTGAGTTTGTCTGGACGGGTTTTGACTATATAGGTGAGCCTACACCATACGGTGGTGATCTGACAGGATTACGTCCAGGCAACAGGAGATATGACCAGGCAAAGGCTTTGCTTGATGCTCAGAATGTCACTGAAGTACCATCGCGAAGCAGTTACTTTGGCATTATCGACCTTGCAGGATTTAAAAAGGATCGTTTTTATCTCTACCAGGCTAAATGGAGACCCGACCTGCCAATGGCTCACATTCTGCCTCACTGGAACTGGCCGGAAAGAAAGGGACAGGTTACTCCCGTTCATGTATATACCTCGGGTGATGAGGCTGAATTATTTCTGAATGGCAAATCGCTCGGTAAAAAGAAAAAGGGTCAGTATGAATACAGGCTCAGATGGGATGATGTTGTATATCAGCCCGGCGAACTTAAAGTTGTGGCTTATAAAAATGGCCTGAAATGGGCGGAGGATAAAATGGTTACCACCGGAAAAGCCGCACAGCTATCTGCCTCAGCTGACAGTCAGGAACTAAAGGCTGATGGTTCGGACCTTGTATATATAACAGTGGTGGTTGAGGATAAAAACGGTCTGATGGTACCACGCAGCAGCAATCTTGTAAACTTCAGCATTCAGGGACCCGGCAGGATAGTTGCAGTCGACAACGGCGATGCAACAAGCCACGACCCGTTCCAGGCATCATACCGAAAAGCTTTCAATGGCATGTGTCTTGTAATTGTTAAAGCGGAAAAAGATGCAAAAGGCACTTTTACAGTTAAAGCCGAATCAAAGGGATTGAAAGGAGCTGCAGTTAATATTAAGATCGGATATTAACAACTTATTGTTAAGTACGCTTCTT
>DOTV01000230.1:0-914 GCA_003520925.1 Bacteroidales bacterium | reverse complement strand
CTTGGGGGGTTGGGGGTAAACTCAAATTTAAAATCAGTGGTTATTCTAAATTCAGAATTTCGCCGCCGTAGGAATCATATTATGTATTTTGATATCCTCAAAAGCCATCATGGATGAAAACCTGAATTTGTAATTGAACCTTGAAATAATCTTTGAAGGATCCAGGAGAATTGGATATATACTGGCTTTGACTCCGGCAGGTTCAAGATTCAAAATCTTAAGATACCATAAAACAGCTAATGCCAGCGTGACAATTGAAACCGGGAGCTTAATAAATTTTTTACCGGGAACAAGGTCCCTTGCTACCGCATAACTATCGGGAGCTACATTGTAAATCCCTTTTATCTTATCATCTGATAATATAAGACCGATAAGTGCAACAAAGTCATCGGTATGCAAAAACTGAACCTTGTTTTCCCTGACAAATTGAGGCAACCAAGGCAATTTAAGTAATATAGAAACGATACTGGCTGGTTTGTTATATGTTGGTCCTATCACTGTGCAGATCCGGCAAAAAATAAGGTGCAGGTCATCTCTGACCGGAGTCGTTGCGTAAACTTCCTCAATAAGTTTCTTGTTAACACCATATCTGTATTTGCCTGGTCGCAGTGGATCAGTCTCCTTTAACCATTCCGGATTATCTTTATTGGCTCCGTAAGCAGCAGTTGAGCTTGAAAAGATCAACTGCCTTACCGATAAGGTTTTGTCAGAAATTTCAATAATATTTGTTGAGCCCCCGATATCGATAAAATGCTCTTTCTTTCTGTCGCGAACCTTATTAAATGTGCACGCAAGGTGAATGACATGAGTAGGCTGCTCCTTACCGAAAATAACCTCCAGCTCATCCCTGTCAGTAATGCTGCAATTGTAAAAACCAAAATAATCACCCGGCTTGTTATGCAGAGACTCCTTTA
>DOTV01000094.1 GCA_003520925.1 Bacteroidales bacterium | reverse complement strand
AATACTTTCGGAGCGGTTTTCCGGATCAGACATTCAATGGCCTTTGCGATACATAAGTACTTTAACGACAATGGATTCTATTATCTCCATACACCTGTGATCACCGGAAGTGATGCTGAGGGAGCCGGGGAAATGTTCCACGTAACAACCCTTGATCTTAAGAACCTCCCTTTAAATGAACAGGGAACTATTGATTACAGGAATGATTTCTTCGGTAAGGAGACAAACCTGACTGTCTCGGGACAGCTTGAAGGTGAACTGGGTGCACTGGCTCTTGGGGAGATTTATACTTTTGGTCCGACCTTCAGGGCTGAAAATTCAAATACGCCCAGGCATCTGGCAGAGTTCTGGATGATCGAACCGGAGATGGCTTTCTATGATCTGAATGACAATATGGATCTTGCTGAGGATTTTCTGAAATATCTTATTAAGTACGCACTTGACAACTGCAGGGAGGACCTTGATTTCCTGAACAGCATGATTGACAAGGGGCTCATCGAAAGACTTAATTTCGTGGTTTCAAACCAATTTGTGAGACTCCCTTATACTGAAGCGGTGGAGATTCTGACCGCAGCTGATAGGAAATGGGAATATCCTGTGGGATGGGGAAGGGATCTTCAGGCTGAGCACGAAAGATACCTTGTTGAAGAGCACTTCAAACGTCCTGTAATTCTTATTGACTATCCAAAGGAGATAAAGGCATTTTACATGAAGCAGAACGACGACGGGAAGACTGTAAAAGCAATGGATGTGCTTTTCCCCGGGATTGGCGAGATCATAGGAGGTTCACAAAGAGAAGAAATGTATGATAAGCTGATGAACAGGATCAGGGAGCTTAAACTTCCTGAAAAGGATCTATGGTGGTACCTGGAAACAAGAAAATACGGTACTGCTCCTCACAGCGGGTTCGGCCTTGGATTCGAGCGACTGATATTATTTATGACAGGGATGTCAAATATAAGAGACGTAATCCCGTTTCCTAGAACACCTAAAAACGCCGAGTTTTAAATATTCAATTTTCTATTTTTCATAACTGCAAAGTATGCTAAAGCAAAAGTTACAGCAGAAACTGCTTCAGAAACTTTCCCCTCAGCAGATCCAGATGATCAAGCTGCTTGAGGTACCTACTCTGCAGATTGAACAGCGGATCAAAAAAGAACTTGAAGAGAATCCGGCTCTTGAGGAGGGTCCGGAGGAGGATGAAGAGCTCCGTAATGAGGAGACCGAAGAAGAACAGTTTGATGAAAAGGACAAGGACCAGGAGGAATTCACCCTTGATGACTACATTGAAGATGATGAGATTCCGGAATATCGTCTTCAGACAAACAATTACAGCAAGGAAGATGAAAAGAGAAACGAAATTCCGTTTTCAGTCGGATCCTCATTTCAGGAGCATCTTGAATCACAGCTAAGCCTGAGGGATCTGGATGAAAAGCAAAAGATCCTCGGCGAATATATTCTGGGAAACATTGATGAAGACGGATATCTAAGACGTGAGCTGACAAACATTGTTGATGACCTTGCATTTCTTCAGAACGTAACAACAACTGAAAAGGAACTTGAGGAAGTTCTTCAGATTATTCAGGATCTTGATCCTCCGGGTGTCGGTGCAAGAACTCTCAGGGAGTCACTTTTAATCCAGCTGGCAATAAAGGACCGTACACAGCCGGCACTGAAGACTGCATATGCTGTTCTGGATCAGTATTTTGAAGAATTCAGTAAAAGGCATTATGATAAAATAACCACCAGAATGGGGATTTCTGAGCAGGAACTTAAACTGGCTATTGATGAGATCCTCAAGCTGAATCCAAAACCGGGAAGCCTGTTCAATGATTCATTTACTAGGATATCCCAGCCTATAATCCCCGATTTTATTCTTGAGCTTACTGAAGACGGATTTGATCTGCACCTCAATTCAAGGAATCTTCCGGAACTCCGGCTGAGTTCGTCATATAATGAGATGCTTCGCACCTACATTAAAGATAAGGGTCAGAAGAAGGAGATGAAGGAAGCCATTATGTTTGTGAAGCAAAAGATCGATTCCGCTAAATGGTTCATCGATGCAATCAGGCAGCGGCAAAACACACTGCTCCTGACAATGAACGCCATTCTGGAGTACCAGGGGGAGTACTTTATCGACGGTGATGAGACAAAGCTTAAACCAATGATTCTGAAAGATGTGGCTGAAATGACCGGCCTCGATATTTCAACAGTGTCGAGAGTTGCAAACAGCAAATATATCCAGACGCATTTCGGGATCTTTCCACTTAAGTTCTTCTTTTCTGAAGGACTTCAGACCGACAGTGGTGAAGAGGTATCAACCAGGGAGATTAAAAGAATCCTGCAGGATTGCATTGAGAATGAAGAAAAAAGAAGACCTCTCACTGATGAACGCCTAACAGATATTCTCCAGGAAAAGGGATATCAGATTGCCCGCCGGACTGTAGCCAAATACCGCGAACAGCTTAATATTCCGGTTGCCAGATTAAGAAGGGAGATCTAAGAGGTGTAACATGAAAGACATGAACTCCGGACAACCTTCAAGCCTGCCTGATAATCTTGCAAAAATTGTATCGATAGTTTTTCACCCTTTGTTAATCCCTTTGTACGGCCTTGCGATTTTACTGTCGGCCCCTACATTTCTTAAATACCTTCCGGTTGAAGCCAAGAGGGTTCTTTTTACGGTAATCCTGATCGACAATGTTTTTCTTCCTCTCGCTTTGCTTCCGTTTTTAAAGTACCGGAATCTGATAAGCTCATTTAATATCGACGACAGGAGGGAAAGAATTATACCTCTGCTCATAACTTCAATTCTTTATTGCACAACTTCATTCATAGTTTTCAGGTATCAGATCCCCTTTTTCCTGAAATCATTCATTTTTGCCACATCCGTGGTGGCAATCGTTGTTTCGATGATAAATTTCTGGTGGAAGATATCTGTACATGCAGTCGGAGCCGGAGCGCTTACGGCAACGGTTTTTTCATTATCATTGAAGATGCATACACCGCTGACCTGGTACCTCCTGGCGGTCATTCTTGCCAGCGGACTTATACTTTCATCGCGGTTAAGACTTAATGCTCATAATCCATCACAGGTATGGGTCGGATTCCTGACCGGGTTCCTTGGAATAAGCCTTTTCATATTATTTATTTAAAAGCTCATCAAG
>DOTV01000187.1:7210-9579 GCA_003520925.1 Bacteroidales bacterium | reverse complement strand
CCCGACCATACAGTTTGTACAATTCCCAGAAATCTTTCTTTCATTTCCTGAGTTGAGTGCTCCCTGAATTTAATCATATCCTGTACCTGGAGCACCGCGTTATCGGGCATCCTCCACGGACAGGTAACAACATTCAGTCCTTTCATGGCGAAATAAACCGGTGTCTGGTCCGGGCGCTCATAATGCCAGTCACAGATAACCACATCCCTGGGTATCATATCCACTGCCCTGAATGTATTGTTGTAACTTGCCTCCCATTCACCAAGTCCTGTGGTCTTCCCGTCGATCAGCCTGTCACCCCAGATCCATAATTTGCGGCCATCACCGGCAAGGTGATCACGGATCGTCCTCACTTCACCGGCAAACAGCTCAGAAGGATCTCTTCCTGAACATCTGGGACACTCTTTTTGACCTATATAAAATACCTCATCCATACCTGCATGAAATGCATCTGTTTCAAAAACATCGCATATCTCATCGATAAGAGTAAAAACAACATCATGAACATCAGGATGAAGGGGACAGTAACTTTTGCAATATAATCCGTCGGCATTGGGCCAGACATATTTTTCAGGCATCTTAACATTCGGGGTTTCATCGAATTCCGGAAAGACCCTCAGCAGGTTCCCAACCGTTCCTGCCCACGACTGATGCCCCAGCAGGTTGACCTGGGGGATTATCTTAATATTGTATTTCCGGCAGACGTCAACAAGCTTTTTTACATCTTTTTCTGAAAGTGCAATTGAATCGCTCAACTCAGGGTGGCTTTTGTACTGATAATTGTAATCAACCCTCAGGATAAGAACGTTGACTTTCCTTGTTGCCAGCTCTTCGGAAATGAATTTAATAAACTCCGGAAGAACCGCCGGCTGAGGAGCTGAAATGCAAAATCCGCGGACCGGCAGAACGGTGTCAAGCTTTTCTGAATATCTATTTTGAGCAATTGATGAGCCGGTAAGGCACACCATCAGCAGCGAGCAGATAAACCAGTTTTTCATGTTTTAATTATTTCTTTGTTACGCCGATACCCGGTTTTTCCGGGATTGACACTTTGCCATCAATTATTTTAAGCCCTTCGAACGGGTCATTGCTTATCAGAAGATTACCATCAAGATCGCACCAGTCGACCAGAGGAGAAAGCTGTGCCGCCGCAGTTACGGCACAGGAAGTTTCAGTCATGCATCCAATCATCACCTTCATTCCGAAAGCCCTTGCAACATTAATCATCTTCATCGCGGCATTCAATCCTCCGCATTTCATAAGCTTTATATTAATGCCTGAATATACATCCCTGTTGTCTATAAGATCTGCAACATTCTGAATTGCTTCATCACCAACCACCGGCAGAGGACTCTGCTGAGTCAGCCAGGCTATATCATCCCTCATCTCCTTAGGCATCGGCTGTTCAAGGAAAATAACCCCTTTTTCCTTCAGCCAGCCGGCCATATCGAGTGCGTACGAACGGTCCTTCCATCCCTGGTTGGCATCCACACACAGAGGTTTACCGGTGAGCGATCTGATTACCTCAACCATTTCCCTGTCATTATCCCTGCCAAGCTTAACTTTCAGGACCTTGTAAGGTTCAGCCTCAGCGACTTTCTGCCTGATAATTTCAGGGGTATCAAGCCCGATCGTAAAACTTGTAAGAGGTGCCATTGCCGGGTTCAGGCCGAAGAGCCTGTAAAATGGTTCTCCCACGAGCTTTCCGATAAGATCATGAAGAGCTATATCGACCGACGCCTTTGCAGCATAGTTTCCCGGCATTAACCCATCGACGTATTGAAGTATATCCACCAGCAGAAAAGGGTCGGTGAACTGTGAAAGATTTAACAATGAAAGGAATTTTGTGACAGATTCATGGCTCTCTCCAAGATATGGAGGCATTGATGCCTCTCCATACCCTGTTATTCCATCATACTCTATTTCAGTTAGCATTACCGGGGTAGTGGTCCTTGAACTGGTCGACAGAGTGAAAGCATGTTTAAGCTGCAGTGTAAATGGAGTGAACCTGAGTTCAAGTTTACTTTTGCTTTTTTTTCTGCCCCT
Source organism: Bacteroidales bacterium (assembly GCA_003520925.1). Taxonomy (GTDB): domain Bacteria; phylum Bacteroidota; class Bacteroidia; order Bacteroidales; family VadinHA17; genus LD21. The sequence goes on along the minus strand of DOTV01000187.1, from coordinate 7,533 downwards.
CTTTTCAATAAAAACAGGCGTTGCAGCTGCAACCTGCCCTTCCAGAAAAGTACCACCGATCAGATAACTGCTGTATTTAATAAACTCCCTCTTATTCATGAGATTCAACATTTAACTTATAAAACCAGCTATAAGAAACAAGCAACCTGCAACACTAGCTAATTATACCAGTCATGATCCAGTACAGGTCGGATTCCTTTCCCAAAAGGAGCTCCGATAATTCTCCTTACTCCCAGGAAAGAATCCCGCCGTGACCGGCTGAAATTAACTCTTGTGGAATCAAGGCTGTTTATCCTCACCATTCCTGAGCAGTGAATGAATTC
>DOTV01000187.1:0-6947 GCA_003520925.1 Bacteroidales bacterium | reverse complement strand
GTATCGCCGATATACATCCCGACATGTGTGGCTCTTGCCCTTCCCCTGCGTGCAGAACCAAAGAACAGCAGATCACCTTTTTTCAGTGAATCGGGAAAGGAGCCTCTTCTTAACCTCATTCCGATCTGGAACTGCTGGGATGCATCCCTCTCAAGTATTATTCCGTTCAGAAAATAGATAGTCTTGACATATCCGCTGCAGTCAAATCCTTTTGATGAGGTTCCTCCCCAAAGGTACGGTATTCCCATAAACGATTCTGCTGTTGATAAAAGGTTTGCGGGATTAAGAAATGTCTTAACTGACAGCTGATCAAGAAGAATTGCCTTTTCTGCGGGAATATATCCGGTACGTCCGTCGGGCAGCTTCACCTCAAAACCGTTTTTTTGAGTTCCGGTAACCTCAAGAATACAACCGGCAACAATATCTGAAACAACTTTACCCATCGACCGGTCAGTATAAATATCGCCTGTCTTCCCGGTATAAAATAACCTTGAAGATGATTTCCAGATATCATGATCAATTACACTCAAAGCTGCAATTGCATCACTGTCGACCCATCCCAGATATAAATCCGGTGTCTGAATAAGTAACCATCCATTTTCTTTCTTCAATATTTTAACAGGAGTTCCCATCAGTGCCTGGGAGACCATCTCCGCATCATATGATGAGATGAACCGTATGTTGCATACGCTGACATTAACAAGGCCCCAGGGTTCAGGAATCTCTGAAATATCAGGAAGAACCTTAAGACTGTCTATAAAATTAACCCCTTCCTTTGTCAGCATACCGGTGAGTGCCTGTTTTGCTTCAGGCAGACTGGTCTCACCCCTAAGAACCAGGGCAGAACCTGCTGAAATAATCTCAGCATCGAAAATTCCTGTCCGCAGATCAGGCACATAAACGATAGCGATCGAATCAATTTCACTCTTATAATTGTTAAATGATAAAGGTTTTTGTTTGCATCCGACTGCCAGAATCAATGTTATTGATGCAGCGAAAATGAGCTTAAATCCTATTCCGGTCCTTATTTTCATTAATTGTAAATTATTTCCATGTCATAATCCCACTTGTCAAAATAAAGGTTCCCCCCTCTCCATTCCACTTCCCCTCTCTGGAAATCGAAAGGTTCACTCCTGAGGAATTTCTTTTCAGGAAATAACCTTCCGGCAATACCGTCATTAATTATTAACCTGTATGAATCAATACCCGAAATAAAGAACTCCCGGGTTTTCTGATTTGTAGAATACTGCAACCCGTAAGATACATCGACCGGCACCCATCCTGTCCCTTCGAAGTATACTTCGCACCAGTCGTGAAGGTTTTTTGCACCTGGCGGCACTTTCCATCCGCTTTGCCATCTAACCGGAATTCCCCTGTACCTTAACATCGACATAAAAAGCAGAGTCTGCATTCCACAATCTCCTCTCCTGTTCTGAATAACATATTCAGGTATATTCTCCATGATTGAGTATTCCTGTGCGCCTGCCCACGGGATATTTGCAGTAAACCAGGAATAAATTTTTCGCACTGTTTCAACCGGATTATCTCTCTTCGGAACAATACTGTCGGCAAGATCCTTTACTTTTTCTGTAAAGCATATATGAGGAGGCTCTTCAGAGGTATATTTTCTGTAAAAAGCCGTCTCTTTATTGTACTGATTTACGGGAATATTATCGGGATTAAAATACTGACCGCTCGACTCATAGCTGAATGATAACTTAAAAACCAGTGGTACTCCTTTTTCAACCTTTGCTTCCATATAGAGAGTCCTGTGGATAGCAGAATCGGGAGCTAATATGAAGTTTCCCCGCGAAGTTGAAATAAGATATACCTTCTGTTGACGAAGGTGGTTCTCCCTGGGGTATGGGAGCCAGCACCTGACTGTCTCTCCTGGAGGAACCGCATCGGCATCAACAGTTAAAGTGTAATTTATAGTCAGGTTTACAGGAATTGCCGGTTCCGCATCCTTTCCTGAGACTTTTATTATTTCCTGCGTATGGCTTTTCCTTGAAAGAATTTCAGGATCGCGCGCTTCAATGCTGTCACGCTGAGCCCTCTGATTATGAAATTTCCTGATAAGGTTCAGGTTCGAAACTGCCCTGCTGAAGTATCTTTTTTCCCCGTTTATGATTTTCCACTCCAGCCAGTTCCGGTTTTCCCATTCAGCCTTTTCTTCTGCAGTAAATGTCCCGATCTTCTCTTTCAGCTGCTTATCTATCTCAGTCTCTGTGAATGGAAAATCCAAAGCTACCCTTTCTGTTATTATCGCAAGCGAGTCGGGTACGATGCCTGTCTTTTCATTAACTGGTGCATGCCTGCAACCAATGAGTATCAGGAATAAAAAAAAAGTAAAAAATAATCCGTTGTATTTCATATTGAAATGTAATCAGGTAAATATATGAAATTAGAAGTATTAATCACATAGTCACATGAACTCACCCCAACCCCTCTCTGCTTCGTAAAGAGAGGCAAAACGCATTACTCCCCCCTTCTTTCCGCCAATCGGCGGAGAGAAGGGGGCATGGGGGATGAGTACATGTAAAAGAATGCACTATTATTATGCATTCCAGATAGTCAATAATTATTAAACCAGCGAATTCCTGTTTTCATAGATCTTTAATATTGCATTGGCAATATCATCCATGTCTGATTTGCTCCCCAGCAGCATACTTTGGTAAAATGTAACCGCCTGATCACAAAGTTTGTCATTGCCTGGGAGTTGATTTTCATCGCGCCATCGTTTAAGCCTCGATTCCGGGAACAACCTTTTGAATCCCTTTGAATTAAGCTGTTCCTCTATCAGCCCATCCATGTTCTGCCTGCCATAGCCGCTGTTGCATGGAATTCCCTCAGCATTAAGTGCTTTAATAAACTTGTCACGCGAAATGTTGCCGAACTCTTCACTGATAAATCTGAAAGGATACATATGATATACGGCGCGTGTTGCACCTTCTGCCAGCCTGTATGGTACTATTCCGGGGATCTCCTTCAGTTTTTTGTCGAGGTAGAGAGCATTGCTGAGGCGGATATCATTATCCTTTTCTATACGCTTCATCTGCGAAATAAGAATAAGTGCCTGCGATTGCTGCATCCTGAAATTCATACCGTTATACGGATTTCCCTGAAGCCTTTTCATCCTGCCGTAAGGTCTGCCACAGTTATGATAAGCATTGCACCTGTCCATAATATCCTCGTCATTCCCAAGAATTGCACCACCCTCACCTGAAGCAAGATGCTTTGAATTCTGAAAGCTGAAACAACCAAGATCCCCGAGCGAACCGACTCTTTTTCCCCTGTATTCGGCAAGCCATGCCTGGCAGGCATCCTCTATAACCTTAAGGCCATGGGCTTTTGCAGCATTATTCACTCCATCCATATCGGCAGGAAGCCCGTATATATGAACAGGAACGACCGCAACTGTCCTTTCAGTGATCTTTGCCTCAATCTTTTTCGGATCGATAAGAAATGTCTCCGGATCCGAGTCAACGAAAACCGGGAGAGCTTTGCTTTCGAAGATTACGTTATACGTAGCAATAAACGTATATGGTGAAACAAGGACCTCATCACCGGCGTCCACTCCGAGCACATGGAGTGCAGTCATAAGAGCAGTTGTACCGCTTGCAGTTGCAAGACAGCGCCTGGCTCCCATCAGCTCAGCATATTTTTTTTCAAATTCCGCGACATATTCACCGCTGCCCCTCCACCACCTGCCCGAGCGGAACATATCCAGGATCCCGGGTTCCGCTGTCTGATCCCAGTATGGCCATTGAGGCCAGGAAGCTGAACGGACTTTCTCACCTCCGTTCAAAGCAAGCTTTTTTAGCTGCCGCCTGCTGTTTATCCCGAATGATCTGAAAGGAAATCCGAGCATTGCTCCTGCGAGGCCGGCTGAAGAAACTGTAATTGCCTGACGCCGTGTTAGTTTACTTAATCTCATAACTTTGGATTTAGTTTGATAATATAATCAATCAAGCATCTTTTTTCATTTCTGAAGTTAAATGTTTAATTTCAGATTTTCATTAAAATGAACAGACGAAATTTCATTTCGCGTAGTGCTTTGGTGACTTCAGGTTCACTTCTATTCCGGGATATTCCTGTATCTGTTTCTGAGTCACAGAGTATAACTGATTCAGAACAGACTGTTGATTTGTATGAACTTTTCAGGAATCCTGATCTTAAATATCATCCCTTTGTACGCTGGTGGTGGAACGGCAACAAGGTGGAGGCTGGGGAACTTGTAAGAGAACTGAGGCTGCTTAAAGAAGCAGGTATTGGCGGTGTTGAGATCAATCCCATTGAATTCCCTTCACGCTTTGACGGTGATGACCTTGGCAAGCCATCGTTAAAATGGCTCAGCAAAGAATGGACAGATATGCTGAAAGTTGTCTTTGCTGAAGGTAAATCACTCGGAATGACTTGTGATCTGCTGGTAGGCTCCGGATGGCCATTTGGTGCTGAATATCTTGAGGGAGAAGAACGTGCCCAGATAGCTGTAATAGCTGTAAAAAAGATCAGAGGACCAGTTGACTATGAAATTTCAAAGTTCGAAATTTTCAGGGAGGCTGATCCGCCAATAAGCTCTCCTTTTCCGGGAAGAACAATGGATGTGCTTTCTCTTAGTCTGGTTCCCGATCCGCTGACAGATCTTAATCAGATCGTTCCCCTTAACAGGAATCTTGAAAAAGAAGTACAGAAGGTTCATGTCCCTGAAGGTAAGTTTGCCTTATACGCCCTTGTAAGGATCAATGGATTCATGCAGGTTATAAACGGAGCACCCGGAGCCACAGGTCCGGTATTGAATCATTATAACAAAGCTTCTGTAAAACAATACCTTGACCATATGTCGGATGCCGTTGAAAAGTCAACGGGCTCTTTGTCAGAAAATATCCGCGCATTGTTTATCGACAGTATGGAACTGGAAGGATCCAACTGGACATTTGATATACTTCAGGAATTCAGGGAACAGAAGGGATACGACCTGTCACAGTATTTGCCATTCATCCTTTTCAAAACAGGGGCTATGGGAAATGTGACGGATTTTAAATACGGAGTTTCAATGTCGCCTGATATTGAAAGAATGATCCGAAGGATGCGCTACGATTTCGAGATATTTAAAGCAGAGCTGCTTGAGGAACGTTTTATAAAAACTTATGTGGAATGGTGCAGGCGGTTGAATGTTAAATCACGTGCCCAGGCTTATGGCAGGAGTTTTTTCCCTCTGGAAAGCAGTTTCTATTACGATATCCCCGAATCGGAGTCTTGGACAATGAACTGGCTTAAGCACAAGGTTGGAGAAGAGATGCCCGAGGATGATTACAGGCGCGGAAGAGCTTATACAATGATCTGCAAATATGTCTCGTCAGCGGCTAATCTTACAGGAAAAAGGATCGTCAGTTGTGAAGAGATGACCGACACATATACTGTCTTTAACACTTCACTTGAAAATCTCAAAATTGGGGGTGACCAGAGTGCAATAACAGGTGTTACCCATTCTGTCTTCCACGGATTCAACTACTCCCCTCCTGAGGCACCATACCCCGGATGGCTTAGGTATGGCGGCTATTATAATGAAAATAATACCTGGTGGCCTTACTTTAATTTGTACAATAAATATAAAGGCAGATTATCAGCCCTTCTTCAGCATGTGACAATGTGCACTGATATTGCAATTCTGCCTCCGAATGACGATATGTGGAGCAATATCGGTTCTCAGATGGAACCATTTCCTTCAATTACAAATGTTGATTATTTCACTCTTGTCTGGGAAGCAATTAATAAAAACGGTAATGGCTGTGATTACGTTTCTCAAAGGGTAATTGGCGATGCCGAAATGAAAAACGGGATCATGCATTACGGGCCGAAAAAATATAATACAATATTTCTTGTTCAGGTTGACAGCCTTAGCACAACCGCCGCTAAGAAACTATTTGATTTTACTGCTTCGGGAGGAAGGGTTTTCTGTGTCGAAGTATATCCTTCCAAATCGTTGGGCTGGAAGGACTTTGAGAAAAGAGATAAAGAAGTATTAATTCACATTGAGAACATGAAATCATTCCCCGACCGGTTTGTTCTGCTCAAGAAACCTGACAAAGATTTTATCGGATGGTACAGGGGAATCCAGGATACTTACAGGCTTGATCCTTATATCAGAATCGAAAATCCTGATCCTTACGTCATGCAGAATCACTATAAGGCGGATGACGGATCAGAGATCTTCTATATTATCAATTCAAATATCCATAATTCGCACAGGACTAAAATCACATTCCCAGCAAATATAACCCGGAACAAACAGTGCTGGAAATGGGATCCTGAGGATGGCAAAAGATACAGGATAACTATCGGGAAAGACAACAGTCTGACACTGGATTTGGGTCCTGCTGATTCTTATCTTCTTGTTTTTGACAGGTATAGGAAAGGTCCTGACTGGAAACCTCTGCCACTGTCAGGTCAGATTGCAAAAACAATACAAAACGGATGGAACCTTGAGTTCAGGCACTGCCACGACGGATGGGTAAGGGCTTATAATTCTGATACCCTGAAGGACATTCTGGATCTGCCTGATCTTGTGAATTTTGCAGGAACAATAATTTACCGTAATTACATTGTAATTACTGATTTCAAACCTTCATTTTTGAATCTTGGGAAAGTGTATGGCATTTCGGAACTGAAAGTTAACGGGAAGGAGTGCGGCGTCAAATGGTATGGACGCAGGATCTTTCGTGTAGAAGAGCAACTTGTCAGGGGAGACAATCTGATCGAAATAAAAATAACAACATCAATGGGCAATTATATGAAATCACTGACAGATAATCCGATAGCCCAGTACTGGACAAATGAAAAGAATAAAATTCAACCGCTTCAATCGATCGGGCTGATCGGTCCTGTTACTTTGTATTAAGGCTTGACGGCATTACGGCATTATGGTTTTACGGTAAAATCCCCTC
>DOTV01000026.1 GCA_003520925.1 Bacteroidales bacterium | reverse complement strand
ACGGGATAAAACTAAAAGGGAATAATACATTACCGGAATTAACCTTGGTTAGTACTCTTTTAAAAACCTGCTGAAGGGCAAAGAGCACTCCGGTAATTATAAACGGCCCTGCTAGTGACAGGAAATAAAACTGGGTCAGGAATTCACCTGTCCATCCTGAGAAGCCGCCAGGAGATCCCAACTTCAGAATAAAATAGTCACATGTCAGCAGGAAAAGTTGAAACTGCTCTTCAAAATGGAGATGATTATTGTAAAAGAAAGCAAAAAAGATAAATGTCCCGGCAAAGAAGACCCCGGAGAAAAAAAATTCTGAATATTTATTCAATTTTTTGTTATCCATTTTTTCCAGGAAAGCAATACCATTGTAAAACAACAAAAATTTCTCAGTTCTCTCCCAGCAGTTTATCAGCAGCCAGAACAAGGAACATAAAGTTTGTTGCCCCTCCTCCCATTACATACTCCTGTTGCTGCCACAGGAAGGGCCAGTCGAGCAGTTCGGGAAAATCGGGACGAATAAGGGCAGTACCTGATGAAACTCCACCAGGAATATATGACCAGTCGGCCCTGTTAATACCATAGGCCACAGTCGTTGATCTTGCTCCTACGCCTGAAGCAAAGGAGGATGTGTTTTCACCGGGATGAACTCCAAGTATGAAATTGAGGGCATTGAATATCGGGGCCGACGGAAAAAGATCCGGAAAAGCAGAGTGAAGGTAATACTGCCTCACTCCAAATGACTGGATATCCCAACCTGCCCCCCAGATATTTGGCCTGTAAGGTACCCCGAAAGGAGTCTCCGCTGCCTGCTTCATTATTTCTTCCGATAGGCGTTTAGCTGCATTTTTTATGACTTCAGTAAACTGAGGTTTGCCGATCTTTTGAAGAGTGCGTCCAATAAGCCATCCAAGGTCACGAATACCCTTAATTACAGCCTCTTCATTTTGCAGAATATAATCTTTATACTGATCCTCTCCGGTTGTCAGAAAAAGCTCTGATGCTGCATGGATTTTTGAGTTTGCTGTTCTTCCTGTAAGCTGATAGTCATGTGAATAGATAGCTTTAGCCACTTCGAGACACTGTTGGCTCAGTGTGTCATTGAATCCTTTCAGAACCCTTGAAGCAGCAGCAAGGTGAGCTGATGTTGTAAGTTCCCGTGCAGGGTTATTCTCAGTAAATACCCATCTGTCATCGGGAACAGAAGAAGAAGATCCTGTCCTTTCGCCGGCTGTGAGATCCTTATAGTAAATCAAGCCGTCTGTCATAGTCGACCCGTCACCGAGCATCACATACTGCCTCTTATCCGATTCGATGATTCCCCTGTACAGACGGCCAAGACTTTTATACCCGCCTACTACCGAGAGAGCTCCATGCTCAATCTGCTGAAGAAGGTCAGGTTTGCCATCAGGCTGATGAATTTCTACAATATGTGTCTTCTGGTCGACATAGGTTTCATCATATTTAATGTTAAATGCCTCGTAGGCCATTATAAGAATATAGACTTCGGCGCTCTGGGATTCGACGCGCAAATCATAATCGCCTGCATCGTGCCATCCCCCTGTATTAAGGCCAGGCACATGATCTCCTGGTTTATAATTTGTCAGCGTTGAACTGCCTTGCACATATCCGTCAAAATGGTTATAATCAGTCGGAGCCATCAGGGCATCATCCATATGACAGAGACCATGCCATACCCGGTATTTTTCATTCACCCTCATGTGGCACATCTGTACCGGTAAAAAATATTCAAGGGTTGGCTGCCATACATTGCGTTTAAAAACGTCTGAAGCAATCCTGAAAGGTTGTGATTGTTCATTGCCGTATTTGATAAAATAAAGACCCTCCTGTTTAACTGATGAGAAGTCGAATTTCAGATATTTATACCTCAGGAAAGATCCCCAGAGAACTGCCTTGTTAACAGTAAGCAAAGTGTTTTTACCATTTTCCCCAACTGATACCAAAACTGGAATCACTGGTTTGGCTTCATTCTTATCCAATTCAATGAATGCAACCTTGTCCTGATTGGGATGAAAACCAATCTGCGAAACATGAATGACAGGAGTACTCTTCCATCCCGCGACAACATTTGGAGTTATTATCCACTCGACTGCATTTTTTGATACTCCTTCAGCGACTACAGAGCGAACAACAAACCATCCGTTGTTATGCACGTACCTGCCGTCGAGCAGCTGAAGATCACCGGTTTCTGACTCGATCGACATTCTGAGAAGATCGCTTTCAGGCGCCACAACAAGCCTCTTCCCGGTTGCATACGGCTTTGCCGCGACAATTTCACCTTTGCTGTCCTTCAAAGCAGGTCCGTTAGCCTGCCTCGGGAAAATTCCTGTTTGTTTATCCATATACCAGCTCTTTCCAAAAAGGACTCCGGGAAACAGTTCCATATTGAAGCCGACTTTCCCCAGGAATTCTTTCGGGACAGGATTGTCAAGGTCGACAGTGACAATAACTGATTGACCCTGCGACCTTACATTTACGGAATAGGAGAGGTTCAGATCGGGGTATTCAATCGGATTAAATCCCCTGCGGTTTATTGCAGGATCTGGGTAAGCAAGCTTTACTGTCACGGAGTTACCTTTAGCGTCAACTTTTCTTTCGATCTGCTTTGGTATCGGCTGCCATTGTCCGGGTGTTTCATCTAGCCTTATATCTCCATTCGTTGCCACCCGTTTTCCGTGCATGATCACTGCAACTCCTCCCTGATGTCCTTCGGGATATATATCCTGGAATGCCATCACATTCACGCCACCTCTCTCGAAGTATTCCATCTTGTTCAGGATAAAGGAGGATTGCTGGGAAAAGCTAAATTGAATTATCAGAATGAATCCTGAAAACAACAGCATTTTTTTCATCTCGTTATAATTATCTGTTAATTAACATAATACTTTATCCATACATCCGAACCATCTGCAGGATCCGGCCGCTCAGGTTTATCAGTTGATTTTAAGGTGTTCCTGTTATTTCTTGCAAAATTCGGTATAGCAATAAGTGGTGATCCGTCGGCCCACTTGCCGTTGATAACCATAACACCGCCAAGGAGATCATTCTTCCATTCAGTTGTAAGAGGACCTGTTCCTATATATTTATCAATATCAGGCTGATCAGCTTTCTCGACATTATAAACCAGCGGACCGTAGCGCAATGCCACCCTGCCCTTGTCGGCCGCAATTCTTTCATCAGCCGTTATGGTTTGGACCTCCAAAGGTATTTCCAGATCGATCCTGTCGCCAGCTTTCCAGGTACGGTTTATTTCAGCATAACCGTTGACGACCTTTTGTTGAAAAGGCTTTTTGTTAACCGACAGCAATTTCAATCCTTTCACTGAAGGTACAGCAGAATATAAACTGCTTGTTGCACGGTCAGGAACTCTGATATAAACAGTAAAATTTGTTGTCCTTGCAGGATTTACCGTTAATGATACTCTGCCACTCCACGGATAATCTGTTTTCTGAATCATTTCAATATCAGTACCTGCAACTTTTTCTATTGTGATCGTACTTCCAATGTACATATTGACATACAGACCATCCTTTCCCTTCACATAGGTCCAGGTAGGGATCATAAGAAGGGTTCTCGGAATATTCCCTACACAGCATGGACAGACATGCCAGGAATAACGTGACTGTCCCGAATTAAGAGGATTATCATAATAGAAGTTTTTCCCGTCCTGAGATAGAGATCCCAGCAGGGCATTATAAATAGTCTCTTCATAGAGGTCAGCATACTTTGCATCATGGTAAGCCAGGTTCATTTTATACTGAAAAAATATCAGTCCGCAGCTTGAACATGATTCACAATAAGCATCATTGCCAAGTGAGTAATTTGGTCCGAAACCTTCCGCAGTTTCACCGCTACCAACACCACCGGTCAGGTAATACTTTTTGTTTACAAGATTATCCCACAAGGACATTACGGAGCTCTGATAGTCTTTATCACCGGTTTCGGCTGCAATATCGGCCATACCTGAATAAGTATAAACAGCCCTGACTGCATGGCCGACTGCCTCATATTGCTGCTGGACAGGAACATGGCTCTGATCATATTCACTTCCGTTCTTCCGGTTATCGAGGAGGTATTTTGCCAGTTTAATATAATTATCGCCCTTGCCGTTAGCTTCCATATCATTTACAAAACGGCCGAAACGAACCAGCGCCTGCTCCATCTCCTGGTGACCGTCGTACCATTCCTTCTTTCCGGGTCCGATATTGGCAACCCAGCAGTCGGCAAGCTTTTTGGCCGCATTGTAGAGCCGCTTATCCTTGCCGTCTGTAAGAGTATAGTGGTTTATTGCTGATTCAATGAAATACCCTGCTACATAGCCCTCATGGTTTCCTCTTGTTTCAGGGGCCCATCTCGATTTCCAGCGGGTAGTATCACGAAGGGTGAAAGCTGTCTGAAGATAACCATCAGGCTCCTGTGCTGCAAGAATAACAGGAATCCATTTTTCAAGGGTTGCCTTCATCCTTTCCTGGGCTGCAATTATCTCCCTGTCACCCTGAGGATCGATCATAAGTGCTATGCTCATTGATTCAATTGTCTGGTGAACCCAGGCGTTTGAGAAGACGTAACCTTTGTGTTTTCCATGCGGTTCTCCACGCAAAGCTTTTCCGGCTTCAATGAAGTTGTCGATCCCTCCTTCACCGAGTGTAAGGTCGTTACGGTTTATCTGGTCGATACACCAGGGTATCCAGTTTACAATCATTGCTTTGGCCCGGACATTCCATAACGGGCTGTCAATTTTATACCTTTTTGTATAAACAACATCAAGACGTTCAGGAGGTGGAGGTGAAGTTACTTTTACATTTAATTCGGATGTTGATGACAGATCTCCTTCTTCTGCAGTCATGCTTATTACATATTCGCCATTTATAGAGAAAGCTGCCGTGGTAGTCAGTTCCCCTGGTTTATCAAAAATAACACTGCCGGGTCCTGATTTCTTTTTCCATGTAATCTTTGTAACAGGGGTCACTGATCTTGTCTTACCCGATAAATATGTTTTCCCGCCCATAATGACAGAACGGTCAGGACCTGCATTCACAACCGGGGGATGATTCTGGCTATTTTCTGCCTGGAAAACCTGCCATTCAATCAGCGTTCCGGGGAACCTTTCTGCAGAATCTGCCTCAAGCCTGAGTTTTGTGGTCTTAACAGGTTCAAAAAATGTAGTATTGTATTTGTTGTTTTCAAGGCCAAGGCCTGAAACGTTTTTTACAGGTATAAAATCTTTCCCGTCCCAGTATTTAATCCGGTAAGTCTGCGGTAGTCTCAGGGTATTGCCGGAATTCCACCAGTAAACAGCAATACTGCTTGCAGTCACTGGTTGTGTCCACTCGTACTGCACCCATTGATTTGAAAGTCTCTGTGGAGGACGATTGCCTCCGGTCCGTGCTCCTGCCGTCACAGCCGGGGTAAGTCCATCATTGAGAAAATTTGGTGGTGCGGAGAATCGTGCTGAAGTGGAAGGCAGTGCAACATTAGCCAGATTTTTACCGGAGGATTGGGCAGTTGTTTTAAGGCTAAAAATGCATAAGCATAGTGTAAAAAGGATAGAAAAGGTCAGGAAACGTGATTTCATGGACTTTAATAGTATTTGAATGTTAATAAGATAAAATATTATTAATTCAATTCATGGATCCCCGGATCAGGGGCTGAACCCTGAGGGACCGTATTTCCGAAGAAATCCGTCGGGGGAGGAGCGAATCCAAACATTGGTTTGATCTTAATACCGGTATCCCTGAGTGGTGATCCGGATAGAAGTTTCAATCCCTCAAGAGTGCCAAGCATATACGGATCGGTTATATCCACTGTGAACGGACCCCTAAAGACCTTGTCAGCAGTACTCCCCCACACATTTCCACTGTACGTGCTTCCACTCGTATTGCCGCTTATCGCCTTTCCCGATGCCAGAAAAATATTGTTGCTGAAAACAAAGTTCTGGTGCTGTGAAGCATTTTCATAACTTAATACGGGTGAGGATGTGCTGTAGGCAACATTATTATAAATATAACAATCTTTAAGCTGTCTGCTTTCGTTTGATCCGTTCCATAAAAAGAAGCTGCCTGCACCCTCAGTTTTCTGCGCGTCATTTATGCTGACACAGTAACGCACAACATTATTTGACCAGTCCGAGGCTCCCCAGTACTGAAAAAGCCCATAGCCCGCACCCTCATTTTCGTATGAAAGACAATACTGAACCAGTGAATTAGTGACACCTCCGTCGAGATCAAAACCACCGCCATCCTTGCCGCCTTTGGAAGTCTTGTTCCGGTAACTTATACAGTACTGGATAGTCACGTGATCGCTCTGCCATGTCCATATCCCTACCGGACCATTCCCCTGACGGGGCATATCCCATCCGTTATTGGTTGCAGTGCAATGATCAATTATGACGCTGTCCGAAACTCCCACCAGAATTCCGTTCCCGCTGTGATTATCAAGGATCGTCGGATCACCAGGGTTGTTTTCAGCTTTGCAATCCTTTATTAGTACATTTTCTGATGAATCCTGATGAGAGCCCATCACATTAATTCCGCAAAAGCCATTACCGTAAGCAGTAACCTTTATAACTTCAATATCCCTGCAGTTGTAAAGATCCACACCTGATTTCTGGAATCCTTCTGCATAAATATCCCCGATATAACAATTTGTGCTGTATAACAGCTGAAGGCCGTTTGTTGTGTTTCCTTCCTTACGACCGCTGCCCATAACGGTAAGGCTTGTAATACGTATGTTTTTACATTTTTCTATACGTACTGCTTCATGGTTACCTCCATTAATTACTGGTCTGCCGCTGTTATATGAACCTATAACGACCGGGATTGAATCATCCCCATTAATATTTTTCAGCAACAAGGTTCCATCATAAACCTGACCTCCTGCAAAAAAAATACTGGCGGATTTTTTTTTCAAACGGACATTTAATTCAGATATCGATTTTATTGGTTTTTCAATTGTACCTGGAAATTTATCATCACCTTCGTCAAAATTGATATAATAGGTGAGACCCGGATCCTGCAGGTAATTTTTACAGGAGGTGAAGGAAAATGCTGTAAGAAAAAGAAAGATGGTGAGATGTTTATTCATTTTGAAGTATTTTAGGACTAAAGTCCATATATGAATAGTATTTCTGTTAACCACTTAAATCCTCTACATCAGCCTGCCTAACCCCGGCTTTCAAGCCGGGGTTAATCCATCAATAACAAAACCGGGACTTTAGTCCCTTTATTCAACAACCCATTCATATAATCCGCCGGAAAATTCCTTATTCAATTTGACGTTTAATTTTACCGCAGAAGCCTTTACAGGTTCATATATTACAGAATCCCAACCGTTTTTTGTAATGGGATAATTCGTCGTAGAGACGGGTCTGAGACCCGTTTTTACGACAATTTTAACAGGTTTCCATAAATCCCCCGTCTTGTATTGAATTTCCCATTCATCAGGAATCCTGCAGCCACCGTCCGGACCATCATCAAACCAGTAAACCTTTGTTCTTGAAATTGTTTCTGGCTTCTCAAACGCATACTGAAGATATACCCACTGATCCTTGTCGGGCCACCAGTGATAATACGATACAGAATGATCATTTGAGCTCTCCGGAACAATCTGATCATTTACGGCGGTTATAGCTCTTGTCATTTTGTTTCCTGACACTTTGCTGCGATACGCAATCGTAGGTGCAGGAAGAGGTCTGGAGCTTTCTATTCCAGTTGGAAGCCATACCATCATCTGACCAGGACCCCGATTATTCCAAAAGGCGTATGGGACCATTGTGATACTCTCTTTTTTTGATGTTTCAATTTTACCTTCGAGAGTTTTCCCTGTCTGACGGCCCGATGTTTTTATGACCTGTGTGCCCCCCAGCAAATCAGCATCAAATTCAGTATTGAAAACTGAACTTTTTTCCACAACAAGATTTAGCACATTTCCAACATTATTGTCGGGCCATTCTGCACAATATATTACGGGGCCTCTCTGGATAGCCATTTTAAGGTTATCATCCTTAATCCTTTCGTCAGCCACTACGCTCCTGACAGGCATTGGAAGATCGAGAAGCACCTTATCTCCCTTTTTCCATTTTCTATTAATAATTGCGTATCCATTATTCACTTCCGGGGTCAGCATCTCTCCGTTTACCGATACTACAAAGGATCCGTTATCCTGATCAGTGAATTTGTAGAGACCTCCCGGAATAGCTTCATTACGAGCCCAACCCGGTATACGAAGCTTTATCTTAAATCTGGTCTGAACTTCCGGATCAACAGAAACTTCGACTTTGCCGTTCCAGGGGAAATCAGCATTCTGGGTTAATTTAATTTTCCTGCCACCGACTGAAATATCCGCTTCATCTGAAATATAAAGGTTCACATACAATTCATTCTTTTTTACACCATAAATATACCCCGGGATTGCGGGAACAAATCTTGCCACATTCGATGGACAGCAGGCACATCCGAACCAGGCCTGGCGTTCATGCTGGCCATTCGATTCAAGCGGATTCGGATAAAAGAACCTGTCGGCAGAAAGCGATACTCCTGAAAGCATTGAATTATATAGAGTCTTCTCAAGAATGTCGATGTACTTCCCCTCACCGTGCAAAAGGAAGAGCCGGTGATTAAAGAAAATATCCCCTATTGATGCACATGTTTCACAATAGGCCGACATATTTGGCAACACATAAGGATCGGCAAATCCTTCATTTCCTCCGGTTGCACCTATTCCTCCGGTTAAATAAATTTTACCATTAACAATATCCTCCCATATCCTGGTGATGGCATTCAGATAGGCATTATTTTTCTCAATTGCCGCAATATCGGCCATACCTGAGTACATGTATGTTGCCCTTACTGCATGACCGACTGCTTCAGTCTGTTCAACGACATGTTTGTCTGCCTGGTTGTAAGCATCTCCCTTAGGACCACGGATATCCAGAAAAAACTTTGCGAGATCAAGGTATTTTTTCTCACCTGTTGTTCTGTAAAGCTTAACGAGCCCCATCTCGATGACCTGATGGCCCGGATATACCTTAACCTTATCGGGACCAAAATCCTTAATAACAAGATCAGCTGATTTGATGGCAATGTCAAGCAGCGACCGCTTGCCGGTAGCCTGGTAATGAGCAACCGCAGCCTCATAAAGATGACCCAGGTTGTAAAGCTCGTGACTGAGAATTGAATCCAGTTCCCATCTGTTTTTGCTTGCCCATTCATGAAGTCCTTTACCGCCATGAATTTCGGCGATCGTCCGGTTGGTATAGAGATAGCCGTCATCCTCCTGAGCAAGGCCGATTTTCCATATCAGTGTATCCAGATAGGCATCAAGCTTCGGATCGGGATAGGTCTGCAGTGAGTAGCTTGCGCCTTCAATGATCTTGAAAACGTCAGAATCATCAAATGGATAAATTGTCCTGAATGTTCCAGTATCAAGTCCGCCTGCAATCTCAAAGTTCTTCACCCTTCCTGATGATTCGCAATAGGAAAATGCGATAGGTATAGTTACAGTTGCATTTTTTTTGATCCTCGGAGCCCAGAAATTATCGGTAAGCTTAACCGATGTAAACGGAACAGGCTGGATCGGGTAATCAGCATCAGTATTTTTGTTGCACCCTGCAATTAACAAAGAAGCAGCTGTTGTCAGCAGCATCCGGATAAAATGATTGATCATATGAAGTTACTATATTGATTTATTGTTATTTACCACGGAGTGACACGGAGTTATCACGGAGTTTCACTGTTTAATACCCCTCCCTCACCGGGGGAGGGGTTTGGGGAGAGGTCATTTCAATAATTCCAGGACCACCACCGACTTTGAAGGCATTGTAACTGTCAGAACACCATCCTTGTAGACAAATCCGCTAAAAGCTGCGGGTTTTACCTTATCTGCAGCTTCAAAAGTATTCAATGCGTTCATTGCTTCTGCAGTAAGAACTTCTCCGGTTACCTTTTTGTAGGTTTCCCCTATGACCGGACAGGTGACCACGATTGGCTTGTTTGGATTCAAATTTGCAAGTGAAATATGGACCTTCCCATTCTTATCAACCGATGCAGACGCTGAGATAGACTGGATCTTCCTGTCACCAAATGCGTAATCTTCGCACCTCAGATCAGTTTTAAGCAACTGAGCCTCCTGATGGACCCTGAACATCCTGAATACGTGATAAGTAGGTGTAAGTACAATCTTGTCATCCTTCGTAAGGATTACTGACTGAAGTACGTTTACCATCTGCGCAAGATTTGCAACCCTGACTCGTTCGGCGTGCTGATTGAATATGTTAAGATGAATGGCCGCTGTCAAGGCGTCCCTCAGAGTATTCTGCTGGTATAAAAATCCTGGATTTGTACCGGGTTCAACGTCGTACCAGTTGCCCCATTCATCAACAACAAGTCCTTTTGTTTTCTGGGGATCATATCGGTCCATTATTGCCTCATGTCCCCTGATTATTTCATCCATCTGTAGATTTGCCCTCATGGTCTTAAACCATGAATTTTCATCAAAACTGGTGGCCGAACCTTTACTTCTACTCCATCCATCGGGAACTGAATAGTAGTGAATTGACAATCCCTGGAATCGTCCTCGTGAGGCAGGATCTTTCATCAATGCTTCGGTCCAGGCCACATTGTAGTCGGAAGGTCCGCAGGCAACCCTGTAGAGACGGTTGCCGCCATAGTTATTAAGATAAGTCGAAAACTGTCTCATCACGTCGGTATAAAACTCAGCTGTCATATTTCCGCCGCAGCCCCAGTTCTCGTTACCTATCGCCCAGTATTTCACTTTCCAGGGCTGTTCCCTGCCGTTTTCCTTCCGGAGCCTTGTCATAGGACTGTCGGAGTCGGAGGTAAGATATTCAACCCATTCAGCCATCTCCCTTACCGTTCCGGAACCAACGTTTCCGTTTATGTATGCATCGCAGTCGAGCAGTTCGGTAAGCTTCATGAATTCATGTGTCCCGAATGAATTGTCTTCAGTAACTCCGCCCCAGTGGGTGTTGACAATGGAAGCTCGCTTTTCCTGTGGACCGATTCCATCTCTCCAGTGGTATGTGTCGGCAAAGCATCCGCCAGGCCAACGGAGATTTGGTACCTTTATCTCGCGCAACGCGAAAAGGACATCATTCCTGATCCCGTAGGTATTTGGGATCTTTGAATTCATACCAACCCACAGGCCTTCATAAATGCATCTGCCAAGATGCTCCGAAAAATGACCGTAGATATCCTTGCTGATAACAGTTCCTGGATTATTTGCTACAACCACGAACTGGTTGACCAGAACAGAATTTTCTTTTTGAGCTGAGGCAATGAAGCCTGTCTGAAAAAGAAAAACAGAAATGAGAATTATTGATTTTCGCATAGAATTATGTATTATAGAGGTAATTATTACAAATTTCAAATTTGGTTTAGCCCCCTGCCCCCTGAAGGGGTTTATATCCTTAAAGTCAACAATAAGCCCCCTTTAGGGGGTTGGGGGCTTTTACTTTAAACCATTTTCAATGAATGTTCCTAACTTCTTATACTTAAGATATAAATCTTCATATCTTTCAGCTCTTGCCGGGTCGGGTTTGTACTCTTTCTCAAATCCCCCTCCCATTGCATTCTGCGCTGCTTCAAAATCCTTATGTACGCCGGCCATCACTGATGCAGCCATTGCAGATCCCAGAGCACAGGTCTGATCTGAACTTGCAATCTTTATCGGCATATTGAGTACGTCGGCAACTATCTGCATTACAAACGGATTCTTCTTCGCCACTCCACCAATTGCAATCACTCCGTCGATCCGAATACCTTCAGATTCAAACCGGTCATTTATCATTTTTGACCCGAAAGCAGTTGCTTCCACAAGGGCCTTAAATAATCTCGGGGCATCTGAACCAAGTGTCAATCCCGAAATTGCCCCTTTAAGTTCCTGATTTGCAAAAGGTGTTCGCCGTCCGTTCAGCCAGTCAAGAGCAACAATTGTGGTTTCTTCATCAGCAAGTGATTTCGCCTGTTCACTGAGTGTAGCTATCATCCGATCAGCGGTTTCAGTACGGATCCTTTCTTTTGCTTTTTCATCAAGCCAGGTCATCGATGAGATTAATTCCGTGACAGGCCACATGAGTAGCTTTCCAAACCAGGCATAGATGTCGCCAAATGCCGATTGTCCTGCCTCAAGTCCCAGCATTCCAGGAATTATTGAACCGTCGACCTGTCCGCATATACCTGCAACAAGCTTATCTCCAACCTCATTCATTGGCGAAACAAGCATATCGCAGGTGGAGGTCCCCATAACCTTGATGAGCTGGTAAGGTTTTATTTCACCTCCAATCGCCCCCAGATGAGCATCAAATGCTCCGGTTCCTACTTTTACATCAGAAGAAAGTCCAAGCCTGATTGCCCATTCCTCCGAAAGTGTACCAGCACATGCCTCGCAGGTGAATGTATCCCTGAATAATCTTTCCCTCAATCCTGCAAGCAGGGGATCGAGCCTGGTAAGAAATTTTTCTTCAGGAAGACCGTTGAAATCTTGGTGCCACATGGCCTTATGTCCTGCAGCACATCTGCTTCGTTTCAGGGTCAGAGGATCAGTGTTTCCTGTCAGCAAAGCGGGTATCCAGTCGCAGTGTTCTACCCATGAAAAGGCATTTTCCCTTACCTTCTTACTGAAGCGTAAAATATGAAGGATTTTAGCCCAGAACCATTCTGATGAATAGACGCCGCCCTCATATTTTGTATAATCAGTTCCACCCCATGATCTAGAAATTTCGTTTATCTCGGCAGCTTCCTTAACAGCTGTATGATCTTTCCAGAGTATGAACATTGCATCAGGGTCATTTTCAAATCCCGGCTTCAGTGAGAGAGGCACTCCCTCTTTATCGACGGCAACCGGTGTGGATCCCGTGGTGTCAACAGTAATACCAACAATATTTCCGGTTATATCCGGCGGCAGTCCCTTGAGTGCATCCTTTACGGAATGCTCCATACCTTCGATATAATCAAGAGGGTGCTGGCGGAAACGGTTGGCCGAAGGATCGCAATACAATCCCTTCTTCCACCGGGGATATTCAAACACTGAGGTGCCTGCAGTTTCACCATTTTCTGTATTAATTATAACAGAGCGAACAGAATCAGTACCGTAATCGAGACCAATCACATATTTCTTTGTCATATTCTGAAATTTAATTTCGCTACTTTTCCCCTTGTCCGTAGTAAGCATTCTTTCCGTGTTTCCGGAGGAAGTGCTTATCAAGGAGCTTCTTACTTATAGGCTTGTCATGATTTAGCAGGACAGTATAGAATGCCATCCTGGCTATCTCCTCAAGGGCAACCGCATTGTAAACGGCCTCTCCGGGATCGAGACCCCAGCAGAATGGTCCATGACAGTTTACAAGTGCTGATGGCACAGCAAGAGGATCTGTGTGAACAAGTCTTTCAACAATAACTTTTCCGGTATTTACTTCATAGTCAAATTTTATCTCCTGGTCAGTAAGTTTCCTGGTACATGGTACTTCCCCGTAATAATGGTCGGCATGAGTTGTACCGAACGCAGGTATATTCCTCCCGGCCTGTGCCCATGAAGTGGCATACGTGGAATGTGTATGAACAATTCCGCCTATCGAAGGCCATTTTTTATAAAGTAACAGGTGAGTGGGTGAATCGGTTGATGGTTTGAATTTTCCTTCAATAATCTTTCCCTCAATATCGATGACGACCATATCTTCGGCTTTCATTTCAGAATAACCTACTCCCGACGGTTTAATAACAACCAGCCCGCTCTTCTCATCCCTGCCGCTTACATTTCCCCAGGTATGAATAACAAGCCCCTGATTAACCAGTTCCAGGTTGGCGCGGTATACTGTCTCCTTTATTTTTTCCAGCATAACTTCCCTTACTTTAAGTACTCCAAACTTAAGCTCATTTCAAATTTCTAATTCACATCCAGGCTAAAGTCAAATCCCTGTTTTTTATGGAGCTCGTATCGCTCCTCATTGAATTTATAGTAAAATGCTCCTTTTTTGGAGGTCTCTCTCTCCTTCTCCTCCAGCTTTTCAAGAAGGTTCATTGATAAAATCTTCTTTCTGAAATTCCTTTTGTCGATCTCACGCTGATAAATAGCTTCATAAAGGTTCTGGAGCTGAACGAGGGTAAATTTCTCAGGTAAAAGGGCAAATCCTACCGGCTTGACTTTAACCTGCATCTGGAGCACGTTAAGTGCCCTGCTGACCATATCCCTGTGATCGAATATCAGGTGGGGCAAACGCGCCAGCGACTGCCACTGTGCACCGTTCAGCTCCTTGAGTTTCCTGTCAATATCCTGAATTTTAATAAGAGCACTATAGGATGTTGAAATAACCCTGGCGCCAGGATCCCTTTGGATATCGCCATACGTAAATGATTGTTCCATATAGACATCCCTTAGTCCGGTAAGCTGGAAAAGAATCCGGGAAGCAGCATCATCAAGGCTTTCATTTTCCATTACAAACCCCCCGGCAAGTGACCATTTTCCCATTGCAGGCCTGAAGCTTCTCTTGATTAAAAGAAGCTTTATCTCCTTTTCAAGTATGTCATAACCAAAAACGATACAATCGACAGCAACAAGATGCCTTGGATATTCTGAATAAAGTTCCATAAGATATATTCAGATTAACAAAAAAGAAAAGTTCAAACCCGGAAAAAGGTCAGTTTATACCTCCGGAAATATGGTAATATACCTCGTTCCACCGTATCTCCTTCGTGAAAGCTGAAAGATCACATTTCTCATCAATGAGAAGGAATTCTATTCCAAGCATTCCCGACAGATCTTCAATATATTCAGCATTTATTGCTGTACTGAAACCTGTGTGATGAGCTCCTCCGGCAAGGATCCATGCTCCTGCTCCGGTCTTCAGGTCGGGCATTGGTTTCCACAGGACGCTTGCCACGGGAAGATTAGGCATATCGGGACAATCGACAATTTCAACCTTGTTCACTATCATTCTAAACCGGTTGCCAAGGTCTATCAGCGAAGCACAAATAGCCTTTCCTGTTGCAGATTTGAACACCAGTCTGGCCGGATCGGCTTTGCCGCCTATTGATAAAGGATGTACTTCGAGATAAGGCTTGTCGGCTGCGATGGATGGGCATACTTCAAGCATATGTGCACCGAGTACTCTCATTCCTGCAGGATCAAGATGATATGTATAATCTTCCATGAAAGAGGTTCCCCCTTTAAGTCTTGCTGCCATGACCTTCATCGACCTGACCAGTGCAGCAGTTTTCCAGTCGCCCTCTGCACCGAATCCATACCCCTTTTCCATAAGTCGCTGTACAGCAAGACCAGGCAGTTGTTTCAAACCATGAAGATCCTCGAAGGTTGTTGTAAATGCCTTGAAATTACCGGCTTCGAGAAATCTCTTCATACCTGCCTCTATCTTTGCAGCATCCCTGAGAGTCTCTGATTTTTCAACATCTCTTGTAATATTATACTGGGCTCTGTACTCATCAATGAGCTCATTAACTTCATTGTCACTTGCTGCGTTCACGGCTGCCACAAGATCTCCGATTCCATATCCGTAAACGGAGTAACCCATTTTCATTTGAGCGCTGACCTTATTTCCTTCAGTGACTGCAACATCACGCATATTATCGCCAAACCGGGCAATTTTCATATTCCGGGAATCATCGAATGCAGCGGCAGCTCTTGTCCATACTGAAATACGCTCCACAACCTCCGGATCTTCCCAGTGACCCACAACAACTTTCCTGTTCAGACGCATCCTTGCTCCAATGAAACCGAACTCCCGGTCTCCATGAGCTGATTGATTAAGATTCATAAAATCCATGTCAATTGTATCCCATGGTATGTCCCTGTTCAGCTGAGTATGAAAATGCAGAAAAGGCTTGTTGAGAACACTTAGTCCTTTTATCCACATTTTAGCCGGAGAGAATGTATGCATCCAGGTTATCAGCCCTATGCAGTTTTTATTATTGTTGGCCTCAGAACAGAGTTCGAATACTGAATCGGGAGTTGTAAGAACCGGCTTGAAAAAAATCCTTACAGGGATATTTGGTGCATTGTCAAGAGCTTCTGTAATAGCTTTTGAATCAGCAGCGACCTGAAGAAGCGTTTCAGGTCCGTACAGATGCTGGCTTCCGGTGACGAACCAGACTTCCTTGCTGTTTAAGTTATACATAATATATCTTATAAAGGTTTAATGACATAATGGCAAAATGGCGTAACGTCGTCCTACCAGAAGTATGCATAAAATGCTATTATGATACATATTATGATCCCGGAGAAGAGCAGATCCCAGTTGTTCCAGCTTGCCCGGGTAACTGCCTTTTGTTCTGCGGTGGCTGAACCTATATACAATCCCTTTATTGCAACAGGATCTGCCCTTGGAGTGAAATAGCTGACAATAATCATAAGAGTAATAATTATGAAAAAGAGTATTACTTCATAATTATACCCGTTCATTTTGAGGAAAACCGAATAGAAAATGTTATCCTGGCCCATTCCTTTGCCAAAAATATTGAATCCAAGCCTGGTCATGCCAAGGACGAATCCAGTCAGAAGTCCGATAAGCCCTGCTTTTGGAGTAATCTTTTTCGAAAGTATCCCCAGCAAAAATACTGCAGCTATCCCCGGTGCAAGCATTGACTGGACATCCTGAAGGTAAGCGTATAGGAATTTTCCAAGACCTTTCATTACGGGAATCCACAGAACGCCAAGAACAACAACTAC
>DOTV01000099.1:17236-21195 GCA_003520925.1 Bacteroidales bacterium | reverse complement strand
AGAAGAGCCGCCGAATCAAGGGCTACAGAAACGAGGAGAAGCGAATCCAAAACAAACTCTGGTTCCAGGATTGATACCCCCGAAAATTTATAAACCATTTATCCTGATATTTGTTATCCTTTTTTACTTTAATAATAATTCATTGGTTAAAACAACAGGTTATATATTATTGCTGATCTCATGTATTTCGTTTTTGATGATTCTTGTTGTCCCCTGGCTGGGATTCACCAAAATTCAGATTGCAGGAATCACAACCGGATTGATAATTGCTGGTGAGATATTGTTTTACCTGAGCCTGTTTCTCCTGGGTAGGGGTTTTTATGACAAAATTAAAAGTAAGCTGAAATTCCGGAAATCTAAAACCAATGCCTCTGGCCTTCATGGACAGATCGATCAGAATAGTATCCCTATCGAATAGACTTTCCTCAGAAGGATTACCTGAAAACAGACCGCGGTACAAATACTTACCACACCCACCATGGGGCAGTCACAAATTCTGCATAAACCATTACATCGAATAAAGCATGTGCTGTTAATGACGGCAGGAGACTTTTTGACAAATGCCTGACTGTACCTAATAGTATTCCTGCAATGAAGGTCCAGAGGAAGAGAAAACCAACATTGATATCTCCGGCAGTCGCGGGAGAAAGGAACAAACAACATTTGTATCCGGTATGCGATAATGTACTGAATAGTATAGAGAACGGGCTGTTAAAACTTCTTACATATTCCTGCAAAAATCCCCTGAAAACCAGTTCCTCAACACAACCTATTAGGGCCGCAGTAATCACAAAAGGATGAATAGACGCAGGAAATAAGCTGATACCCAGATGCCATCGGTAAAGAAGAATCAGCATAATTCCCATCACTATTCCCGTTATGAGGTGAAGAACAGTTTTTTTACAGGAGATATATTCCCCTGTTATCTTTTTAAGGTCTGTGAACGACCTGATATTAATGCTGATAACAAAAGCAGACACAAAAAGTGCCGTAAAAGCGAGAAAGCGGACCGGAAAATTAAGCTGAATGAAATATGAGAAGATCATAAGACCGAGGCTGCATATAATCGCTTCGGACAAAACAACAAGCCTTTTTTTCCCTGACATTATTTTTCATTATGACTTTATCCCATTCTTAATTCTCCTCCCGAAGAAACTTAATATAAGTACCAGGGGTATAAGAAGCAGAAGCCACCCGGAGCCAAGACAAAAACCTTCGTTGGCACCGATACGTGTATCAGGTAATGATCTTTTTATATCAGCGTTTCTTTCCGGGTCAGCAAGAAAATCATGGGGCAGCGAAAGGTACTTTAAGCTGTTGAGAGTCTTAATTGTCGCAATATCTGTAACAGCTTCATTCAGAGCCAACCCATAGAGATTTCTGAGTTTTTTTAAAGCCTGAAGGCTGCCGATTGTATCATTTCTGATCAGTTCGATTACTTCAAGACCAGCATGATTATCAATAAACGAGTTGAATTCGTCCTGCGTCACATTCGAAGAAAACGCAATCCACCTGAGCCCGGGGATACTGACCAGATCCGGATCATAAATCAGTTCATCACCTGTAACCGACAATACCTCAAGTTTTGTATGATGATTTAATAAATCGGGGTTTATAACTTCATGCGATACATTGAGAACCAGCTCTTTCAGGTTATCAAGCGGATTCAGTAGTGAGATATCCAAACTCCCTGAAGTCTGAATAATTATTCTTTCAATCTGTTTATTGTTTACCAGAAAGTTCTCCGGTAAAACAACATCCTTATCCAGTTCTGTAAGGATGAGCTGTTTCAATTCAGGCATAAAGGGCAATGGATCAGTAATCAACGAATCCTTTAATGTTATCATCAGGACTTCAAGTTTAGTCAGCCTGGAAAGCTGGTCGTAGTCATTTCCTGTAAGGCTTGTTCCTGCAATAATCCGTGGATTGAAAATTTCAAGGAGCTCTGTCATGTCACTGAAATCACCCTGTAAAAAGATACCTGCATCAGGCTTAATTTCAGCCAGTGCGGTCAGATCTTTGGAATAACTATCCGGAAACTCCGACTTGACGTTAATAAACTGCAGCTCTGAAAAATCATAATTTCTCAGAGCATTAAACCATGGTGTCGTGTCATTTTTTACAGGTATATTTATAGAGTATATTTTATCATTGACATACAGAAAAGTATCAGTGTTTGCGAGTTTAAACTTTTTTTGCGCAATGGAGTTATTGTATTCAAAGATATATTCGTCGCACCAGAACAGGTCACCTTTACTGCCCATTATTAAAGCAGGATTTATGCTGTCAGGTTCATGTAACATCAATAAGTATGATTTGGAGAGGTTGTTTATTCCTTCTGTTCCTGTAAATTCAAGAACGGAATAGGGTTCTGGCTTGCTTGTGCATGAGTTTATAAAAATTATCAGCACAAACAGCATAAAGAAACAGAAATGGTCGCTGAAATAACAATATTTCCTCTTGAAACTGCCCGGACTTTTCATGATTAAATTTATTAATTGTACATATAATCAAAATGTTAAAGCAAGTTACGGGATTTCGGTGGATAAATCCAAAAGGATTTCAATAATATCCAGGTCTCTTCAGGGGGAGCCTGTACGGCAACTACTGCGTCATGCCTTTATGCCAGCAAAGTTGTTTTAATATTACTTGTTGTTACCGGAGTTACCGACAACGTAATTGTCCGGCTGGTCTAATGCCACCTGTAATCAGTGTCTTCCAAAGGATCAATTTTCATCTTGTCATTTAAACTGTAGCCCGAATACCACCATTCGTAATAGGCTTTTGCTGCTTCATTTTGAGATTTAGCGTCATATACTAAATAAAGCTCCTGAGAATTTCTTAAGGCAAGAATCGGATTCTGTGACGGGAATCTGCCAATTAAATATTTGCTATTGATCTCTACAGCTCTTATTGATTCGATTGTCCATAAAACGTACACCCCAAGTTTGCATTCCGGACCCCAAAGTGATGAAATCCCGTTGTGTGGAAAATCTGAAATTACAATAGTTGAGCTCCTGTATTCCAGCAATGCAGGAATGTCCGAAGGTTTAAAAGCTGGCAGTTCGGAAGCTGTATACGAATTTGATCTTAATTGCCTGATATATTTCTCAACCTCCGGATTGCTGCCCTGTTTCTCACAACCAATTGTGCCAGCCAGCAGAGTCAGCAGGAGAAGTTTAAAGGGTAATTTCATTGTGTCAGGTGTTGATTGTTAATTAATTAACAGCAAAAATTGTTCCAATATTTATGGGTTTCGGTTTTATAATATGTCGGGATAAAAGGGTCGCGGCTGTTCTTGCTGCATGAGTATAAGCCATTAATTATCAATATCAGGTATCCGGGCTCTTTTGAATTCTGATCTCAGAACTTTTTGATAAATACCTTATGTGAGTTATCGGTAATTAATATAGAAATCAAATGCTATTTTCGACCATGTTTCCATTCTTTCATAAAATGCAGCCAATCCGGATTTTTCTATCCAGTCCGGAGTCATTTTTTCAGTTTCATTAATATAAACTTCTTTGTTCGATAACCGTAAGACCGCAAGACTGCAAGACCCTTTCAAACAGCCATGCTTCTTCGGATTTGAGGATGAGGATTATAATCTTCCACAACAAAATCATCAATGGTCAGCTGGTCAAAGGGTTTTTTTGCAATGTGTAATTTAGGTAAAGGTCTGGGTTCCCTTGACATCTGTTCAAGAATTGCAGTTACATGATCATATTTTTCTTCATTTCCGTCACTTGGAGCATTTTTATTAATCCATTCAACAACTTCGAGATACTCTTCTCTGGCAGAAACATTTCTTATTCTTTTCTGCAGTTCCCTGAAATTATCCCTGTGCCATTGAGTTCTCCTCCCGATACCGGCATAGAAATGTGAATCTCCGAAAGTATGGATAAAAGTTTTCGGGACCATTTCTGCTTCCTGCGCAATTACCTGGGTAAGAGCAGCAT
>DOTV01000099.1:7818-16938 GCA_003520925.1 Bacteroidales bacterium | reverse complement strand
AGCTTCTCTGGTAAAGCTGCAATTCGAGCTCTCCTTCCTCATTTGCTGTCACCTGGTATAAAACATGACAGGGAGGCAATGACATTTTTGGAGTGTCGCCGGGATTCCAGGAATCGACAATGTGTTTTTTTCCTGTTGGATTTTTCCTCAGACCCTTAATCAGTTTTCCCAGTTGATCTATTTCAATAAACACCCCCTTTTCATGATCAAAATATTCCCATTTCCTCCATTGTTTGCCATAAATCGGACCGGCATCGCCCCATCTTTGCGCAAACTCAGGATCTTCCTTTATTCTCTGGCCATATTCTTCCATTGCTTTGTCCCAATCAGGGGAATACTTTACAAGACTCTCAGGAAAAATTCCCTCTTTCTGCATTCCGGGCAGATTGCCCTGAAAAGCATCAGGCCTCCAGATGGGAGCGTTGTTGTCTTCAAGATATTTGATATTCGTATCCCCTCTCAGGAACCATATTGTTTCATGGAACATGGATCTTGTTGCCATCTTCTTGGTAGTTAATAACGGATACCCGTCCCTTAGATCATATTCGTTCTGATACCCGAATAATGAGATGATACCGGAACCTTTGCTTCCTCCTTTAAAATTTGAACGATTGGACGTTAAGATAGCTTTTGAATGATCCAGATATTGTTGAGCCATTTTTTATTAATGTATTTGGATTATAATGTTACCAAAAGTAGGCTTTATTTCTATTGCCCTTCAAACATCCGAACCTGAAGCAGAGTTAAAATTATCAACAATATGTGTTAAAAGTTTTGCAGGCTGAGTCATCTCCATCTGGCGGAGACGAAGTTCCTGGAGCCAAGCGATCCGGGATCGTGTGGTCGTTAAGGCTATAATTGCCTGCTGTCAGTCACCTGATGCATTTTATATATATTACATTTTATTCTTATTTTTAATGATCCTATGAAATCCGGTATTAAATACAATCTGACAACCTACTTTGTCTTTATCATAATTGCAATTGCAGGAGTATTATATGGTAACACTCTGGCAGATAGTTATAAATCTCTGCGAGTATGGAGTTTTCCCAATATACTGCTTCTGCTTTCCGGAGTGCCATTTTTATTCCTGCAGGCAAAGGCAAAGCTTCCCGATTTCTGGGAAAAGGGTATTACCAATATCAACCGGTTATTAATCCCGCTGATAATTGGTATTGTGTTTGGGATACTCGATGTACTGGTCTTTAAAGTTGTCTTGCATCCCGGGCCTTATTCTGAGCTCCCGCCTTATACTCAGCCTTTTCCCTATTCGGTTTTCCTCTATTTTTCGGGTGCCGTTGAGGTTGAAGTTTTTTACAGGCTGATACCCATGACTCTTATTTTGTTTATTGGCAACCGGTTAAAAGGTGGCAAATACTATTCCGCTTTTTTCTGGACTGGATCTTTACTGACTGCAATCCGGGAACCCCTTGAGCAAATTTCGCATGAGGCAGCTATAATTGTAATTTATGCACTGATATCCGGATTCTTAATGAACTTCTTACAGGCAATATGGTATCGGAAAGCAGGGTTCCTGGCATCGCTGTCACTTCGTCTGGGTCATTATTTAATCTGGCACATCTTACTCGGGATATATATTGAATGCTTGATTTCTTGACTCCACAACCGCCCGACAGTAATACGTATTACCTGTAAAAAATCGCATAATCGGTTAACCGCAAACCAGTTCCTGAAATGTGACAATAATTCGTCACAAAATACGCTATATAACTGAGTTTATAATGATGAAAGTATTCGCTGAAAACACAGTATGGTTTATTGTCTTGCTACTTATTGTATGTCTGCCGGTTATCGCTTCCTGTTCCAGACAACTCTACAATGAACAATCATTTCAGAATATCGAAAGCAAAGCCGACAGGAAAAGACTTGACTATTTTCTGACTACTGGCACTGAAAAAGGGTTAAATACCGGAACTGCCAGTGCTGATGAAATCATTGAAACAGCTGAAGAATATCTTGGTGTGCCTCATTGCATGGGTGGAACAACAATGAAATGCATGGACTGTTCCGGATTACTGGTCACTGTCTTTGCCCGACTTGGTATTAACCTGCCTCATAACTCGGAAGAACAGGCAAGGTATGGTAAAATAATAAACCGCATTGACAATCTCAAAAAAGGGGACCTGGTCTTTTTCATAAGAACATATGAAACACGTTACTTCATAACTCATTCAGGCATCTATGCCGGGAAAAATAAATTTATCCACGCTTCTTCCAAAAATGGTGTGATAATCACTTCGATAAATGATCCATGGTGGCTCCAACGGTTCATCTTCGGAACAAGGGTGTTAAAGTAGTAAATTTGCGGACGTCCTAAGGTCTTATCAGGCATGCAACAATAATTGAAAACTATCGTCATTTACTGGTAATCTAAAATCCATTAAATTTATCCGGACAATTATTAAATCCTAATTTATTATGAAAGTCACAACCAGACAATTTTTATTCGTCATTATGACGGTCCTTATCTCAATATCGGCTGATGCTCAGTCAACCAGCCCGAAAACTATGACCCTGGAATTCGACAAGCTGCTGTCAGCCCAGTTCAAACCGGATCAAACCGGCTGCGCTGCCCTTGTTGCAATTAAGGGTCAGATAGTCTATAAGAAAGCATTCGGATTGGCAAACCTCGAGTTGAACGTTCCGATGCAGTCCGATATGGTTTTCAGGGTGGGATCGATCACGAAACAGTTTACGGCTGTTGCAATACTTCAGCTTGTGGAACAGGGTAAGCTTTCGCTGCAGGATGAAATCACAAAGTACATCCCCGACTACCCCACGCAGGCATATAAAATAACAATTGAACACCTTCTTACACATACATCCGGCACAACCAGCTATACAAATGTGCCTGAATTTCAGAAGTATGTAAAAGAAGATCTGAAACCGGCCGAGGCAATTGATAAATTCAAGAACCTCCCTATGGAATTCGCCCCGGGTACAAAATGGAACTACAATAACTCAGGATTTTTCCTTCTCGGATATATCATTGAGAAGGCTTCAGGCAAGACCTACCAGGAATATATTGAAGAGAATATTTTCAAGCCTGCAGGAATGACAAATTCACTGTATGGGAGCGATAAGAAGATCATAAAGAACAGGGCATACGGATATCAGCCTGATGGTGATAATACTGTCAATGCCGATTACCTGAGCATGCTCCTGCCCTATTCAGCCGGGTCTGTAATGTCGACCGTAGAGGATCTCTATAAATGGAACAGGGCACTTCTGGCTGGTAAGCTTTTAAAAAAGGAGACTCTTGAAAAGGCCTGGACAGAATATAAGTTGTCGGATGGGAAAGGGACCCATTATGGCTATGGGTGGTTTCTGCGGCAGCTGCAGGGGAGTCCGACAATCGAACACGGAGGAGCTATAAACGGGTATCTCTGTAATTCGCTGTATTTGCCAAAGGAAGATGTTTTCGTCGCAGTTTTTTCCAACAGCAACGGACAATCACCTGAAAATGTCTCAATGAAAATGGCAGCAGTTGCAATAGGTAAACCATTGAATTATAGCGAGGTACAGGTACCGGAAAACATATTGGACCAGTATACGGGAGTCTATGAAGATGAGAACGGGAACCAGAGGATGATTACAAAGGATGGCGCAAAGCTATGGTCACAGCGCAGCGGTGGTTCGAAATACCAGATAAAATCATTTGCACCCGACAAATTTTTCTTCGATGACTCTTTTTCAACATTGACGTTTAAACGGGATGCCGCGGGCAATGTTACCGATGCTGTCCTTGATGACAGGGGCGCACTGCAGAGCTATAAAAAGACCGGCAAGCCTCTGCCTGCACATGTTGAGATAAAACTGGCGCCGGAAATACTTAACCGTTATGTCGGCGATTACCAGCTTATGCCCGGATTTATCCTTGCAGTTACTGTTGAAGGCGACAGGATATTTACCCAGGCTACCGGGCAGGGCAAGGTTGAGATCTATCCTGAATCCGAGACAAAATTCTTCCTGAAGGTTGTTGAAGCCACGCTCGATTTCGTAGCTGATGAATCAGGAAAATACAATAAGGTAATACTTCACCAGGGAGGAAAGGATCTGGAGGGGAAGAGATAAGTCGATAAATACAACTTATGGAATGTGGATTATTTATCCGGCATTGTCATAAGCTGCCCTTAGCCAGGTGATTACTTCCTTATCAATATCTTTTAGTTCTGCAAGATTGATCCGGTGAGAGCACATGGCGTTTGGAGTATTGATGACTTCTAATTTTCCTTTAGGTTCCTGCCCTTTCAGAATTATACCTACTTCGAAACGAGTTTTTGTTGCCGGCTGTAGTATTGCAAATTGCTTTTTTCTTCTCAGGCTTACATATGCATTTTTGGGAGCAATTTCAAAATCCCCTCCGAACAACTGGATTTCGTGCAGTAACTTGTCATATAATGGTCTAAAGTGCTCCTTGCCTTTGTATTGCAATTCTATAAGGTCATTCTTGTTTTCCGCTGAATCTGCGTCAGAACCATTTGCTTTATGAGCAATTAGGTTTGCAAACCCGTGGGTCAGGCCATAATTTTCTTTTAAAAACTTAATTACTTCACCATGTTTTGCAAAATTTTCCTTCTTTACAATGTGTGTCCATTGTTCCAATGTTTTACCAGTGTTCAGGTGAAGGTTTTCAATCATTGTCTGCATAGCTTTATCCATATCATTATGAATTAGTTTTGTATTTCGACTGTAAAAATTCAATAGTTGCTTTCATAAGTCTCCTGAGAACTTCCTGATTTACATCCGATAATTTACTGATGTATATGCAGGCTTTCCCGATTTTATATTTTCCCAGGCCAGTCAACAGATGCTCATGTTCTTTAGCACCTGTATACACATAGAGTGAAATAGCCGCTTTCCGTGGTGAAAACCCCACTAAAGGCCAGTCTCCTTCCTGACGGCTTCTCTCAGATTTATAATGGTAACTACCAAATCCTATAATGGAGGGTCCCCACATTTTCGGTTCAAAACCTGTAAAATCCCGCATCAGTTTTATTAACTCGAAACTGTCTTTACGCTTTTGTTCCTTATCGGTAAACGAGTTTATAAATTCACTGACATCTGCATTGTTTTGTTTTGTTTTTAATTCTGCCATGGATAGTCTGTTTTTATAAATAAGGATTTACTTCCAGATTTGTTCACTGAAAAAATGGAAATCAAAGTTTTTTCTTAAGAATCGGCCTGCCAGGTCCCCGGATTACGGTGTACGGCATGTTGTGTGCGGGGTTCTAAAGATACCTCCCGATCTCTCCACTCACCAGAATCTTAAACAGGTCGATATGGTACCACATTTTTGCATAGTAATAGCAAAGTACTACCAGACAGGCAACAAATGCCAGTAGAAGTCCCAGGTATTTTCCTGCAAGAGATTTTCCCTTCCTGACAATTTTCAGGGACAATGTTTTTGCCCACTCTTCCAGCCTGGCAAAAAGGGGATAAAAAATCAGTACAATAACTGTCATCGAGAGCAGGGTAAATGCTATCGGCCTGACCTGACTCCTGAAGGTGACGAGGTAATTACTTAGTGCTGTTGAAAGTAAATTGGCAGTAAGGATTGTGATAGACATTATAACAAACCGGAAGAAGTATCGGTACATATCATTCTGATTTTAGGTGAATTTAATAAAAAGCCGGGATCTTTTTCTGATCATTGAAGCGCGGATAAAAAGTGAACATCCCTTCCACTACGGTTGTTATTTAATTAACAGTAAACAAATAATTCATAAATGGAACATGATATTAGCTCCGGAAGCAGAAAAGTTGTCGTAGTCGGCGCCGGTGCCGTAGGTGCCACCTATTGCTACTCCCTCTCTCAGTCAGGTCTCGCCGATGAAATAGTTATAATCGATAAAAACACCGACCTGGCAACGGGCCAGGTCTCCGACCTTATTCACGGACAACCCTTCTTCCCTACCGTAAACATACGCCAGGGAACATCCGATGACTATACCGATGCAAACCTTATTGTGATAACTGCCGGATCGGCCATGAAACCCGGAGAGACACGTCTCGACCTGCTGAAAAAGAACGCAGCAATCGTCGGCGGAATTGCCGAAGAGGTGGCATTGAAGAAATCCAGGGGTGTGATGCTTATCGTCAGTAATCCGGTCGACGTACTTACCTGGGTCGCCATAAAACGATCAGGCTGGACAAATAACCGTGTGATAGGCTCAGGTACTGTTCTCGACAGCGCCCGGTTCCGTCATTTCATCGCGCAGCATTGCGAGGTCGATGTTCATAATGTTCATGCATATATCCTGGGTGAACATGGCGACAGTGAGGTAGCCGCATGGTCGATGACACATATCGGGGGAATCCCGATCGACCGTTATTGTCCTTTATGCGGTGGATGTGCGGGATGGAAGCATGAAAGAAGAAAAATTGAACAACTGGTCCGAGAGTCGGCTTATCATGTCATTAATGCAAAGGGCTCGACACACTTTGCTGTCGGACTGGCACTTGTAAAGATCACATCATCAATTTTACGAAGGCAGAATTCGGTGCTTACTGTTTCCGTAAAGCTGTCGGGTGAATACGGTATCAGCGATTTATGCCTTAGTCTGCCGGCTGTTGTATCTGACACAGGTATTGTGAGGATCGTCGAGGGGCCGCTTTCGGCAGAGGAGATAGAATTACTCCAGCATTCAGGATCGGTACTGAAGGAAGCTATTAATTTGCTGAATCAATAAGACTCTCCTTCAAAATTCCATATTCCCTGATTGCTCCAAACTTTAAGAAGATGCCGGGCAAAGAACCAGCCGTCCATTTTGATTAGATCCGGATTAATTCTTCGTATACACAAATTTGGCAAAGGGAAGAGGCGTGACCCGGGGTAATCACCATTAACAAATCTGACTTGGATGCAGTATCAAAAGTTTAGGATCCGCCAACAGGCGTAGACGAACCGGATGAAGTGAGCCCGGCGCAGCCAAATCCCGCCCTGGCGTGATAAAAAGTGTGACAAGCCTATTAAACATACCGTCCGTGTTGTGCGTTCGTATTTTTCAAAATTGCTTTTCAAATGTCTTTCCGTTAAACTTAAATATGTTTCCATCTGCCAGTCCAAAAAGCAAACTGTTATTATTGTCTTTATAAATTGTCCAAATCATTGGGGATGAAAAGTTGTTATTGATAGGATAGTTCGTCATAGTTTTTCCATCATATCTCCAGGCTCCTGTATCTCTGTCTCCAAACCAAATATTCCCTTCACTATCTTCCTCAATTACAAAAACGTGTTCAAGAGTGCCAGCTTCTGACTTATCTCCTCTTCTTGTACTTGTTGGATGAATTAAATTATTCTTTTCAGAAAAATTAATGATAGCGTTACCTTCCATAAGCAATACACCTATCCCGTTATTTCCTATCCAAATTCGCCCTTTTGAATCTGCTAATACACTTCTGATATGCAAAAGCTCATAATCTTTAAGTTTTAAATTTTTATGATCAAAGATATTTACCATTTTTCCATCATAGCTGAATAGTGCTGTATAGGTTGCAATCCAAACTTTACCGTCATAATCTTTTGATATATCAGTTACACCATAAGAATTATCAGGATTTTCATTTTTGGGTTTTGGGAAAATTAAATAGTTCATATTTATTCCGTCAAAACGATTTATTCCGTCTTTTTCACCTGCATAAAACCATAAATCCCCATTGGTTTCATTCCATTCATATTTTGGTTTGTTAGTATTTGTTGAATAATTGGTAAACTTTCCTTTGTCATAAACACATACTCCTCTTGCAGTTCCAAACCAAATTTTTCCATTCTTGTCTTCTTGAATTGAACGGATTTGATTGTCGGATAAACCTTCATTAGTTGTAAAGTATTCAAATGATTTTCCATTATAATAGCTTATGCCTTCATTATGACTTCCAAACCAATAATTGCCTTTACTGTCCTGAAAGATAGCACGTATTCCAGAAGTAAATTTTAGGGTGTCGGCTTTTGAAGTCCTTACCAATTCAGATTTATTAACTTCTTTCTCGGTTGATTTCTTTTCAACACAAGAAAAGTTCAGTGTCAATATGAGTATCAGGTAAATCAATTTTAATTTTTTGTTCATTTCGGGTTTTCTGATATGACGCACAACTAGTTTTTAACATTAGTTACATTTAGGAGGAATGAGCTTTTGTCAAGTGATCTTTCAAAATGGAATTTAACTGAGTAATAAAATGCCTGGGAGTTTTAACAGTGCTTTCAGAATTGGCTTAGAATTTTTGGATAAAATAATTTCAGGACCATATCAGTGGATTCGGACAAACTTGTTCCTCCGGCCATAAAAAACTTAATATTCCCATCCTTACTGAGAATTATATTTGTTGGGTAGCCACTATTGAAATTCAGCCTGTTGCATTCATTACGCTCAAGATGCATTACCTTATATTGAATATTGTATTTTTTAATTGAACTCATTAAGGTTTCTTCGGGGTCGAAAGTAAATGAGACAAAAGCAAAATCCGGTTTGTCCTTTAGTAAATTGTACATTTTATTTAATCCTTCAATTTCTGAGATACAGGGTTTACAAGCAGCAAACCAGAAGTTGATAAACACAACCTTGTTTTCAAAATTTTTATTTGAAAAGATTAGTTCCCCGTTTTTAATGATAGCAAAATCCGGTAGCTTCTGTCCTTTAAATTTGCCAAATCTGGCATCAACAAAACTTTCTAAACCTTTCATTCGCCCGGACTGTAAAGTATCTTGTCCTGAAGATACTATGGCAATTAAAATTAAAAATATCGACAAGAGGGTTCTCATATTCTGGCTTTTTGAAAATTTTTTCCCCTGTAACTTTTATCTGGAACAAGTAAATGCAAACGGCCCGACAGGTTCTATCTTCCGGTTGGGAGAGACGAACCGGAGGGGGTGCCCGGTACAGCTAACAGATCGAAGGGAGCTTACCGAAGGTAATTCCCGCTCTGAGGGGCCCGAACCCGCCTGATTAATTCCAACAGATTTGAAATGACAAAAACGAGACTCAGAACAAAAAAAATGCAGACGATAATCCATTCTGAGGATAAATCTGGTTCCGTGCCTTTATAAATATCAAGTCCTGATAAAAAGGCAGGAATTGAATAAATTATCAGAATTACAGC
>DOTV01000099.1:7090-7512 GCA_003520925.1 Bacteroidales bacterium | reverse complement strand
TGGATTAATATTATAACATGTACTGATCTGTTTATATGAAATTATCTCTCCGGAGCTGCAGGATTTTGATTAACACACGAGAAAAATATGGTTATAAATAAGTTGAGTAAAAATTTAACTTTCATCAATTAATCTATTTAGCATAAGGGTACATGTCAATAAGATTGCGAGTTAGATTTCGGGTTGTGCTGTTTGTTTATGATCCGGACTTCCACTCTTCGATTAATGCCCCTTGAATTATCATCAGTTGAATTTATTAAAGGTTGTCTTTTCCCGAATCCGCTATATTCCAGTCTTGATGGTTGTATGCCTTTATTTACTAACCAGTTATAAACGGATTTTGCCCTCTTAATTGATAAATCCAGATTATATTCATCTGTTCCGATATTATCCGTATGCCCGTCAATTCTGAATCTGAGCTC
>DOTV01000099.1:4606-6773 GCA_003520925.1 Bacteroidales bacterium | reverse complement strand
GTTGTCCAAAAAGGTACCCAGGATTCTATTCTGTCCTTACCATGGTAAATTATTGGAACAGACTTATAAAAGTAATAATCAAAATCGGGGTTTAGAATTAGATTATTTTGTTTTGTTAATGGATGAATTAGTGAAGTGTCGGGAATCCCATTTTCAAAAGAGATTTTACCAGCTAAGACAGTATCATTATATATTTCTCTATCTCCGGATTCAAGATTACCATCTTTATAAATATCCTCCCTATATTTGATTCCCTGATAGTTATAATATATCCAAAATCCGTGAGGAAGATCGACAGGATTGCTGTTTTTAATCAACTTGTAGTTTTCAATTCGTTCGATCTGTCCATTTTGAAACCAGTACTTCCATTCTTTTTCTTTTTTTACCAATTCGCCAAAGTACTGGTGTTTTTTGCCCGTAACCTTATTGTCGTAGTATATTGGATATGTGTACGTTGAGCCTCTCGATCTAATTATCTCATTGGGATAGTATGTATTTTCTATTTTATGTTGTCCGGTTAGGTTTAATGAAATTATTAAGAATCCAATTAGTTTAACCGGATAACATAATATTGTTTTCAGGACTGTCCTCAAAAATGGACCTTTCAAGTTACGAGCCCTGTCCGGCCATTGTACTTTGACCATAAAAATCTACTATTATTTATCTCCTTAACCCTAACGGCCCTTTCGGGCCGGGAGTTAAATCCCGCCCTCGAAAGGCAAAAACTGTGACAAGCCCTATAAATACCGTCTGTATTATGTGGTGGGTATTTTTCTTTTTTAGAGTAAAATTATATCCGTCCGGAAGAACTATTCAGATGCATCCTTAAGATTATAACTTTCTTTAATTAATTTCATCAGAGTATCAGCCTCTTCTTTTAAATCAGTTAAAAGGATATTATAGTTTATTAATGAGCTGAGGTAGTAAATTACTTGATTATAGAACTGGTTTATTATATCAGGATCATTGATTAGTAATTCTAATTCTTCAAGATGTGGAATTGAATCAATTTTATAAACTCTGAGATATTTTAAATACATCATCTCTTTTTCAGACTCCAAAATCTTATTGAATTCTTTTAAGCAAAACTCGGTGTTATATTTAACATTATCTGATGAACTGTAATAATTCACTATACTGTCAGATATAAAAATTTTCTGAATTAGCCTTAATCCTCCTGACGATTTTAACTGACTGATTGTTCTGTCGGAACCGGAATAAAACGTTGCTGAATTTAAATATTTAAGTGCGAAATAGTAAAATCTATTTACAAAATTGTGTTGATCAGGATTCTCCATTACATGCAATAATGAGTCAATTCCAACTATCTGATTTTTGATACTTATGCAAACATCCTGGATTTGAGTTGTGTCAGATTTTAGATCATTTATCAGACTATTCATATATTGCTTTTCTCTTTGCCTGTCTGATCGATCTTCGCTCAGATTATTAACAAAAAAGCCTAAAGTTACAGCCAGAAAGAGCATGAAAAAATCGAAGAGATAGTTTTTAAACTTCTTTAATGGATAGTCAGTTTGCTTGCGAAGGACTTCCTTATCGTTTGTCGTTGAATTACTTGAGTTTTCCATATGATATTATCCCTTCTAGGTTATTTTGTCATCAGGAACAGAATTTTCCACTATCCTAAGTTATTGTTAAAAAGGTTATTGTGATCATGCAAAGTCTATAAATGCAAAGAAACTATCTTGATTAAAGGCCAGAGAAATGCGAAATCCAGGTGTCATAATAAATCTATATGGGGTATGGGGTGCGGGGTATGAGATAACGGGGTGCGGCGTTATGATTGCTCATTATTCTGTCCAGATTCTTTTTGACGAGTCATGACAGTAATTACATGCACCGTTTATTACCTTCGAAGACATGTATTGAGTACTTATTCCTCCAACAACCGATACATATAGTCCAGATCCAAAATCGATCGGATTAGTTGTATAGAAGTTACCCTTCTGATCGACTTCAACACTTTTGACAAGGATTCCCCCACCCGACTGGCCTGTTCTTAATTCAACTTTGGCTGTAATGTAAGGAACAGTCTGAGTGCTGTTGTAAACACTGCCTGCAATTTTAAACCAGCCTTCTCCCTCTTCTCCTTTTATATGACAGTTCATACAATTCTGACCGATATTATGACTTTTTGCTGAAAGCG
>DOTV01000099.1:4135-4305 GCA_003520925.1 Bacteroidales bacterium | reverse complement strand
ACAGAAAACAAAAGAACGGCCAAAACAAATGTTATAATTTTCATATCGTTGTATTTGTAAGTGCACTCTGCATGGCCAAATCCCGTCCTGGTGGTGCATAAACCCCAGACGATCCCCCCGTTGTGGGATAACAGGGCTGGCATGACGACTTTGTAAACCCAAGCTTTCAT
>DOTV01000099.1:0-3764 GCA_003520925.1 Bacteroidales bacterium | reverse complement strand
TAAACCAGAGCAAAAAGAATCATGTAATTATGACCGCTATCTTTTGCACATTTAGGACAATATGCATAATGCACATAATAATCCCTGGCTTTTTGGTTCTTTTCTTTAAGATAATTTCCCATTTCTTTTATGAATTTGGGAATGCTGTTATACGGTCCATCAAATACACGGGCAACAAACGATCCTGAAATCGCAGTATTATTTGCTCCGGCTACTTCCTTTGTAACTGAATAATAAATTTCTGATTTAAAAGAGGAAGGGTCACGAAATAAAATCAACGCTTCAGATTTATCAGGAATAGTTGCCTCCGACTTCTGAGCTAATGTATGCATTTTCATTACCTTTTTCCCAATCATTGGAGGGTAAGGAATATGAAAAAATGTTGTAAGAGATTCTTTGAGGAAAAGTTTATTTTCCCAGTTTAATGTTTTTTTGTCCCATTTCTCAACCTCGAATTTAGGGCAGCATTCCTGATTTTGTGTTTCCATATTTAGTAGATATTTAAATGTGATTTGCTTGCTCAATATGAACGCTAACTAACCGGCGGAATAATTTAGTGGGCATCTCCTGACGCCTGCCTGCCGGTAGGCAGGCATGACGAGCTTATGAATTGTAACACCCTGCCTGTCAGCATTTCGTGTAATTTCCAAATTCAAATGCAGCCTTTATCATTTCTTCAATGGCTTCAGGTGACACGTCTGCCTGGAGTATATGAGCAGGGGCGAGCAGATAACCCCTGTTCCTGCCAAGAATTCCGATCCTTCTTTTGATCTCTTCCCTTATCATTCTGATATCTCCCGATGGTAAAAGAGATTGCTGATCAATACCCCCGAAGAATGACATCTTTTCACCATACCTGTCTTTTAACTCTTGCGGATCGGAACCTGTAACATTAGGCTGTACAGGATTATACACGTCAACTCCGATCTCAATAAAATCATTAATTAATGGTGCCACAGCACCATCGGAATGCATTATTATCAGAATATCGGGGTTCTCTTTATGGATACGTTCAATCATTCTTTTATGTCGTGGCTTGAACCTGGCCCTCCAGTCTTCCGGTGAAATCAGTGTAGAGGTCTGACTTCCGAGATCCTCACCAAACCATATAGCATCAACCCCGGCTTTGACCAGTTGCAGGGCAAGACCGGTGCTCCACTCCTCTACCAGGTCATTCAGGGGTTCTATCCATGGTTCGTTGCAAAGCATTCCGATCATATATTTCTCCAGCCCTGTCAGATGCCAGGCCATTTCAAAAAGGGAAATCTCAACATCGCCAATTACAAAAAACTCCCCGGCGAACCTGTCAATGTCCTCTTTTGCTTTATCGAACCTGCCTCTGGCAAATGCATCAGGGAATTTATAACTTTCTATATCACTGACGTTTATTGCATTTTCCAACGGACATTTAACAACCTCCACATAAAGGGGCGTAGGTTTCATATGCATTCCAAACTCATTTTTTGTGATATCACCGCTGACTGGTTCAGGATGATAGCCTGCCGGTACAGTCCCTCCTACAACCACGACATCACTCCCCATTTTTGTCCTGATCTCGTTTGCTGAAATCCGGTAGGTAAGATCCTCATAATATGACAATGAATAGTCAGGAACTATCCCGAGCTTCTTTCCGAATGTCTCAATATGCTGTCGACAAAGATCAAACTGAATTGGCACCCTGTCGGGATACCCGTTCAGCTTTTTAAATGCCTTCAATACTCTTTCTTTTGAATTCATAAGCCTGAGCATTTATTTAATTATTCAGATTACCAGACAATTGTTTAGTTGCCCGGGTAAATGGATGAATTATAATAGTACTATTTATCGGCCGGATCTATTGCCAGGAGCACCAGGTAACCATCGCACAAAAATCCTTCATATCCCCAGCAGTCGCCTGACCAGGTTTTCCAGTCTTTTGTCATGCCTC
This sequence comes from Bacteroidales bacterium, assembly GCA_003520925.1. Taxonomy (GTDB): domain Bacteria; phylum Bacteroidota; class Bacteroidia; order Bacteroidales; family VadinHA17; genus LD21. The sequence continues at coordinate 1,837 of DOTV01000099.1, read as the reverse complement.
CTTCAAAACACGAACCCTGAAATGCACCATCATTGATACCCTTCAGTATCCCGTCTGCAATTTCATTAAACTGCTCAGTAAGACCGGCTCTTTGAAAAGCTTTCAGAGTGAAGAAGGACCAGTTGATTGATGCCCCGCCGTTTTCGTATCGCTGAAATGCATCACTGCCATCTTCAAGCTGACCTCCACCCCAACGTGGATCAGGATGAGAATAATCTTCTTTCCTGACAGGGATGAGATTACCTGGTAACCCTGCTGAAAAATCCGTATATCCGACTTCCTGCATTTTTCCCCAGAGGGCAAGCATAACATCTTTTATTTTATCTGCAGGGACAAGATCGAAATATACAGCCATGCTGTTTACCATGGTGAAATAGTAATCATGAAGTCTCCCGTCCTTACTTTTCCATCCGGCCAGAACTCCTGTTACCGGATTATAAAATGTCTGGAAATACTTTTCTCTCATTTTATCCGCAAGAAGCCGGTACGAGCCAGCATCCTCCCTGTTACCTGTCATTTCAGCAACCATAATTATAAGATTCAGGGCACTGTACGTTATTGCATTGCTGAACGCGTCCTCAAAACCAAAGCCAATGGTATCCCACCAATTTGCCGGTCTCACCTTTCCATCCCATGATCCTGAATTCCCGCTCAGTTCATATTCTACCAGTCCATTCTGATCCTGGTCTCTTCGCATCTGAGAATCCATCCATTCCTTTATCCGTGGATAATACCTTTTTGCCCATTGCAGGTCGTTAGAACCTTTGATATAATTACATGCCGCTATTACCAGTGAGGGGTATGTATCAAGCGAATTAACCGGGGAATGCCATCCTGCAACTTCCCCTCCTTCGTAGCCTTCGATGTAACCAACCATGCCATATCCTTTCATCCCGTTCAGATATCTCTCAACTGAAGTTCTGACAAGATCGAGTGCGGTGAGAGAATCCAGAAGAGGGGGAGTTTTTAATGCCAGCATCGATGACATAAATAGAGTAAAGGCTACAGGATCACTGCAGGAATTATTTGCCAGAACCTGAAATACAGGATTTACCTGGTATAAATTGAGATAATTCCGTCTAAATCCTGCATACTTGTCCTTTTCAACTCCATCAAAATCAGGGTAAACTGAGGTAACTTTAAAGGTATATTTGAGCAAGCCCTGACTCTCAGTCGCAGAGGGTAGTCTGACAGATATAAATTCGTTCCCCTGCCGCCTGCTTGCATCATAATCAACTATTGCACCGGTTTGATCTGATCTTACCTGAAAAGTTCCCATATCAGGTAAATGCAACAGAGCCGGAAGCCGGGTTTTTCTTTTGCCCGTCATAAGACCCAGGAGTGTTGCATGATTTTTTTTCTTATCGAACCGGAAATCAATGTAATGGTCCGTTGTATCATTTCTGTACAAGGAAGATAAAGTGAATTCGTCTTCTTCAAATTTCATCAGCCAGCAGGCTTTTCCATTACTTCCTTTCCGACAGATTTTAACCTCTGTGTCTGAGATTTTTTTTAATTCAAAAACTCCAGGCTTTACACTCTTTTTCCAAAGAATGGTATTGAGATTAAGTCCGCCCTTATCAAGGGCATCAACTGAAAAATACTTTACAAATGGTACAGTATCTGTCAGTTGTATCTTGTAATACTTTGATTCATATTCGAAATTATCAACCGATCTGAAACAGGAAGAGGATACAAGGACTGTTATAGTCAGAAAGAATATGGGGGGAAGTTTATTTTTCATCGTATGATTAATTCTTATTAAGTGTTACGACCATTAGTATTGGGTTATCAGTCTCATCCATTGATGATATCAGATTCAATAATCTGCTTTTGT
>DOTV01000101.1:5914-8908 GCA_003520925.1 Bacteroidales bacterium | reverse complement strand
TTAGGATCGGTCATTGCCTGGTCAAGTGCCTCTTTGGCTTTATCGAGGGCACCTTGTTCGATTAAAGTCATGGCACTTGTAACTTTGCCCTTCTGGGCGAAAACACCTGTTGACAAACAAATAACTGCAAAGAGCAGAAAAACCTTTTTCATAATTATAATTTTTGTTTAATTAGTTGCATTAAAAACTTTTCAAATTTAAAACATTACTTATTAATCTTCAAATTCTTTGCCAATTTCCTCATCATTTTCATTGTTTTGGATAACGTCTTCATTATCAGATTCTTCCCCGCTCTCTTTTTCCAGGACAATTGCCACTGATGCTATTATATCATTTTCTTTGAGGTTTATAAGCCGTACACCCTGTGTGGCTCTTCCCATGACCCTCAGGGCAGAGACCGGACTTCTAAGGATGTTACCATACTGGGTGATAATCATAAGATCATCATTATCAGTTACATCTTTTAAGGCAATCAGTGATCCTGTTTTTTCGGTGATGTTAATTGTTTTTACACCTTTCCCGCCTCTGTTCGTAATACGGTAATCTTCAATATCTGATCTTTTTCCGTAACCCTTCTCGGAAACAACAAGAATCTCTTTTTCCCTGTTTTCAACTGTTATCATGCCAATAACAAAATCAGTCGCTTCGCTGGCCAGTCTTATCCCCCTTACTCCTGAAGCAGTTCTTCCCATTGGTCTTACAGATCCTTCAGGAAAACGGATTGCTCTTCCCGACTTCACAGCCAGCATAATATGGTGGTTCCCATTTGTCATTCTTGCCTCCAGGAGTTCATCTCCTTCCCTTACGGTTATTGCATTGACTCCGTTTATTCTTGGTCTGGAGTATGCCTCGAGAGATGTCTTTTTAATTATTCCTTTTGTAGTGCACAGAACAATAAAATTGTTGTTTATATAATCCGCATCGTTCAGATTCTTTACATTTATAAACGCCCTTACATTGTCATCCGGATCAATATTTATAAGATTCTGCATCGCTCTTCCCTTGGAGGTCCTCGAACCTTCAGGAATCCCGTAAACTTTCAGCCAGAAACATTTCCCGTTCCGCGTGAAAAAGAGCATTGTGTTATGCATGGTAGCGATGTAAAGATGTTCGATAAAGTCTTCTTCTCTTGTCGAACCTCCCCTTGCACCAGTACCTCCCCTGTTCTGACGCCTGAATTCGGTAAGGGGTGTGCGTTTGATATAACCCATATGAGAGATTGTAATTACCATTTCGTCGTCGGCATAGAAATCTTCAGGGTTGAATTCTTCAGCATTCGGAACAATTTCGGTGCGTCTTGCATCTCCGTACTTTTCCTTTATTTCAAGAAGTTCGTCCTTTATAATCTTCATTTGCAGATCGACGCTGGCAAGTACACTTTTAAGATATTCGATAAGGGCCATGATTTCCTTGTATTCATCCCTCAGTTTTTCCTGCTCAAGACCTGTCAGTTGCCTCAGTCTCATTTCAACAATTGCCCTTGCCTGAATTTCAGAGAGTTTGAACCGTTCCATCAGTCTGTCTCTTGCTTCATCAGGGGTCTTTGAGGATTTGATGATCGCTATGACTTCATCTATATTATCACTCGCAATTATCAGACCTTCAAGTATATGAGCTCTCTTTTCGGCTTGGGTCAGATCGAATTTTGTCCTTCTCAGTACTACCTGGTGCCTGTGCCGGACAAAATGATCGATAAGATCTTTAGTATTGAGTGTCTTTGGTCTCCCCTTTACAAGGGCTATATTGTTGACATTAAAAGAGGTCTGAAGTGATGAGTATTTATAAAGATTATTCAGTACAACGTTTGCGCTAGCTTCCTTTTTAAGTATCATAACCACACGCATTCCATTACGGTCCGATTCATCATTGATGTAGGATATTCCTTCCAGCCTCTTATCATTTATAAGGTCGGCAATTTTGCGGATCATCTCCGCCTTATTAACCATATATGGGATTTCCGTAACAATAATGCATTCGCGTCCGGAATGAGTTATTTCAATTTCAGTTTTAGCTCTGACCACTATCCTTCCCCTTCCGGTTTCACAGGCTTCTCTTATGCCCTGCTCACCGTAAATAATACCTCCTGTCGGGAAGTCTGGTCCCTTGATATATTTCAGTATCTCATCAGTGGTAATTTCCTTGTTATCAATGAAGGCAATAGTTGCGTCGATGATTTCGGACAGGTTATGCGGTGGCATATTGGTAGCCATACCGACAGCAATACCCGAAGCCCCGTTTACAAGAAGAATTGGAATCCTTGTTGGCAGAACGACAGGCTCGCTTAAAGAATCATCGAAGTTAGGCTGAAAATCGACAGTTTCCTTTTCAATATCAGAAAGTGTCTCTTCAGCTATTTTTTTCAGCCTGGCTTCTGTATATCTCATGGCAGCCGGACTATCCCCGTCGATCGAGCCGAAGTTTCCCTGACCATCAACAAGAGGATACCTCAGGGACCAGTCCTGGGCCATCCTTACCATTGCCTCATATACTGATGAATCACCATGGGGATGATATTTTCCGAGCACCTCCCCCACTATTCTTGCAGATTTTTTATATGGTCTGTTGGAATAAACTCCCAGTTCCGACATACCGAAAAGAACACGCCTGTGAACAGGTTTAAGTCCGTCCCTGACATCAGGCAAAGCCCTCGACACTATTACCGACATTGAATAGTCGATATATGACGACTTCATCTCCTCCTCAATATTTACCTGAATCACTCTCTCTCTTTCTGACATAATCAATTATAAATTAAAAAGATATAAACGTCTCTTCATAGATCGTTTTTGTTTACGAAAATAGTGATTATTTGGCAACTATCGACTAATATACAATCTGACTTTTTAACATTATTTGTTTATAAATGGGCATGAAAATTGCAAATCATCTATTGTATTAAAATTAACTTTGATTTTCCTGTAATCAGCATTTATGTCGGTGATTAACTGACAAAATGACTTATTGCAAGAAATATCTAATTATATGAGGAAATAA
>DOTV01000101.1:0-5505 GCA_003520925.1 Bacteroidales bacterium | reverse complement strand
CTGCTCAACCAGGGTATAGATCTCCTGGTCCTTAAAGGCTCTCTTGAAAAGAGCATAAAAGTTGAAAACCCGATAGCCGTTGCAGATCATGAGATAATACCTCTGCTCCGAAGCACTGAAAGGATTCTTAAGCTTGTATATCTCGAAGCAAAGTCTCTTAAGAGCTCAACAATAGATTCTGAACATCTGTTGCTGGCTATTCTTAAAGATGAAAACGCCCTTGTCACGCGGTTCCTGTCAGAACTTGACGTTGATTATCAATCAGTCCGCCGGGCTGTAGAAGCAGGTATGCCAAGCGCGAAAGCAGATTTTCCCAGGGAGGAGGACGATGAGGGGCAGTCCTTCGGCGGAAACCAGGGCAAAGGTCAGTCCCCATCCTCCGCAAAACCCTCTTCTGATACGCCCGTTCTTGACAATTTCGGCATCGACCTGACGAAAGCTGCTGAGGAAGGAAGACTTGATCCGGTCGTCGGACGCGAAAGAGAGATTGAAAGGCTTGCACAGATTCTTTCTAGAAGGAAAAAGAATAACCCGGTTCTGATAGGTGAACCAGGCGTTGGAAAATCAGCAATCGCAGAAGGTCTTGCTTTACGGATCATAAAGAAGAACGTATCGAGGGTTCTGTTCAATAAAAGGGTTGTTGCCCTCGACCTCGCCTCGATTGTGGCTGGTACCAAGTACAGAGGACAGTTTGAGGAAAGAATGAAAGCCATACTTAACGAGCTGTCGAAAAATGACAATATCATTCTCTTTATTGATGAAATTCACACAATTGTCGGAGCAGGCGGTGCCACAGGGTCTCTTGATGCCGCCAACATGCTCAAGCCTGCCCTTGCCAGGGGAGAGATCCAGTGCATTGGTGCAACCACTCTTGATGAGTACCGTCAGCATATAGAGAAAGATGGTGCTCTCGAAAGAAGGTTCCAGAAAGTAATTGTCGAACCAACTTCAATTGAGGAGACAATTCATATCCTGCACAATATAAAAGAAAGATATGAGGAGCATCACAATGTGATCTATACTGATGATGCAATTGATGCATGTGTTAAGCTGACAAACAGATACATATCTGACAGACACCTGCCTGATAAGGCTATTGATGCCCTCGATGAATCCGGATCACGGGTTCATATTTCAAACATTGTAGTTCCCGAAAAGATTCTTTCTCTTGAAAAGCAGCTTGAAGATACAAAGAAAGAGAAGATGATGGCTGTAAAAAACCAGAACTTTGAAAAAGCTGCCAGTTTCCGCGACAGGGAAAAAGATCTTCTGGACATGATTGACCTGGAAAAGAAAAAATGGGAGAAAGAGCTCGCTGTCAATCGTGAAACTGTTGATGCTGAGAAAGTTGCTGAAGTTGTTGCCATGATGACAGGTGTTCCTGTCCAGCGCATTGCCCAGACCGAAGGCACCAGGCTACTCAAGATGGCCGATGAGCTGAGCGGAAGCGTTATTGGCCAGAATGAAGCAATCCAGAAGGTAGTGAGGTCGATTCAGAGGAATCGGGCCGGACTAAAGGATCCCAATAAGCCAATTGGAACATTCATATTCCTTGGTCCGACAGGTGTCGGAAAGACACAACTGGCAAAAGTGCTTGCAAAGTTCCTTTTCGATACTACCGATAATCTCATCAGGGTTGATATGAGTGAATACATGGAGAAATTCTCGGTTTCAAGACTTGTTGGTGCACCTCCTGGATATGTTGGTTATGAGGAGGGTGGACAGCTGACTGAAAAGGTCAGAAGAAAGCCATATTCTGTTGTTCTTCTGGATGAAATAGAAAAAGCTCACCCGGATGTATTCCATATACTTCTGCAGGTGCTCGATGAAGGACAGCTTACTGACAGTCTGGGCCGAAGGGTGGATTTCAGGAACACTATTGTAATCCTTACTTCGAATATAGGGACCAGGCAGATTTCTGAATTCGGACACGGGGTAGGCTTTGACACTTCTGCCAGAAAGGCATCAAAAGATGAGCAGACAAAAAGCATTCTGCAGAAAGCCCTTCAGAAGACTTTTGCGCCTGAATTTCTCAACAGGATTGATGATGTAATCATGTTTAATTCACTTGGCAAGGAGGAGATCAACAAAATAATTGATCTTGAGCTTAAAGGACTCTACGACAGGGTAAAAACCCTGGGTTATCAGCTTAAAATTGCTACGACCGCAAGAGATTACATTGCCGACAGGGGGTTTGATGCAAACTATGGTGCCAGGCCGCTGAAACGGGCAATTCAAAAATATCTGGAGGACCCTATGGCTGAAGTGCTTATTAAAGCCGAACTGAAGGAGGGGGATACTATCCATGTAGGATTTAATTCCGCCAAATCGGAAATAAAAATAAAGATTTTGAAGAAAAAGGAGGATCTTCCAACATCACCAGCAATAAATTGATATTTAGTTATTTAACCACGGAGTTACACTGAGTTTCCACTGAGTTTCAAAGATATAATAACAGTGTGACTCCGTGTTTACTTCGTGTCACTCCGTGGTAAAAGAATTTTAATTTTAAGCTTAATCTTCCGGAATTCCGAAAAGATCAAAATCGGAAGACCCGATGATTTTTATATTGTAAAAATTACCGGGGATTAAATTATATTCTGTACTTATAAGTACTTCATTATCAACTTCAGGGCTATCGAATTCGGTTCTGCCGACAAAATATTCAGCATCCCTCCTGTCGATCAGGACCTTAAATACCTTTCCTGTCTTTTCCCGGTTCAGCTCTTCCGACACCGATTGCTGTATTGACATCAGCTCTGCTACCCTTGATTCCTTTACATTTTGAGAAATGTCATCGTTATAATTGTCATAGGAATATGTTCCCTCTTCATGGCTGTAGGCGAAGACCCCAAGCCGGTCGAACCTGAATTCCGAAATAAATTCCTTAAGTTCATTAAACTCCTTTTCAGTTTCACCGGGATGACCTGCAATAAGTGTAGTCCGAATCGCAGCTCCCGGGAGTTCCTTTCTAATTTTATTCAGAAATCTTCTGGTTCCATTTTCATAATGCGACCTTTTCATGATCTCAAGCATTTTACCTGAGATATGCTGGATCGGGATGTCAATGTACCTGCATATCCTGGGATTATTCTGCATCAGGGAAAAGACCTCTTCAGGGAAATTCGCAGGATAGAGATAATGAAGTCTGATCCATTCAAACGACTCAATTTTAAGCAGTTCTGTGATAAGTTCGGGGAGTTTCTGAGTCTTGTACAGATCTAGACCGTAATAGCTAAGGTCCTGTGCTATAAGGATAAGCTCTTTCACTCCTTGTCCGGCAAGATATGCAGCTTCCCTGGTAAGCTCTTCTATCGGACGGGAGATGCATTTTCCCCTTATCAGCGGTATGGAACAGAATGAACATTTTCTGTCACATCCTTCCGATACCTTAAGATATGCATAATGACCCGGACCGGTCAGGATTCTTTCATAAATTTGCTCTTTCTTTAACCCGATTCCCAGCTCCTGAAGGATTAGATTCATGTTATTGACACCGAAGTATTTCTTCACCTCAGGTATCTCTGTCTTCAGTGCGTCCATATATCTCTCTGAAAGACAACCCATGACATAAAGGTTATTAATCTCACCAGCCTGGCTGGCTTTTACAAAGCGTAAAATTGTATCGATGCTCTGTTCTTTGGCATCATTAATAAATCCACAGGTATTGATGATCACAGTATCGGCTGAGAAATCAGAGGGATCATAAACTACCGAATAACCTCCTTCCCGGATCTGCATAAGAAGTTTCTCGGAATCGACTGTGTTCTTGGAGCAGCCAAGGGTTACTATATTAATTTTTTTCAAAAGTAAAAAGCGTATCTACAAACTCGAAAGGATTAAATATCTGAAGATCAGTAATTTTTTCACCTAATCCTATGTATCTTACTGGAATCCTGAACTGATCAGAAATACCAATTACTACTCCTCCCTTAGCTGTGCCATCGAGCTTGGTAATCGCCATTGCAGTCACATCGGTGGCTGCTGTGAATTGTTTTGCCTGTTCAAATGCATTCTGGCCGGTCGAACCGTCGAGTACAAGCAAAACATCGTGTGGTGCATCAGGTATAACTTTCTCCATTACACGTTTTATCTTTGAAAGTTCCGCCATGAGATTCACCTTATTATGGAGTCTTCCTGCAGTGTCGATAATTACAACATCATAACTGCCTGCAACTGCTGATTTAACAGAGTCGAAAGCAACAGATGCCGGATCCGAACCCATTTGTTGTTTAATGATCTGGACTCCAGCCCTGTCAGCCCAGATCTGGAGCTGGTCGATGGCAGCTGCCCTGAATGTATCGGCAGCGCCGAGAAGTACCTTCTTCCCAGCCATTTTGTACTGATAGGCGATTTTAGCTATGGTGGTAGTCTTACCTGATCCGTTAACTCCGACAACCATTATTACATAAGGTGATGCGGGAAGAGGTGAATCAAATGCCGACTCTGCTCCTGAAAGATTGCTCTCAAGCAGTGAAACGATCTCCTCTCTTAGAATTATATTGAGCTCACTGGTATTCAGGTATTTGTCTTTTGCAACTCTTGCTTCAATCCGTTCAATTATTTTGAGAGTTGTAGTAACACCGACGTCAGATGATACCAGGGCTTCCTCAAGTTTATCCAATACTTCTTCATCAACTTTGGTTTTACCAATAACTGCCCGTGAAAGCTTTGAAAAGACATTTTCCTTCGTTTTTTCAAGCCCCCTGTCAAGTATCTCCTTTTTCTCCTTACTGCCAAAACCAAACCAGCCCATTGAGAATTTAGTTTTATCTTATTGAATGACAAATATAAAAAAAGCTTTCTTCCGCTATGAAGAAAGCTCCTGATATCTTAATGAAAATGAAATTGTTATTTTTTCGTGAAGAAATCTTTAATATGGTCATTGTGAACGATTTCTTCCTTAAACTGATATGCACCGGTCTTCTCCGACTTGGTCATCTTGATACACTTTGTAAAAAGTTTACCGCTACCAGTTTTCAATGTTGCAACTACTTTCTTTGCCATGACGTTGTCTGTTTACTTGATTTCTCTGTGAAGTGTATGTTTCTTAAGAACCGGATTGTATTTCATACGTTCCATTCGATCCGGAGTGTTTTTCCTGTTTTTAGTAGTTATATACCTTGATGTGCCCGGCTGACCACTTTCCTTATGCTCGGTGCATTCAAGAATAACCTGCTGCCTGTTACCTTTTGCCTTTTTTGCCATTTCCTGATCTTATTTTTAATAATTCAAAATGTAACCTTTTTCCTTTGCCTCTTTCAAAACGGTTGTAAGTCCTTTTTTATTAATCAGCCGTATCCCCGAAGTTGAAACTTTAAGCGAAATCCATCTCTCCTCTTCGGGAAGATAATATCTTTTTACAAAAAGATTGGGGTAGAATTTCCTTTTCGTTCTTCTTTTTGAATGCGATACATTGTTTCCTACCATCGCTTTCTTCCCTGTAACCTGACAAATCTTTGACATTGATGTGCTTTTAGTTTCTTTAGTAATGTCTTTCCTGAA
>DOTV01000102.1 GCA_003520925.1 Bacteroidales bacterium | reverse complement strand
CTTTGACAGCAAGACAGGTTTCGTCAGGGGCAGGCACTCTGACGGAACCTGGACAGAACCATTTGATCCCAATTCAAAGGCAAGCTTTATATGCGAGGGTACTCCTTTCCAGTACACATGGTACGTACCTCACGATATTCCGGGATTAATTCAGGCCATGGGCGGGGAAAAAGCCTCCACTGACAAGCTTGATGCTTTTTTCAGGGAGGGCCGGTACTGGCATGGGAATGAGCCGGGCCACCAGATCCCATATCTCTATACCCTTGCAGGAAAACCTTACCGGACACAGGAAGTCGTCCGGAACATAATTCAGGAGGAGTACGGCACCGGGTCTGGAGGATTAAGCGGAAATGAGGATGCCGGACAAATGTCGGCATGGCTTGTATTTTCGATGATGGGATTCTATCCAGTCTGCCCCGCGTCAGGTCAATATGTCATAACTACACCTGCTTTTGATGAGATTAAAATATTCCTTCCGGGAGGGAAGTTTTTTCTGATCAGTTCAGTAAGCAGTAAACCCGGCAGTAATTATATAAAAGTGATAACACGCAACGGCGGAGTTTATCCGCACAGGGTAATAAATCATGAGGACATTGTAAAAGGAAGCAGGTTTACTTTTCAGCTTGTGGAGAAACCCCCCACTCCCTAAAGGGGGCTTAAGCCAAGCTGATTTTCTAGCCCCCTTTAGGGGGATGGGGTCCTTAAAATTATTGGACTTTTATGATTTTCATAATCGAAACCGGTTTCCCGTCTCCCGTAATTCCCTGAATGCTTACTTCATAATCGGACCTGAAATCAGAGCTCCAAAATTCAACAGCTGCATTTCCTTCATTATCTGTTTTGACAGCCGGGTTCCAGTAAAGCGTGTTCCTGAAATCAGGGATTCTGCTTAGTTTTTTTTCAGGAGTAGTAAAATCAGGCGATGAAAAAGAATTTACCGGTTCAGTAACTCTGTAGGGAAGCCTCACAGCATAATCGGGAAGAGTGACAGTCCTGAAATCTCCGGCTCTGGTTATTACATTAACAAGCCCATACATCATGTATTCACCAACAAAATAACGCGACTTCACTGCTTCTATCTTCTCAACTGTTTCAGGGTCAAGATTGGCTATATTGGCCGGGTCTCTAACAATTACGCCATCAATAAACAACATAGGTGGTCTATCATAGATCCTGCTTTCGACAGGATCGGCTATTGAAATTTCATACCCGGTTTTTTTCTTCCTCAGGAATACACCTGGTGTAAGTTCAAAAAACACTTCCTGCATCACCGGCAGCTTTATATAATCATCCATCAATAGGTCAATATCAGGTTTCCCATAGAATCGTCTGGCACCACCCGTGAAAGTAACCGGCGATGACTTTACGGGAAGAACATCCGATTTGTAAATCTTCATAACCTGGTAATTAACAGCCATCTTTGAACTGCTCTGTGTCACAGGTTTTGCCAAAGTCCCCGTGACCTGTGTTAATTCAGGATATTTATCTGAGAATGAAGATTCAATCCTGATGTTATTATTCCTTTCAGCATCTTCAGGCTGTATAATAAGATCTCTGATACTACCATCCAAAGGAAGTGTGAAAGTGAAATCACCGTTCTTATCAGTTTTTGCATACTGAAACATTGTTTTCTTGCCTGGCATGGAAAGAAACAGGTACTGTTCCGGATCGGGGATCTGGGTGTTCTTGTTTATGAGCCGGCCGTATAAAAAATGATTTTCGGTCTCTTTTTTATATCTTATTGACGGATAACTTTCTGACAGTATCTTATTCCAGTCAATCCAGCTGCTCTTCATCGACAAGAGGAATTTATCTATTGAATCGGCCGGAGCCCCATTCTGAATAGATTTCAGTAATTCATCCGGCAATACTCCGAACTCTGATCCGAAGATCATATAATAATCTATTCCGGGGAATAAGTTACCGTCCGCGATGGAAGCGGAAATGCTTAGATAAGGCAGTTTATCCAAGGCAGCTGTACCTTTTTTACTTGCAATTTCAAGAGTGATCTTTTCCCTTGATTCAGGATTTTCGTTAACAATAAGATCCAGATTTCCTTCATTTCCCTTTGGTGTATAAAGCAGTCTCTCGAATACTGGTCTGCCCGATGAGCTGAAAAGGGTAATATGGTTTATGCCAGGTATAAGAATATCACGGGGCATATTGACTACTGTTACTTCATCTGATAGGGTGACAACCCGCTTGAAATTAATAATTCCATGAGTCTGAACAAAAAGGTAACATGTATTTCCCCCGACCAGCCGGTAATCCCTTGTAGATTTGATGATGATTCTGATGTTTTCCTGATTTTGCTTATCAATTTCAGTAACCAGGCCGGTTGCCTCAGTCGGGGTGATATTCCCTTTATTCGACATAAGTTCTCTGTATATATTGAAACTTTTGCCAGTTAGAGGATTATGTATGATCAATCTTTTTATGAAACAGTTTTCAGGCATGAAATTCTTCATCCAGTTTGTATATGCCCTGATTGTGTAAATACCTGAGCTGATAGTATCAGGCAGGAGTATTTGACCCGGACCGAAACCATTCTCAAGTCCAATTCTTTTCTGAGCCACAGGCCTGTTCTCAGGATTCAGAATCTCAAAATAGGCAATTTTACCGGACCCTGACAGTTTTGAAGTTTGCCTGTCAATCAGATATATGCTGAACCAGACATCTTCCCCGGCAACGTATTCCTGTCTGTCGGTATGAATATAAATTTCTTCACGGGGATTAGTATTACAGTATTTCTGAAACCTTTCAGAAACCGTATCAAGAAAATCCTGCCTGACCTGCCCGGAGGATGACAGGCTAAGGAAGCTGAAGAGAAACAGGCAATAAGGTATTCTATATCTTGACATGAATATATTTTTCAGCATTTTTTATCATTGTTGTTCTTCCCAGAAAGCTGGCTGTGTTGTGGTGCCCCTTACTGTGCAATCGGCACAAAATTTTCTTTCTGTAATTACCCTGTATGGGGGCATTGCATAGTTCTGTTCTTCAATTACCCAGACTGTACTGTTTAACCCGGGTATCGGACCTGTTCCATAAATAGTGTCCGCAGGGCATTCTTTATAATAGTTTACCAGCCCAAGGAAATTTTCATCAATATAAATTCTTTTAGACGTCTTTCCTGAGACGCTGAAAAATCCAAGAACCTGCTCGGACGGATCCTCGACGCAAAAAATATTGCCGGGAATTGAAGATGGGGTTATATCATAAAGGCTGCCGACTTCCTCGGAAATACTCTGCAGTTTTTCCCAATAAGTGTATTCACTTTCGCTGAGTGAATACTGATTCACAAGGATGGTGTAACGTACCGCCAGCCGATCGGTTTCATTTGAAATAAACTTAATTGGAAATCGTGAGATCCTGTTCTGGATAAGAGAGGACATACTCTTAATACTGATTTCATTTGAATTGTTTGTTATCCAGCAGACATTGTTCGGGACATAATATGGAAGACGGAATTTCCATGTTTCGGTAAAATCCCATCTGTAGAACTTGCAAAACCCCATCGGATCATGTGTGTTCAGATAGACCTGGCTGCCCTCCTTTGCACTCGAAAATTCGGTCTTTTCCTGAATTAACACCTTTTCATGGAAGAGGCTGTCGATGGGAGGTACGGCCTGCAACTCCATCGGAAGGGACTGGTATGAATAATGGTTTACTGTTGAATTATTAGTATTTATATGCAGTGTATACTGACGTCCGATAACTCCCCTGAAAGTCCCGGGTGTTGTCAGGTAGGTTCCGGCAGTTGTCGATTCACGAGCCTGAAAGATATGGCCAAGATCATCGACAATAGTTACCGTGCATCCCTTCAGAGGTCTTGAAGTTATTTTATTTCCAAGAGGCATCGATCTTGAAAGCTTAATTGTATAGACCTCAGGCTGATCTGAAATCAATCCTTCAACAACCAGCAGGTCAGGATCTTCATCGGTTTCGGGTACAAATTGAGTGATACAGCCTGAAATTGTCAGAATCGAAATAAAAATCACTGAACGAAATATTTTTCTCATATCTGCTAAAAGTCAAAATTAAAGCTCACTGAAGGGATTGCTTTGCCGAATACGGAAAGTTTATACCCATTCACTCTCTTGTTTTCATTCTTGAAATAGATTGAATAGACATTCTGCCTGCCCAGCAAATTGTAAACTGAAAAGATCCAGTGAGGGTTGGCAATTTTATGAGATTTCAAATTCCCGCTGAGCTTCAGTGACAGATCGAGTCTCATATAATCGGGAATCCTGTACTTGTTTCTGTCAGAATAATGAACCAGCAGAATATCGCCCATATAATAAGTTGCCACAGGGTATGTGATTGGCCTCCCGGTGCTCCAGGTATAATTGGTCGAAAAACTGAACCGTCTTGAGAAAAGGAAATTAAATGTTGCAACAAGGTCGTTCGGCTTATCAAAGTTGGCAGGGAACCATTCCCCCTTATTTATAATCTCATCGTTGAATTTCCCAATGCTCTTAAGGAATGTTCTTGCATATGTATAACCAATGCTCCATCTTACTCTTCCTTCATCCCTTTT
>DOTV01000182.1:27524-38663 GCA_003520925.1 Bacteroidales bacterium | reverse complement strand
ATGACGAGGGAGATATTTTCACAAAAAGTGATGTTGGGTCATTCCTATATAATAATACCCTCAAACCTTATGCCCTCAGTGAGATCAGCCCCACTTCAATGATCATTCCAAATAGTGTTGATTCGCTTACATATACTTCATTTGAAAGCGTTAAAATAATCGAGGAAGATCCATATAGCGCCACATTTGTTTACAATGCCGATAACGCAAGGGCAAAGATGGAGGTTAAGCAAAACACTACAACAATTCTGGCAAGGTGGTACCCTGAAAGTAGCTATATAAAAGAAACAGCGAGTGGAACTACCAGGGAATACACTTTTATCGGGGGAGATTCATATACTGCCCCTGTTGTTGCTATAACACAAAGTGGAACTACAACATATTATATCCTTCTGAGAGATCATCTGGGCAGTATTACCCATGTGGTTAATGCCTCAACGAATACACTGGAATATCAATACAGCTATGATGCATGGGATAGAATGCGTTCCACAAGCGGGTGGGTAAATTACGATCCGGGATCAGAACCTGCTCTGTTTATTGCCGGAAGAGGATTTACAGGACATGAGCATCTGCCATGGTTCAATTTAATCAACATGAATGGCAGAATGTACGATCCCATTGCCGGACAATTTTTAAGTCCGGATAATAACATTCAGGATCCTTATAATTCCCAGAATCTGAACAGGTATTCGTATTGCGTGAATAATCCGTTGAAATATACTGATCCGACTGGTTTTAATGTTTCTGTAACTGTCCAATATGTTCATGATATTGTATATGGACCTCAATCTCACGTTGATCAGATGCTTAAGGAGCTATTTGGTGCAATGTATGAAGATGTCTTTCATGGAGGTTATGATTATGCATTTCTTATAAGCGGATTTGGAGGGAATAGAGGTGGAGGAGGAAATAATGCCCCCGGTTTTGGTGGGGACAACAGCTTGAATCAAAAAAGTGGAACTACAAATCAAAAAACCACTCAAGAAAAGATTTTTAGATATCTAGTTATTACTGGATATCCAATAGAAGCATTAAAAACACTAATTTCATACTATGACCTTGACTTTGGTGTAGAAAAACTATACAGCCTGAATATTAAGCCAGAATTAAGAACCCGTAGTACCACAGAAGGATATTTTGGAGAAAAACAAACCATATTTTTCGGCCCTAAATTTTTAACAAATCTATCATGGGGAACAACAGTAAAATCTGTTTATCACGAAATGATTCATGTTTCTCAGCATTATTATGAATTACCAATGAAAGACTTTCAGAATCAGGATGTAAGAGAGTTTATTGCTTATTCTCAAACTCTTATGAACTCCTGGCTTCCAGCTGAGGATCAGCAGAATCGGACCACATGGTATGGATACGCAATTCGGCATTATAGCAGCCTTAGTCCTGATCTATCCACAAAATATTATTATCTATATATACGACTACAAAGTTATTTTGGTCGATAGGAGGAGTTAAATATGAATCTACTTATTTTGTTATTAGACTTTAATTTCATTGTTCAGAATCAAATATACCTATTTAGCACGCAAGCTATTGACAAAGTTAGATGTGACATTGAAGTCCATCTTGAAAGTGATAAGAAAACTTTTAAAGTCAAGGATTCAAAAGCGGTATATTTAATTCTTACAAACAATAGTAAGGTTCCTGTTAAAGTTCCTGACGATTTATTTATTGGCGGAAGCTTACTTCAAGAAGATGTAGAAGTAGTATTTGATATAGAAATGTTTGTCCCTAGAAAGCATAAGTTTCTTTCCCTTGATCAAATAGAAAGGGATTCATCATATGCTCAAGATTATCAACTAATATGCTATGAAAGAAACTACACTACTATTGCTCCAGGCAAAAGTAATAAATATAAGCTTGGGATAGAATTGGTAAATTCTTTAATATTTAAAGGCTTATATAGAATTCGAGCTAACTTACAATTACAAAGTGTTAATAATGGTAAAATAGTTAAAACAAATTGGATTAAATTGAAAGTTGTTGAATAGAAAATCCAGGAGTAACTATTTTGATAGTTTATGCAGTTTCATGCCAACTCACTTTATAAGTATTTATTAAATTTAATACGATAGAAGGGAACCTTTCATAATTTCTTATAAAGACAGGCTGGCTTGAAAGAGGATTTCTATTATGATGGGCTTGATAGGCTCGACTACATAATGAAGGGTACTACCACAACACTCGATATGGCATATCACTATGACAAGGGAGGTATTTTTACAAAAAGTGATGTGGGATCATTCCTTTATAATAATACACTCAAACCTTATGCCCTGAGTGAGATCAGCCCTACTTCCATGATCATTCCAAATAGTGTTGATTCGCTTACATATACTTCATTTGAAGCCGTTAATACAATCCAGGAAGATCCATATAGTGCCTCTTTTGTTTACAATGCCGATAACGAAAGGGCAAAGATGGAGATTAAGCATGTTTTAATAATTGCTTAACCCGGGAATATCTGTAAATTTGCATCCGTAATTTAATACGGAATCTGATGGCTCTTCAATGCGGAATACTTGGAATCACCAACGTTGGCAAAACTACCATCTTCAATTGCATCTCAAACACAAAGGGTGAAACAAATGCTTTTGCATTCAGCGCCACCAAATCAAATATCGGGTTGGTGCAGGTTCCGGATCCCAGATTATACGAACTTGAAAAACATCAGGTTACAGACAAAATCGTTAATACAACCGTAGAGATTGTTGACATACCCGGACTTACCCGCGGCTCGAACAAGGGTGAGGGTGTCGGTAATAAATTTCTCGGAGATATTCGAAATACTGATGCTCTTATTCATGTTCTGAGATGTTTCGATAATGATGCCCTTCCTCATATTGACGGTTCAGTCGATCCGGTAAGGGATATGGAGACTATCGACTTTGAACTTCAGGTCAAGGATATGGAATCGGTCGAGAAGAAGCTGCAGCGGCTCGAGAAACTTGTAAGGGCCGGAGATAAAGAAGCAAAGCATGGTATAGAAGTTCTGACAAAGTACAGGGATCATATAGGGAATTTTAACAATGCCCGCAGCCTCGATGTAAAACCTGAGGAAAAGAAACATGTCGATGACCTTTTCCTCCTTACCATGAAACCCGTTATGTATGTCTGTAATGTCGATGAGAAATCGGCTGTTTCAGGAAATAAATATGTTGAAAAGGTAAAAGAAGCGCTGAAGGGTAAAAATGCAGAGATACTGGTGATCGCCGGAGCAGTTGAAGCAGAAATAGCAGAGCTTGAGAGCATTGAGGACAGGCTTGCATTTCTTAAGGATGCAGGTTTGGATGAACCAGGGGTCGATAAGATGGTAAGGGCGGCATATAAGATGCTTAACCTCCAGACATTCTTTACTGTCGGACCGATGGAAATCAGGGCCTGGACAATTAAAAAGGGGATGACTGCCCCACAGGCTGCAGGCGTAATTCACAGCGACCTTGAAAGAGGGTTCATCAGGGCAGAAGTAATGAAATATCATGATTTTGTTACTTTGGGGTCGGAACATGCCTGCAAGGAAGCCGGGAAGTTTTATATTGAAGGAAAGACCTACGTGGTTGAAGACGGTGATATACTTCATATCAGGTTCAATGTTTAACCTTACGGATGTTTAAGAAATTACTGATACCGTTACTGATATTTTCGTTTCTGGCAGAACTTTGCCATTCCCAAAATGTAACAAATGATACAAAACTGCGCGGGATAATAGCCGAAAAAGGTCAGGCGGAAGTAATAATCCCAGATCCGGGCAGACAAGCAATCGACAGACTCACAAGAATCTATTCAATCCGATCCGTCAGGGATAAGTCAGTTCATATTTTGCTTTCTCCGCTGACTGTTGAAAGGTTTATTGCAGAAGGTAATGAATATCAGCTTACTGAAAGAGTTGATACTAAAGGTGTCTTAACTTCTGCGAACATGGCAGAAGCCATGCAGTGGGATAGTTACCCTACTTATACACAGTATGATTCGGTAATGAGATTCTTTGCATCTTCTTATCCTGCGCTCTGTGTGCTGGATACAATAGGGAAAAGCATAAACGGCAGGCTTGTGCTTGTACTGAAGATATCCGATAACTGCAAAACAGATGAACCGGAGCCCGAAGTCTTTTATACATCATCCATACACGGAGATGAAACTGCAGGGTTCATTCTTATGCTCAGACTTTCGGAGTATCTTCTTAAAAATTACAGCACCAATAACCGGGTGAAGAATCTGGTGGACAACCTGGAGATATGGATCAATCCGCTTGCAAACCCCGACGGAACTTTCAGGAACGGCAATAATATCCTTTCGCCTGTACGGTTCAATGCAAACGGGTATGATCTTAACCGCAATTTTCCCGACCCTGACGGCCCTGTTGTGACAAGGCAAAAAGAGACGGTCGACATGATGCGTTTCCTCGCTGATCGCGGGTTTGCGCTCTCGGCGAATTTCCATTCAGGAGAAGAGGTTGTTAATTATCCATGGGACAGGTGGGCAGTTGAACATGCTGATAATGACTGGTTTTATATGATAAGCAGAGCCTGGGCCGACACTGTACATCTTTATTCCGGACCCGGTTATATGAATTTCCTTGATAATGGTGTCACAAACGGATACGTCTGGTATAAAGTTAATGGCAGCAGGCAGGATTATGTTACATATAATCTCAGCGGCCGCGAAGTTACTGTCGAACTCGACGAGGACTTCATTACACCGACATCGGATCTTAATAATATATGGCAGTACAACTACCGTTCGCTGCTTGGTTACCTTGAAAATTCAATTTTTGGCATTCACGGACAAGTCGTTGATGCGATTAGTAATGAACCTGTTCCTGCAAGGATATCCATTGAAGGATACGACAGGGACAGTTCGCATGTTTATTCGGATACCCTTACCGGTATTTTTACAAGGTTTCTTTTACCGGGATCATATGACCTCAGATTTACTTCTGAGGGTTACAGGGACACGATAGTAAGGAACATTACAGTAATACAAAGGGAGAGAACGGACCTGACAGTAAAAATGTTATCTGCTTTAAATCCGGTGGATACTACAGATACTGCTAAACCGTTATTTTATCCGAACCCCGGCAGCAATATAATTAAAGTTGTGCTGCCTGAAAACTTAAGGGGTGGGATTAATATAAGAATGTTTAACCTGACAGGTAAAAAGGTCTCGGATATTGACACAGAAACGACTGACATGAATCCTGTCAGGCTTGAGGTCAGCAGGCTGCCGGCAGGAACCTATTTCATTGTATTTACAAATAAGAAAACAAGACTTTCTTGCAGCGGCAGGATTGTGATTCTCAGATGAATCGGAGATGTAATTTGAATTAAAGATTGTTTCTCAGGCTGAAAAGACTAGTTTTGTGCTGTTTTATTAAGAAGTGGAGATCTACAAAATGACAGGAAAAAAAGTTATTACCGTTTTTTTGCTGATATGTGGTTTTTTGCGTCTGTCGGGACAAGGTGCATATTTACCTCCTGACAAACCGGCACTTATAATCGGGATAGTGGTTGAACAGTTACGGTTTGATCAGATAGAGAAGTTCAGGGACAGACTTTCTGAAAACGGGATCAGGAAGCTGATCAATGAAGGAACATTTTTCCGTAATGCCTCCTTCGATTACATGCTTACCCAGTCGGCACCGGGATTTTCAACTATCTCGACCGGGACAGAACCATCATATCATGGTATTACTTCCGACAGCTGGTATCTTCCACTGAAAAATGAATTTATTTATTGTACCAAGGATGTTTCAGTTAATCCGGTGGGAGGGAGCTACGAATCGGGTCTTCATTCTCCGGTAAATCTTAATGCTTCAACGTTTGCTGATGAGCTTAAGATCGCAACAGGTAAAAAGTCAAAAGTGTTTGCTGTCGGCATTAAAGAACATGCGGCAATTTTCTCTGCCGGTCATGCTGCCGACGGGGCATTCTGGTACGATAACACTACCGGGACCTGGATGTCATCATCATATTACATGAAGGATCTGCCACCCTGGGTCAACGATTTAAACGCGATGAAATATCCGGAAACATATCTCAGCACCACCTGGAACCTATTAAAGCAGGCAGCTGACTATTCAATTTGTCTTCCTGATTCAAACAAATTTGAAGCAGGATTCAGCGGTCGTAATTATTTCCCTTACGATATTAATAAGCTGAGCAAGCCTGCAGGCAGAAACTCAGCACGGAACTTTGCATTTTTAAGAGAGACCCCCTTCGGAGATGCTTTTACAACCGATTTTGCAATCAGATTGATTGAAAAAGAGAGTCTTGGCAGGGACGATGTGCCTGATTTTCTTTCAATATGCTATTCCTCAACCGACTATATCGGGCACAGGTTCGGTCCCTCCTCAGTAGAGACAGGTGATGCTATCCTTCGACTGGACAAGAATATTGAAACACTTGTAAATTACCTGAATGATAATATTGGTAAAAGGAATATTCTTATCTATTTTACATCGGCACACGGAGTTTCGGAGATTCCCGCTGTCATGCAGGATACAAGGATACCGGCCGGATATTTTATGCAGAATCAGGCGCTGCAGCTCCTGCGTAGTTATCTTAACGCTGTTTACGGTGAAGGTGACTGGGTAAGGGGATTTTCTGAAAGGCAGATATTCCTGAACAGAACGCTTATTGAAGATGCCAGGATCCCGATCGAGGATATCCAGAAGAAGACAGCCAGATTCCTCACTCAGTTTACAGGTGTTGCATCTGCTTTTCCGTATTATGCATTTGAAGCCAATGATTTTGGCAACGGACATCTGAAGAGGATTGTAAATAATTTCAGTCCCCAGAGATCTGGTGATGTCATTGTTACTTTGAATCCGGGTTGGGTCGAAAAGGAGAGTGACCAGATTACGAACCACAATTCACCTTATGAATATGATTCGCATGTACCTCTTATCTGGTATGGCTGGACTGTCAACAGGTCGACTGTTATGAGGAAAGTCAACATGACCGATATTGCAGCCACTCTTTCATCATTGTGCAGGATACCATATCCCAATGCATGTACGGGGGAGCCTATGCCGGAACTCTTCAGGTAGTCAGTCTGTTTATTATATTGTCCCTTACTGAGCAGGCTTCAGCCAGTAGTCCAGGATTCTTTTCACAGCCATTTCCGAGAATAATCAGATCCGCCCCCGCATGGAATGCATCTGATATTTCCTTCCGGCTTCTTAATCCTCCTCCTACTGCAATGGGTATTGAGACATTTTCTCTCACGGCGCTTATTATTTCTGAGGGAACAGGTTTTTCTGCACCGCTTCCCGCTTCAAGGTAAATCATATTAAAACCCAGCATCTCGCCTGCCAGAGCCGTTGCAACTACAAGATCTGATTTATCGGCCGGGATTGCTTCAGTCTGGCTGATGTATTCGACCGATGTTTTTTTCCCTGACCCGACAAGTATATATCCCACCGAAATAAGTTTTTCCCTTACTCTTCTCAGGTAGGGAGCTGCAATAACATGATTTCCGATCAGAAGTTCAGGATTCCTTCCTGAAATGAGCGACAGAAGAAGTATTGCATCGGCTTTCAGGCTTAGCTGGAGAAGGTTGCCCGGGAAAAGAATTATGGGGATGTTGCAGTATTTTCTAACCGTATCAATAAGATTATCTATACTGTTAAATGTAAGGCTGCCTCCTGCCAGGATATAGTCAGTTTTGCATTCCGATGCAATCCTGAGGGTTTTCTCAAGTCCTTCAGACGATGCTTTATCTGGATCGAGAAGAAGGGCTACACTTCTGTTTCCAGGAAAATTATCCTTTGTCATAATTTTTCTTTGTCCAGACTATTGCATAGTTATCATACCTGGTATAAAAAAGGTCAAATGTCTCATTTATCTTGTCGGTTTGGACTTTGCCTTTAATTTCACCTGATTCCTTAACCTCGAAAGGTTCAATTGTAATATTCTTTTTTATGCTTATTCCTTCCTTGTCGCAGATCTTATAGAGAGCCTCCTTTGCACACCAGTGGAGGTAAAGGTGATACCTCCGGTTTTCTATTTCTTTTGTGATCTTTTCTCTTCTGTTGATAAACTTGAATGCAATCCTCCCGATATTTGTATTCATATGCTCGAGGTCGATACCAACTTTCTCATTTGTGCTCAGAAGAATTGCGGTAAGCTTATAAGAATGGGAGATGCTGATGAATCTTGAGCCGTCCTTAAGAAAGGGTTTGTTGTTTTTATTATAGATGATCCGTGCATCTTTTCCAAGAAGTTCGGCAAGCAGTGCTCTTACACTAAGGAATTCAAGTTTCCTTGAATTGCTGGCAAAGACTTTGTATTTCTTTTTATCTCCGTTATCGAGTGCCACTGAATCAAGCAGGGTTTTAAGCTCCTCCTCAATTTTCCAGACACCCAGAATGGTGAATTCGTTAAGATAATGTTTAGAAATACAACCCATTAATCTGTCAAAATGTTACTTTTCCTTCCATTTCAGCGTTTCAATCAGATGAATGACATCCGCTCTGAAGAAATCAATTACAGGTGCCAGAGAATCTGCATTTGGTTCTGATTCAAAATAGAGCGATCCTCTCAGGTAATGATTTGTGCTGTCAGTTACATAAAACTGAACAGCTGACGCAGTATTGCCTTTCAGGTCATAAAGTATTCCGAATACCCGGCTTTTATTGTCATCAATAAGCTGTTCATTGATCGCGTCGGCCTTTGTAATGTGATTTTTCACATTCATTGTGTAAGTCTGCTCGGTAAGGCTCTCCAGATTATTATTTACGTCCTTGTATGTCAAATATATACGGGCTTTATATGCCGGAAATTCAATATTAAACCACCCTGGTTCCGGGTTATCACCGTCCTTTTCAGATATATTCCCATAGACCGGGTATTCAAATTTAAGCGGAAGGTTTCTCGACTGGTCCGCTTCATTGAACATCCTATACTTCTTTTGCGGCAGGTCGATCCTGAAATAACCTTTTGGTTTTGGTACCGCGACTTCCCTGCAGCTTACAAAGCTGGCAACTGCAATCGTTAAAAAGGCTAAAGGCAGATTAATCCTGCTTAGTTTTCCCATGATTATCGGTTAATTCAACCCTGATTTCCTTTATTCTTCTTTTGTCGGCTGATTCTATCTTAAAATTGAAATTCTGAAATGTTATAGTCTGGCCCTTTTGCGGGATCTCACCGGTTAGCTCAAGGATAAGGCCGGCAAGTGTTTCCGATTCACCCCTGACATCTTCAAACGGATCATCTTCAACTTCAATAATTTTAAAAAAGTCGTTAAGCAGTATCTTGCCTTCAAAAATATAAGTTTTATCATCGATCTTGCGGTGCATAGTTTCGTCCTCATCACTTTCATCGGTTATTTCGCCGACAATTTCCTCGAGGACATCTTCGAGTGTTATAATTCCGGATGTCCCTCCATACTCGTCAATAACAACTGCCATATGCTGCTTCTTAATCTGAAACTCCTTCAGCAGTTCATTTATCTTTTTGGTTTCAGGTACGAAATGAACAGGTCTCATCAATGCCTGCCACTTGAAATTATCCGGACTATTTGTATAGGGAAGGACATCTTTGGCGTAAAGTATACCTTTGACTGAGTCAAATGATCCGGAATAAACAGGAATCCTTGAAAATCCTGATTCGATTATTATCGATTTCACTTTATTGAATCCCAGCTTAATATTAATTGCAGTCACGTCTATTCTCGGGCACATGATCTCACTGACGTTAATATTGCCGAAATTAACTATGCCCTTCAGGATCTTTTCATCTTCATTAATATCATCCGATGCGAGTTCAAGAGCATCCGACAGGTCATTCATGCTGATGTTTGTGTACCTGTGCCTGGCCCTTTTCTTCACGAAAGATGTTGAAAAGATAAGAAGGTGTGTTACCGGTTTAAACAGTGACTCAAGAAATGACATGGGATATGCCATGAATTGTGCCATTGCTACCTGATTCCTGGTAGCGAATACTTTGGGCATAACCTCGCCAAAAAAAAGCAGGATAAAAGTAATGACCACTGCTTCAAAAATGAAACCAAGGACAGGATTCATGCTGAAGTCAAAGGTTCTGGCACTCAGGAAAGCTGCCAGCAGAACAATCGCAATATTAACTGTATTATTGGCAACCAGGATAGTGCTCAGCAGCTTGTCAGGCATATCATGAAGCTTCAGAACCCTTGCTGCCTTTTTTGACTTGCTCGATTTTAGCTTTTCAATATCTTCAGGTCTCAGTGAGAAGAAAGCCACCTCGCTACCAGACATCAGTGCAGAAATAAAAAGTAAAAGGATCAGGACTATCAAACCGATAACCAGCTTGAAATCGAATGGATTATTAACAACACCCTGGAAAAAAGCAGCAAATGAAAATAAAAATCCTGGTTCCAATTGTTTTTCTGTTAGTGAAACCCTTTAAAAGGGCAGATCATCTTCATTGGTTGGCTGATACCCTGCCGGAGGTTCATTAAGATCGGATACCGGAGGTTCCTTTTCCTGGATACCGGTTTTATTCGGTTCTGATACCTGAGCAGAACCTATACCCTGTTTCTTTTCGAGTACAAGAAAAGTATCTGCCAGTATCTCGGTTATATATTTATTATTGCCATCCTTGTCTACATATGACCTTGTTTTGATCTTGCCCACAATATAGAGCTGGGATCCTTTTTTGACGGTTTTTTCAGCTACTTCGGCCATTGCTCGCCAGAGAACTATATTATGCCATTCGGTAGTTGTAATTGTCTCTCCCTGCTGGTTTGTATAGGATTCGCTTGTTGCGAGCGGAAAAGTAACCTTG
Source organism: Bacteroidales bacterium (assembly GCA_003520925.1). Lineage (GTDB taxonomy): Bacteria > Bacteroidota > Bacteroidia > Bacteroidales > VadinHA17 > LD21. Next base: position 27,879 of record DOTV01000182.1, on the reverse strand, counting down.
GCGACTCCCTTGTCGAAATAACGGATTACGGGGTCTTTACCTACATTGCCTACAAGTATAACCTTATTGATTGACATACAGTTAAAGATTTCGTTTTGTTTCTTAAACCAGACGTAAAGTTAATAAAAAATAGATTACTTCTAACCCGTCCTGTATTCATAACCGAATGTCCATGTTTTCAGGATATTACAAGAACATATGTTTTTTAAGGTTTTAAATACTTAATATCCCCCGAATCGGTCAGTTTTGCAGGATTGATTTGTCTATTTCATTGTATTTTAGGCAATAATATTATTTTTAAATAAAAAATTATTCTATAAGTGTTTCATATTAAACAAATAATATTTTTATATTT
>DOTV01000182.1:26927-27218 GCA_003520925.1 Bacteroidales bacterium | reverse complement strand
CACGAAAATGACTAAAGCAGACATTGTTAATGAAATTGCCAAGAACACTGGTATTGAAAAGGTAACAGTTCAGAAAACTGTTGAAGCCTTTATGGAAACGATAAAGCATTCAATGGTTACCGGTAACAACGTTTACCTGAGAGGTTTTGGAAGCTTTGTTGTTAAAAAAAGAGCGAAAAAGACTGCAAGGAATATCTCCAAGAACACAACCATCATAATTCCAGCTCATAACATTCCTTCCTTCAAGCCGGCAAAATCATTCATTACAAAAGTTAAATCACACGTTAAGAA